>CAZFBL010000001.1:0-79164 GCA_964517275.1 uncultured Candidatus Saccharibacteria bacterium
AGCGCTAAAGATATATCTAGTAGCAAAGTTCTCGACTTCCTTAGGTATTGCTACTATAGCAAATTGTCCAGTAATTTCTTTAGTCCCAATTTTTTGATATGCAATATTGTCATCTTTAATTTCATTAAACCATGCTTCAGCGGTTAAAGCAGATTGATTATACATTAAAGTTATAGAAACATCATCTTCAAGACAATATCTTTCATCATCATCGAATCCTGAACATTCTTTTGGTCCTTCTAACATGATTGTCTTCATTGAATCAGAGCTATTAAGCATGTCTACTTCTATTATATATTCCTCCGGATACTTTAGTTCAAACCCATATTCCTCATTCCGATAGGTCTGCCAGTCAGCGGTTGGGTCAGTTGGTTCTTCGGCGGATTCCTTCTGGCCAGCTGTTGGTAACTCAGCCGGTTCCGGCTGGGGAGCGAAATAGTGATAAGCGCCATAGCTGACTAAGCCGACTATCATAACTGATAAAATAACAATCAAAATAGAGGCCCAGGTAGGTAAGCCGGATTTTTTAGGTATTTCTGGCTGAATGCTTGGCTGTGGCTCCGGGATGTTTGGTTGGATTTGCTGATTTGGTTGATTCATTATCTATTAAAATAAAGGGTCGTCCTTTCAGATAGTCACCTCAGGCGATTATCCTCAACGACAACCCTTAATCAACCTTTTCCAAGTTCTTCCTGGACAATTTTACTAATGAGGACACCGTCGGCTTTGCCCTTAAGCTGGGGCATTAAAGCACCCATAACTTTGCCAGTTTCTTGAGGACTAATCGCTCCCAATTCTTCCATCTTAGCCTTAACCAATTTTCTAATCTCCTCCTCGGACATCTGTTCGGGCAGATAAGCAGTTAAAATTTCCAGTTCCTTTTTTTCCTGGTCAACTAAGTCCTGGCGACCGCCTTTTTCATACTGTTCAATAGAATCCTTGCGTTTTTTGGCTTCGCTGGAGATAACTTCCAGTGTTTCTTCGTCAGTTAATTTGCTTAATTTGTCTAATTTCTTCAAATCCTCCTCGCTTTTGCTCAATTTAGCCCTTTTCTCTTTTTCCCTGTTAAAAACAGCTGCCATCAACATACGCAAAACAGAGACCTTTAATTGGTCCTTGGCTTGCATGGCTTTTTTGGTCTCAGCCTGAATTTTCTCTTTAAGCGGCATTTGGATTTATCTCCTTTTCCATCTAGGTTCTTCTTCCAGAAGACCCATCTTTCTTAATTTTTCTTTTTCTTTACCAATCCGAGTCCTTCTCAAGGCGCTGGCCCGTCTTTCTCGTCTGGTTTTTTCTCTTTCACGGAATCTGGCTTTGCGAGCCCGAATCAAAAGACCGCTCTGCTGAATCCGGCGGGTAAAGCGTCTTAACAAACTACGAGGGTTCTCTCTTTCTCTTTTTTTAACTTCAATAACCACATAAGTCACCTCCTTTTACTTTTACCAAATAATTAATAATTTAATCTGGTTTAATTTCTTTCTCTTTATTGATTAATTTGATTAACCGCTCAACTAAACTCTTCGGGTCAGAGTCATAAACAATTTTCCCGGGGCCGCGGTGAGAATTATCAACAATTTTTTTTATTATATCGGCTGTCCCCCCGCTGCCGGTCAAAACCCCAATCGGCTTTTCGTCTTCGAAGGCAATGCTAAACTCATTCAAAGTGCCCATTCGGCCACAAGCAACGATGACTGCGTCAGAAGAACGGGTTAAAAACAGGTTACGGCCGGAGTACTCAAAGCCGGTATAGACGACTAAATCATGAAAATCGACTGGCAGATGGTATTTTTTCAAGTGAGATTTTTCAGAGGCGGCTGGCGAGAGGCCAATAACAATTCCGCCTTCTTCCTTGGCTCCAATCGCCGCCCAATAAGGGATGCCGGTCGTCGCCCCGGTCACCAAAATTCCACTGTGCTTAATAATCTGGCGGCCTAATTCTTTAGCTAACTCAAGAGCGTTTTTAGCGCAATGACTGGTTTCGGCCGCTCCGGAAACGCAAATTTTATATTTCAAATATTTTCTTTTTTCCATCTATCTTAGCTTACTATTTTTAGCTGTTTTTGTCAAAACTACAATTCGACCGGCTGACCTGCCTTCGGCGCTTCGGCCGGCAGACCCAGACAATCTTTAACTTTCTGCGATAAGGCCAGAGCAGCTTTTTCTTCTCCTTGAACGACAAAAACTTTTTTCAGATTTTTCTTCATCGGCCTAAGCCAGGCTAAAAGCATCTTCTGGTCGGCGTGGGCCGAGTAACCGCCGATTGCTCTGGTTTTTATTCCGGTCGGGACCGGCCGGCCGAATATTTTAACCGTTTTCGCCCCATCCAAAATTTTCCGGCCGATTGTTCCGGGCACCTGGTAGCAGATGATTAAAAGAGTGTTTTTGGGGTCAGACAAATATACCCTTTCGTGATGGAGAATTCGGCCGCCGGTCGACATGCCTGAACCGGCCATAATCACTTTGGGCGGTTTAACCTGATTAATCGCCTTAGATTCGGAAACAGACAAGGTCATTTTAAACCCGGGGAATTTAAACAGGTCATCACCAGATTTAATCAGGCCAAGCGCCTCTTTATTAAAATATTGAGAATACTTCTGGTAAACTCTGGTTAATTTAATAGCCAAAGGACTGTCAAGAAAAATAGGGATAGGCGGGATTCGGTGGTTTTCAACTAATTCGTTTAGTTCATAGAGAATTTCCTGCGTTCTTTCCAGAGCAAAAGTTGGAATGAGCAAGGTTCCGCCCCGACTGACTGTTTCCTCGATTGCGTCCTCCAATAAATCCTTGCGTTGCTGTTTGTCTTCGTGAATCCGGTCGCCATAAGCCGATTCAATGACTGCGTAATCAGCCTGCTCGATAAAACAAGGTGTTCGGAGCAGCGGAGTTGGCGGATTGCCCAAATCTCCGGAAAAAACTATTTTCCGCCAGCCAGAAGAACCGTTAATATCCCGGCTGGTCTCGGTCAGAGATTCCTTTCGATTAACTTCAATGGCCGGCCGGTTTTGACCAACTGTTTTCCGGGCCCAAACTTCAATAACGGCTGAACCTAAAATATGACCGGCTTCTCTAAAGCAAAAAGAAATTTCTTCATTTAATTTAATTTTCTGTTCATAGTCTACTCCCTGGAAGAGAGATAAAGTTTTTTCGACATCGGAACGGTCATAAACAGATTTTTTGCCCATTGTTTCAGCCATCTCCTGCTGAATCTCTTCGGCGTCAAAAAGCATTATCCGGGCAAAATCCTTAGTTGGCTTAGTCGCAAAAATCTTGCCCCGAAACCCCTCTTTAACCAAATAGGGCAAGCGACCGATATGGTCAATATGGGCATGAGTGATCAAAACCGCTTCAATCTCTTCCGGTCGATAAGGAAATCCTCGTTGGTTCATTTTTCGGGCCGCTCCGCCACCCTGAAAAAGGCCACAATCAATCAAAATCTTGCTTCGTCCGGTCTCTAATAAATAATTAACGCCGGTCACCCATCTGGCTCCGCCGTGAAAATATAGTTTCATAACCATTATTGCCTGAACGGGTTCAAAGACAATGAATTAAAAATCCTTCGACTCTATTCGCTTTACTCGCTTCGTTCAGGAAGTAATAACTCTATCCTATCAAAATCTTTCTAAAAATAAAAGATACCCGCTGAGCGAGTATCCGTTAATCAAGTCCAGCATCACAATATTATTATGGTACAGGGCAAATCGATTAATCAACCTATACATACTTATCGGCCACATGCGAAGCAGCGTAAGACTCAGGTTTAATCATAGCCTTAAATCCATTACCTCGAACTATCCCAACCACCTCTTTAATCATTTCCCGGGTCGGCCCATTTTGGCCAACGTCAATATGAATTTGAAAATCGTAATTAGGCAAGCCGGCATTAGTCAGAGAAGATTCTAACTGCTTAAGCATATTTTGGGCTACTTGCAAAGACAAAGCTACCTCCTGATAAATACGGTCGCGAAGTGTATGATAAACTTTGTGACCATTGGTTTTCTTCCAGAAATAACGGCCGCCGTGTCCAACCCGATAGACAATAACAGCGGTGACGAAATCAGTTTTTTTACCGCCATTAGAATCAGTGCCGACAATCAAACGATATTTAGAATGGTCATCTAAGCTAATAAAATTAGCTATCTCCTTGGTTACCTTGGTTAATTGAAGGCGGCCCTTGGTTGGGCTATGGAAAAAATCACGTTTCATCTTAATTTTAGTATACTATCTTATTTCTTTTTTGGCAAGCCTTTCTGTGGCGGTGAACTTCGGTTGGTTTTTGTCGACTGAGAGGAATTAACTTTTTCTCTTTTCACTCCTATTTTTCGGTAAATTTGGTCAATTCTTTCGCTTTGTTCGGCTTTATTTAAAATCTCTCGCCGCAGGCGAGCTTTCTCTCGACGAATATATTTTCGGATACCTTTGGTTAGCTTTTTGGCCATCGTTCTAATTCAAGTAAAAACCTTCGGATATCCCTAAAAAGGTGTCATTCAGAAATAATAGACAACTTGATAAATAATACCCAAAGCTAAGAGTAAAATGAGTCCGTAGCTGACAACAGCAGGTATTTTCAGCGAATACTCCGGCTGGCGCTGGCCCAGTTTTTTGGCTCGTCGGTAGATAAGAATAAAAACAATTCCTTCCAAGCCGCACAAGACCGCCCCCAGAAAGCCGATAACAGCGACAAAGTTACGGAAATGGCCTAGATAAGCTATCAACGGGACAAAACAAGTTAAAACCCAGGCCAAGCGCTTATTGAGCTTATAATCATACCAAAAAATCTTTTTTAGAGACAGACCGATAACCAGAAAAGAAGTAGTTACGGCTAGAAGTCCAAAGACGGCCCCGAAAATAATAATATGCTTCTCTAAAACCTGGGCTAAGCCTTCAATCGCCTCAATCGAAGTCTGCCCTCCGGTCACTCCGACTACAGTCAAAATAAAAATCAGATAGAGAAAGACCGGTAAAATACTGCCCCAGATAATGGATTTTTTGAAGAGTCGGCAATTCTCCCCGAAAATTTCCTTCATTTCGGGAATAGCCACTCCGCCGGTCACCGCCCAAAGGATTACACCATAGGGTAGAAAAAAATATGACCAGTCCCAAGTAGCTAAATTACTGAATTCAACGGCCGGCCAACCCTTAACCGTAATCAAGATGACAATGACGATTAAAAAGAGAGTCATCAGAATCTCTATTTGCGAGATTACCCGCAAGCCGAAAAAAATAGCCGAGGCGCAAATGACAAAAAAGATTAAACTCCAGACCAGCTCGAGGCCGCCAAAAATAGTCTGAAGAAACTTCCCGCCAACGATTATATAGGCCAGCAAGGCCCCATAGAAAGTAAAAACAGAGGTAAAAGTAATTATCCTTTTTCCCCAGTTGCCTAGATACAATTGAGCATAACCGACATAACGATGCTTGCCGGGCGTCCGCAAAATAATTTCCCCGTAGATTAAGTGGATTATCAAGGCCAGCCCGCTCAAGAGTAACAAAAAAAACAAGCCCAGCAGAAAACCGGATTTAGCAACGACAAAGGGAACGCCAAAAATGCCTACCCCGACAATTGCCCCGATTAGAGTGGCTGTCGCGTAATAAAAATTCTTATTCATCAAAGATTTTAGTAACTAGGCAAATAACCTTGAGTGGTCAGCCAATTAACCAAATAAGAATAAACTATACCCCAAACAATGGCCACTCCTAAAATAATTTTGGCCTCTTTTTTCATATCTGGCTCGGTCAGAAAGGCCAAGCCCAAAATCAGACCGGCAAAGACAGGATTGGCAATAGTGATAACAATACCTAAATAAAGCCATTTCTTCCGGGAAGAAAGAACGACTTTTTTAGAATCAGGGGCATTATCTATTGGTGAGAACGACTTTTCTTGGTCCATTTTTTCTCCTTTATTTACGCCGTGAGCGAGTGGAATGAAAATAAATTTTCATTCCCGAGCGAACAAGTAAATATATAACAAAGTTTCTATTTAATACTCTTTTTTATTTTCTCGGCAATCTTTTTCATTTCTGGTTCATCTATTTTTTTAAGATTGTTTAAATTGATACTCCCGCCGTGACCGTCATTTTTAAATCGGGGAACCAACCAAACGTGAGCATGATGAAATTCTTCACCGATGACCAAAGAAACAACAAAATCGGTCCTGAGTCCCTGCCGAATAGCCCCGGCCAGTCGGCCAACCACCTGAAAATACTGAGCCAGATTGGGCGAGGCGCGTCTGTCCAAGGGAATATCCCAAACCCAACGGAAATGTTTCTTAGGAATGACCAGAGTATGGCCGGGATTAAGCGGAGCAATCGACAAAAAAGCCAAAAAATATTTGTCTTCATAAACTCGGTAACTGGGTAACCGACCGGCCGCAATTTTGCAAAAAGGGCAATCCATAAGCCTAACTATTCTTTATCTTCTTTTTAACCTCCTTAACGAGCTTGGCCAAGGGAACTGTCTCTTGAATACCGGAATTCATATCTTTGATAATAATCGTTTCGTCCAAAACCTCCTTTTGCCCTAAAATTAAAGTTAGACGAGCATCCAGCTTATCGGCTGTCTTTAGTTGAGCCTTAATTGTGTCGCGGCTGAAAGAACTGGCTACCTCTAAACCGGTCCGTCTTAATTCTTCAAATAACCTAAGCGATTTTTTCTTGGCCAAGTCGCCCAACTGAATCAGAAAGACGAGCGGCCGCTTACGCTGGTTAAACTTAATTCCTCTTTCTTTAATCAAGCTGACTAATCTGTCCAAACCGATGGCAAAACCGACAGCTGGCGTATCCCGGCCGCCCAAAAGCTTGATTAAGCCGTCATAACGACCGCCGCCGGCCAAAGAAATCTGACGGCCTTCTTCGCCTTCCGGCCAAATTTCAAAAACCGTCTTGGTATAATAATCTAAACCGCGAACCAGATAAGAGTTGAGGATATAAGGAATATTGACCTCGTCCAGAAATTCCAGAACACTCTTAAAATGATTATGGCAATCGCCGCATAACTGGTCAATTATCTGAGGTGCTTCTTGGGCTATCTGCTGGCATCGGTTCTCCTTACAGTCTAATAACCTTAGGGGATTCTGCCTCAAGCGTCGCTGGCAATCAGAACAAAGCTGGTCCTTGCGACTTCTATAAAAATTAATGAGTTTTTTACGGTAAGCCGGGCGACAGTTAGGACAACCAATACTATTAATCTGAACAGTTAAATTCCTAAGCGACAACTCCCGACTGATTGAAAAAAACAGCTGGATTAACTGGGCATCCAAAACCGGCTCTTTCTCGCCGATAATTTCAAAATTAGCTTGGTAGGATTGCCGATAACGACCTTTTTGCGGCCGCTCGTAACGGAAAATCGGGCCAATGCTGTAAAGTTTGACCGGATGCGGCAAACTGGCCAGACCGTTTTCTAAATAAGCTCGTATGATGGCCGGCGTAAACTCCGGTCGTAAGGACAATCGGTCGCCGCCTTTAGTCCTCAGGTTATACATTTCCTTTTCAACGATGTCGGTATCGGAGCCGGCCCCTTTGGTAAATAAATTAGCCTCTTCTAAAATCGGCGTGTCTATTCGTTCAAAACCATAAGCTCGGGCCAAATTCTTGATTACCTCTCTGGCTTTGTCCCAATATATTTGGTCAGCCGGCAATATATCGGGCATACCGCGCGGAGCCTGAAAATTTTTCTTAGCCCTTGGTCCGCTCCCAGCTTTAGTCTCGGCCGGCCTCCTAGTCCGCTTTTTGGTCAAAGAACGGCCTTTGGGTTTAGCTGTTTTAGTCCTGTTTTTAATTTTACTTTTGGAGGGCATTTTAATAGACAGTAGCCAGGTTAAAGGGCCAAACCCTTAACCAAACACGGCCAATGATATTATCCTCCTCTAAAACTCCCCACTGGCGTGAGTCAGAACTGGCTGGGCGGTTATCGCCTAAAACAAAATATTCGTCCGGGCCCAGTTCCATTCTGATCCGTCCCCAGGTAACAACCTTAGCCGTTAAATAATCGGATTCGTCTAAGATTTCCCCTTCGGGATTAAACTGGTTATAGATAATAATCTGATTATTCTCTATCTTAACTGTCTCGCCGGGCAGGCCGATAATTCTTTTAATATAGTATTGAGAGGTATCCAGGGGATACTTGAAAACGATAACCTCGCCCCGCTCAGGTTCATCCAGACGATAACTAATCTCGTCGACAACCAAATACTGACCACTATCAAAATTAGGCATCATTGAAGCGCCGCGAACGAAAAAAGGCTGAATTAAATAATAGCGGACCGGGATAATAATGGCTAACGAAATAGCCACTATTTTCACTATTTCCCAAACAAATACAATTAACTTTTTCATCTTGGAATCGCGATTAGTCGGGAAAGAAGCCAAGTAACTTCTGATCAAGATAGTTAATTCCTCCGACTCCTTTTTCCGGAATAAACAGCTTGTTGTTAATTTTAACTCATCGCTTAAATAAAATCAAATCCTTTGTTAAATTGTGAGCAACTTTTAAATCTGTTATACTATGTAATAATGCTTAAATTTTTTAAAACGATCGGCCTGGCTCTGCTAATCCTGGGAGGAATATTTTGCTTAGCCGGGTTAATTCCCGCTTCTTCAATTGAAATCTCCTCAACCCAAGAAGAGGTCGTCCAACAAAAGAAGAATGGCTTTTTGAAAACTATTTCCAGCTTATTCTCAAACAAAGACAATCAGTTTAACCAACAAAATATCCTGCTACTTGGCCAGCCAGGTCCCGGCTATTTAGCGGCCGATCTGACCGACACGATTATCTTGGCTCATTTAAACCTTATCCAGACAACCGATGAAAACCAATCCGCTTCCAAGCGAAAGATAACTTTAATCTCTCTGCCCCGCGACTTGCTGGTCAAAATTCCCGAACAAGAAAATCAGGCCAAAATCAACTCTCTCTATCGGTCAAGCGGGATTGACGGGTTAAAGGAGAAAGTAGCCGAGATTACCGGCCTGACCGTTGACCATTATCTTACGGTTGACTTAACGGTTGTCGAGAAAATAATTACTTTAGTCGATGGTCTCAATATTTATGTGTCCGAAGACATCAACGACCCTTATTTCCCCGGCCCAAATTACACCTATCAAGTTTTTAATCTAGCAGCCGGCTGGCGCTATTTGGATGGACCGACCACTCTTAAATACATCCGAACCCGTTATACTTCAGCTAACGGCGATTTCGACCGGATGGCCCGCCAGCAGCAAGTTATTCATTTACTCAAACAAAAAGTTCTAGACCTTAATCCTTTGTGGGATTGGCCGACTTACCTAAAAATTTTCCAGCAACTAAAAACTCATCTAAAAACCGACCTCAGTCTGCTGGAGATGAAGTCTCTTTATCAAATAGCTAAAGAAATGGAAGCTGACCAAATAAACCATTTGGTTATCGACAAAAAAGAAACAGGTTTATTGACCGGCGGCCTCGTTCCTTTCGGTCAACAAATGGCCTCAGTTGTTTATCCGAAAGCCGGCCAGGGAAATTATGACCAGATAAAAGAATATATTGAGAAAACGATAAACAACAATTAGTGAAAACATATTTTACCTATTTCCAAACGGAGATCCAAAGCTTGAAAATTAAAGTCATTTTCTTCAGCAAAAACTTAACGCTGTTTCGTTTGCCCTTTTACCCTTCGGGTAAAAAGTTTTCCGACAGCTATTTTTGCCTTGAAAACAACTTAATTTTCTAAGCTTCTCCGCTATGTTTTTGAAATAGGTAAAATATGTTTCCTAATCAGTTCGACTTATGAAATTGATTGTCGGTTTAGGCAATCCCGGAACTAAATACGAAAAAACCCGCCATAATTTTGGTTTTTTAGTGATGGATTATTTAGCAGCCGGCGAGCAATGGAAAGAGAGTAAAAAAGCCAACTGTCTCTACATCAAAAAACAATTGGACTCTGAAGAAGTCGAGCTTATTAAACCATTGATTTATATGAATAATTCCGGCAAAGCAGTAAATTACATTCAAAAAAAACACCGCCTCAAGACCGAAGATATTTTAATCGTCCATGATGACATTGATTTGCCTCTGGGACAAATCAAAATCCAGCAAGGCCGGGGAGCGGCCGGTCACAAAGGAGTCCAATCAATTATTAACCAGCTGGGCAGCAAGGATTTTATCCGGATGAGAATAGGCATCAGGCCGGACCAAACTGAGAATATTGATACTGAAAAATACGTCTTGGAAAAATTTACCGAACAAGAAGAAGAAATTGTCCAAACGACAATAAAAAAAGCCGCTCATTTGATTAGAGCGGCTCTTCGGGAATCGGTCTCTTAGAGATGAAGTCCGAGTCGTTGGCGTCTCCTTTTTTCCCATTTTGGCGTCGGCGGCGACAACTCCAATCGATTGTAAAAAAACATCCCTATGGCTGTTAAAAGCAACAAGGCCGCGCCGACCAAGGCGACTACATGACCGAAAGAATCATTGGTTTCCAACCGATAAATCGCATCATATATCAGCAGGAAGCCAAGAAGACCAAAGATAATCAGAAGTGCCTTAGCAAATTTTCTTCTCATCCTTTCACCCCTTATAATTGTTAAAAATCTAAAAAATTTAATCTGAACGGGCCTACCTAGGAGCGTTAGAGATAAATTCGCAAAAGCGAATCATCTTTAATACTTAGGCCTGACTGAACTCTAGGAGGGATTAGCCCAGTTAATGGCCACTCGCTAGGCAGGCCTGTCCAGATTAAATCTAATAATATTATAACCAGATGACTGAATTTGTCAAGGACAAAGAGCCAGCCCAGAACGGGTCAGAGACCGACCAAGCTGAATATTTCAACGCCTTTAATTTAATTGACGGAATTGGCCCGAACAGTTTCAAAAAACTATTAGCTTATTTCCCCTCTTTAAGCGAAGCCTGGTCAGCCGAAAACAAACAACTTAAACAAGCTGGTTTAACCGACTTGTTGGTTGAACGAATTAGCAAAGAGCGCCGGCGAATTGACCCAGATAAAGAAATGGAAAAGTTAGACCGGGAAGGAATCAAGCTAGTAACCGTCTTTGACCAAACTTACCCTAAACTGCTCAAAGAAATCTATAATCCACCAGCTCTTCTTTATCTAAAAGGCGAATTTACCAGTCAAGATGAATCTGGTCTGGCTATTGTCGGAACTAGAAAGTCTTCTCTCTACGGCCGACAGATAACTCCTCTGCTCGCCGCTGATTTGACCCAAGCCGGTCTGACCATTATCAGCGGTCTGGCTAAAGGAATTGATACTTTAGCTCATCAATCCGCTCTGGCGGTTAATGGCCGGACAATTGCCGTCCTTGGTTCGGGCTTGGACAGAAGAAGCATCTATCCCTTTGTCAATCGCCGACTGGCCGAAGAAATCAGTCAGCAGGGAGCAGTTATCAGCGAATTTCCCTTGGGAGCCAAGCCGCTAGCCCAGCATTTTCCTCAACGCAATCGAATTATCGCCGGCTTGAGCCTAGGCGTTTTAGTTATTGAGGCCCCTCAGAAAAGCGGAGCTTTAATTACCGCCCGCGACGCCTTGGAACAAAACAGGGAAGTCTTCGCCATCCCCGGCCCCATTTCAGCCGAGAATTCATCGGGTCCCAATAATTTGATTAAAATGGGAGCCAAACTAGTCAGTCAGGCCAATGATGTTCTAGAAGAGCTTAATCTGGCTCTATTAACCGAAAAGGACCAGCCGGATAAAAAAATAAGGTCAGACAATCCGGAAGAAGAATTGATTTTAAAGCTACTTTCCGAAGAACCAATCCATATTGACAAAATAATCAATCAAACTAAACTACCAACAGCCGTTATCAATTCGACTTTAATTCTAATGGAGATGAAGGGACAGGTTAAAAACCTGGGCGGCCAGCAATATATTTTAGGACGATGAAACTACTTATTGTCGAATCGCCAACTAAGGCAAAAACTATTACCAAGTTCTTGGGCCGTGACTACTCGGTTAAATCTTCTTATGGTCACGTCCGCGATTTGCCCAAAGGAGAATTGGGAGTTGATTTAGAGCACGATTTTAAGCCAAAATACGTTATTCCAACTAAGGCCCGACCGACGGTCAAGAAACTGAAAGAAGCCGCCCAAAAAGCCGAATTGGTTATCTTAGCTACTGACGAGGACCGCGAAGGAGAAGCAATTGCCTGGCATATCCGCCAAATCTTAGATACAAAGGAAACTAAAAATTATCAAAGAATTGCTTTCCACGAAATAACCAAAAAAGCGATTGAACAGGCCTTGAAAAAACACCGCCAGATTGACATAAATCTGGTCAATGCTCAACAGGCTCGACGAATTTTGGACAGACTGGTCGGCTACAAATTATCGCCCTTTCTTTGGAAAAAAGTAGTCAAGGGATTATCGGCCGGCCGGGTTCAATCGGTCGCCGTTCGCTTAATTGTTGACCAGGAAAGAGAAATAGAAAAATTTAAGCCGGAAGAATACTGGAGCATTGAAGCTAAATTAAAGAAAGAAGACCAAGCCGACCAATTTATTGCCCGCTTAATTAAAAAGGATGAGCAAAGTATTCCTAGACTGGGCCTCAAAAATAAAGTCGAGGCGAACAAAATACTGGCCGATTTGAAGGGAGCTTTTTATCAAGTAGCCGGTCTGAAAAGCAAAGAAGTAAAAAGATACCCGGCCCCTCCGTTCACGACCAGCACCTTACAACAAGAAGCCGCCAGAAAATTGGGTTTTTCAGCCAAACAGACGATGCGTCTGGCTCAACAGCTTTACGAAGGAGTCTCTTTAGGAGAAAAAGGAGCAGTTGGTTTGATTACTTACCATCGAACCGATTCTTTGAACCTGTCTGGCCAATCGTTGGCCGAGGTTCAAGAACTAATTAAAAAGGAGTTTGGTCAAAGCTATATCTTGGCCAGTCCGAAAATATATAGAACTAAGAGCAAAGGAGCTCAAGAAGCTCACGAAGCCATCCGGCCAACTAAAGCCAGTCGCCGACCGGATAAAATCAAATCACATTTGGATAAACAGCAACTTAAACTCTACGATTTAATCTGGCGAAGATTCATCGCTTGCCAAATGCAACCAGCCCGGCTGGAATCAACCAGCGCCGATATTCAAGCCGAGAGAGACCTGCGACTTGCGCGGTCGAAATCCCAGCCGGACGAGCAAACTCAGGACAAACTTGGTTCAGTCTATCTTTTTCGGGCGACTGGTTCAGTAATTAAGTTTGACGGCTTTCTCAAAATTTATCCTTTAAAACAGAAAGAAGCAGTCTTGCCTTCTTTGACCAAAGAAGAAAAACTAAAATTAATCAAGCTTTTTTCGGAACAGCATTTTACCCAACCGCCGGCCCGCTACAGTGAAGCCTCACTAGTTAAAACCCTTGAAGAATACGGCATTGGCCGGCCTTCGACTTACGCTCCGATTATCAGCACTATTCAGGAGCGGAATTATGTCCAGAAAAACGAACAAAAAAGATTTATCCCGACTGAAATCGGCCTTCTGGTCAACGACCTGCTGGTTGAGCACTTTCCCCAAATTGTTGATTTGAAATTCACCGCTCAAATGGAAAATGACTTGGATAAAGTTGCAGCTGGTCAGATTAATTGGGCGACTATTGTCGCTAATTTCTATCATCCTTTCCAAGCCAATTTAGACAAAAAATATAAAGAGGTGGACAAGAAAAAAATTGAAGAGCCGACCGATAAAAAATGCCCGGAATGCGGCCGGCCGCTGGTCATCAAATGGGGCCGCTTTGGCAAATTCTACGCTTGCTCCGGCTTTCCTGAATGCAAATACAGTGAGTCGATAGTCAAATCAACCGGCGTTAAATGCCCGAAATGCGGCCAGGGAGAATTAATCGAAAGAAAAACAAAAAAAGGCAAAATCTTTTATTCCTGTTCTCGTTATCCAAAATGCGATTTTGCCTTATGGGACAAGCCGACTGGCCAGAAGTGTCCTAAATGCGGCTCCTTGCTAGTAGAAAAAAATAAGCAGATTAAGTGCAGTAACAAAGAGTGTGATTATCTAAAAAAATAAGCCCCGATTTTTTGTTGACTCAACCGGGGCCAAAGATGATTATGGTTAGAAGAAAAACCTTCTGTTTTAAGATTAATAACAAGCAGAATAGCCTGAATTTTCTTCGACTCTGACGACCTGGTCTGTCTCTTCTTCATCACAACCTCCATCCCTTCTGAAATACCTCCTTAAAGCGACCCTTGCCAGATTGTCTAAAGGTATGCTTAATTGTCTAGGATTTTTAAAGGTAAACTCGTCACCTTCAAGATAATCGGTAATCTGCCCTCTAATTTCACAAAGGAATATCTCTATAAGCCAACCGTGAGTTCCTTTGGGACCACCTCTGTCTCCTGGAATCGTGCCTAAAGAGAAAACTACCTTTATCTCTGTTAAACCAGCTAGTTCTTCAAGCATTTCTCGTAAAATAGCCGCCTCAGCCGTAACGTCGTCAGATTCCATGGTGCCAGTAGGCACAGTCCAACATTTAGCACCTCTGTTGTGGACAAATAAAATTTCCCCTTTCTTATTTTGCAATAAGCCAGCCACGCCGGCAGCCGGCCTAAACGTCTTTCCTGTATGTATTCCCATGGCAAACCTCTTTTCATTCCCAAAAGGTCTATTCTTCTAACCAAAAATTATCCAAAGAACTATTCTACTTTAATATCCTAATTATATTCTTTACACCCAGCCAGTCAAGATAATACAATAAAAACCATGGAAATAAATCAATTCTTAGAAGAATTAAAGAAAATTAATCCTCACCTCGACTTTGACTTGATTGAGAAGGCTTGCTTCTTCGCCCAAGAAAAATATCGGGGTCTGGTCCGTCTTTCCGGTCAAACCTATTTTGCTCATTGCCTAGAGGTCGCTCTAGACTTAGCTAAGATGAAATTAGACTCAACCAGCGTAGCGACCGCTGTCCTTCACGAAACCATAGAAAGAGCTGGAGTGGCTAAAGAAGAAGTTAAAAAAGAATTTGGGCCGGAGATTGCTTTTTTGGTCGAAGGGGTAACCAATGTCGGTAAAATAGAACACCAGAAAGCGGCCCGAAGCATAGAGAATCTACGCAAGTTGTTCTTGGTTATGGCCCAAGATGTTCGAGTCGTCATCATCAAATTAGTCAACCGTCTTCACAGTTTAAAAACACTTTCGGTCTTCCCGACAGAAAAACAAAAAAGATTAGCGCTGGAGACTCTGGAAATTTACGCTCCTTTGGCTTATCGTTTAGGAATCGGCGAACTCAAAGGACAACTGGAAGATTTAGCTTTTGCTCACGCTTATCCTCAGGAGTATCAGAAACTGACCGGCCAAGTTAAAAATAGATATGAGCAAAGCGAAAAATACCTTAAAAAAATCATTCCTCTAGTTAAAAAAGTTTTGGTTCGAGAAGGAATCAAGGTGATTGAAATTCACGCTCGCGCTAAACACTATTATAGTCTGTACAAAAAACTGCAGCGTTATGAGATGGATTGGCACAGAATTTATGACTTAGTCGCTCTTCGAGTTATTGTCCCTGATGTTGAAAGTTGTTACGCCGCTTTAGGAATTATTCATAAGAAGTGGAAGCCGCTGATCGGCCGGATTAAGGACTATATCGCTATTTCCAAGCCTAACGGCTATCAATCTCTCCACACGACTGTCTTTTGCCAGAGCGGAAAGATTACCGAATTCCAAATCCGGACACCGGAAATGCATCGAGAAGCTGAATATGGAATTGCCGCCCATTGGTTCTACAGCGAGAAGAAAGGTTTGACTGACTATATTAAAGAAAAAATCTTAAAGCAAAAACCGAGCAAGGAACAAAAAAAAGAATTTATCTGGGTTAAGCAACTTCAAGAATGGCAGAAAGATGGGTTTGACTCGACTAAAGATTTTCTTGATTCCTTAAAAATAGATTTTTTGAAAGACCGCATCTTCGTTTTTACTCCTAAAGGCGATGTTATTGACTTACCCGAGGGAGCCACCCCGATTGACTTTGCCTATCAAGTCCATACCGATATCGGGCACCAGTGCACCGGAGCCAAGGTAGACGGCAAACTCAGTTCGCTTTCCCAGCCGCTACGAAATGGCCAGGTAGTTGAAATTATTATCCAGAAAAACAAAAAGCCAAAGAGAGATTGGCTTGATTTTGTCAAAACTAACCTAGCTAGAGAGAGAATCAGAGCAGCTCTAAAAAAAGATTAGTTACTTTAGAATTTTAACAAATAGTTAACCAATTTATCTAATTCTTTTTGGTCGGTAAATTCAATCCTTAAATAACCGTGACCTTCCCTTTGAGTAATACTAACCCGCCGGCCCAAGGCCTCAGTCAGGCCTTTTTCTTTTTCCTTAAAAAGAATATTTTTCGGACCGCTAGCATAAGGTCTAGGAACAGCCAACTGCCTCGCTTTTTCTTCGGCTCCTCGAACATCTAAATTTCCTCTAATAATCGCTTGGTAGATAGAAGAACGGGCAGCCGGTTTAGCCATTAGAATAGCCCGGCCATGTCCTTCGCTAATTCGCCCGCCAGCCAGCGCTTTTTGGGCCTGCGGCGGCAAGGTTAATAATCTTAAAGTATTAGTTACCGTCACCCGACTTTTGCCTACCTTTTGAGCAATCTGGCTGTGTTTTAATTTAAAATCCTGATGGAGTTGCTTAAAGGCCCGAGCCGCTTCCATCGGATTGAGATTTTCTCTTTGGAGATTTTCGACCAAGGCTAACTCTAATTTTTCGTAAGCCGAGCTGTCCCGAATAATGACCGGCACTTGAGGCAGGCCGACCATTTTGGCCGCTCGCCATCTCCGCTCGCCGGCCACCAGTTCATATTCCACCTGACGTCCCCAGTCAGTCGAGCGCTCAATCTTAGTGACAATCAATGGCTGAAGAATACCGTGTTCTCTGATAGAACCAGACATCTCTTTTAAGCCCTCCTCGGACATCTCCTTCCGCGGCTGATGAGGGTTAGGTTTAATCTTATCAATTTCCACATTAAAAATACTCTCCTTCTTCGGCTCCAACCAGCTTTTTTTCCGGCTGCCATTGGTAAGCAGTTGAGCCATCTTTGGCTCTTTTTTAGGAATAAGCGATTGTAGGCCTTTGCCTAAAGTTTTTCTCATAATTTTTAAACCTATTGAAGTCTGTTAAAGTCAGTCTTCAACAGAACTTCAACAGAAATGACCTTACTTTTTTATTCCTCTAACTTAATTATTTCCTGGGCTAATTGCCGATAGGCCCGCGCCCCCCTGGAATGCGGGTCATATTGAAGAATCGACTGACCAAAGCTGGGCGCCTCGGCTAATCTGACACAACGAGGGATAATAGCCTCAAAAACATAGCTATTAAAATTTCTTTCCATTTCTTTGCGAACCTGACGGGAAAGTTTATTGCGACGGTCATACATAGTCAATAGAGCGCCTTTAATTTTAGTCGGGCTATTCAGATTTTCCTGAACTAATTCAACTGTTCTTAAAAGCTGGCCCAATCCTTCCAAAGCGTAATATTCGCACTGAACCGGAATAATTACCTGGTCGGCGGCTACCAAGCCGTTGATGGTCAAGAGGCCTAAGCTAGGCGGGCAATCAACCAAGATATAGTCATAATCTGTTCTGATTCGGCGGAGCAATTCATAAAGCTTGAATTCCCGATTGGCTTGAGAAACCAATTCAACGGTCGCCCCGGCCAAATCAGAAGAAGCCGGCATTACGTCGCAGCCAAAAGAAGCAGTCCGCCGAATTATTTCTTCCGGCAACAGACCACCGATTAAAGAATGATATAGATTCAAAGGAACATTTTGAGGATCAAGGCCAATACCGGAAGTGGCATTAGCCTGCGGGTCAATATCAACTAAAAGAACGTACTTACCCAGAGCGGCTAAGTAACCAGATAAATTGATGGCCGTAGTTGATTTTCCAACACCGCCTTTTTGATTAACCAAGCTGATTATTTGAGCCATGTTTAATATATTATACTCCAATTTTTTCTAATTGACAATAAGGTAATTTTAAGAGAGAATAAAAATAAGCCGAAGTGGTGAAATTGGAAAACACGCAGCACTCAAAATGCTGTGGGCGCAAGCCCTTGTGGGTTCGAGTCCCACCTTCGGCACCATTAAAAATCCCCCGCCATACTACGAGGGATTTTTATATCTTCAACAGTTTCAATAAATCTTTTTTGCTGGCCGGGCCGACCCGCGAAATCTTCGGCTGTTGGCCGGTTAAATCCAAAATGGTTGATGGCTGATTATTCGGCAATTGACCGGCGTCCAAGATTAAATCTGGCCGGGGATAGGCCTTGTCAAAAATTTTAACAACTTCAGCGGCCGAACTTAAAGGCGGCTGGCCGGAAAAATTAGCCGAAGTAGCCGTCAGCGGCTCTTCCAGCTCAGCCATTAAAGTTCGGGCTAAGCGGCAATCAGCAATGCGTAAACCGATTGTCTTTTTGCCGGCCGTTAAAAAATCGGGAACAATTTCCCGCTTTTTCAAAATAACCGTCACCGGACCAGGCCAGATAGCCGCTAGCACTTTCTCCGTTCGCCGGTCAACAAAAGCCAATTCTTTAGCCATCGCCAAGTCGCGAACAATGACCGGAACCGGTTTCGTGGCCGGCCTTTTTTTGATTTTAAAAAGCCGCTCAACGGCCGGCTCTCTCAAGGCATTAACCCCTAAACCATAAACTGTATCAGTCGGGTAAACGACTGCTCCGTTTCTTTGAACGACGGTTATCGTCTTCTGAATAATTTCCGAACTCGGTAAATCGGTTGATAAATCGATTTTAATAATTTCCATTATCTAAACAACTAAATTAACTAAGCGGTTGGGAATATATATCACTTTTTCCGGCTTCTTACCAGCTAACCACTTCTTAACTTTCTCTTGAGAGAGAGCCAATTTTTTAACCTCTTCCTCGCTAATACCTTTTTTAACTTCTATTTTATCCCTGACCTTGCCGTTGACTTGAATAATCAACTGCCAGCTTTCTTCTTCAGATAATTTCTGGTCAGCTTGGGGCCATTTTTCTAAAAAGATACTCTTCTGATGGCCCAGTTTTTCCCATAATTCCTCGGATAAATGAGGAGCCAGTGGGGCTAGCAAATAAAGGAAGATTTCCGCTTCCTTTTTGGCCAGAATTTGCTTGTCGGCAACCCAAAGATTAGTAAATTCCATAAAAGAGGCAACGGCTGTGTTAAATTTCATCGCCTCTAAATCGCCGCTAACCTTCTTAATTAATTGATGGATTTTGGATAATAATTCTTTACTAGTCTGCGAGCCGATTTTCTGCTGGTCATCGAATATTTGCCAAATTCGATTAAGGAAACGATAGCAGCCTTGGACTCCTTCGGTGCTCCAATTAATCATTTGAGCAAAAGGGCCCATAAACATTTCATAAATTCTCAAAGTATCGGCTCCGTACTCGCTTACGACATCATCTGGCCGAATAACATTGCCGAAACTCTTACTCATTTTCCGCCCATCTTCAGCTAAAACCACTCCGTGAGAATAACGACGCTGATAAGGTTCAATGGTTGGCACTATTTTCAGGTCATATAAAAATTTATGCCAGAAGCGGGAATAAAGTAAATGGAGAGTGGTATGTTCCATGCCGCCATTATACAAATCAACCGGCAACCAGTATTTTAATTTTTTAAAATCAGCCAATTCTTTATCATTTTTCGGGTCAAGGTATCTCAAAAAATACCAAGATGAACCGGCCCAATTAGGCATAGTATCAGTTTCTCTATGGGCTGACCGGCCGCACTTCGGACATTTGGTTTCCACCCAATCTTTAATTTTAGCCAAAGGAGACTGGCCGGTCTCGCTCGGCTGATATTTTTCAACCGGCGGCAATTTCACCGGTAAATCCTTATCCGGTACGGCCACCGCCCCGCATTTCGGACAATGAATAATCGGAATCGGCTCGCCCCAATAATGCTGGCGGGAAAATATCCAATCGCGTAGTTTGTACTGAATTGTTTTTCGGCCTGATTTGTTCTTGGCCAGCCACTCGGTAATCTTTTTAATCGCCTCTTGAGAAGACAAGCCGTTAAACCGGTCAGAATTAACTAATTGGCCATATTCGGTGTAGGGCTCTTCAGAAATGTTCCCGCCGCTAATGACTTCTCGAATCTCCAGACCATATTTTTTAGCAAAAGCATAATCTCTTTTGTCATGAGCCGGGACAATCATGACCGCCCCGCCGCCATAAGTGGCAATCACGTAATCACTGACCCAAATCGGTATTTTTTCCTGATTAATCGGATTCAAACAATAGGAACCGAGAAAAACACCGGTCTTTTCCTTATCTAATTGAGTTCTCTCAAACTCGCTTTTCTTTTTGGAAGCCAAGACGTATTTTTTAACCTCTTCTTTATGTTCTGGGCTGGTTAACTTATCCAATAAAGGGTGCTCGGGAGCGATAATCATAGCGGTGATGCCGAAAATAGTATCAACTCGGGTAGTAAAAACAGTAATCATATCCTTTGAATCAACGACCGGGAAATTAATTTCGGTACCATAACTGCGGCCAATCCAGTTAATCTGTTGTCTTTTAATTTTTTCCAAATAATCAACTTTTTCCAAATCGTCAATTAACCGGTCAGCATAGGCGGTGATTTTAAGCATCCATTGCTTAAGAGTTCTCTGCTCGGTCTGAGCCCCACAGCGCTCGCATTTGCCGCCGATAACTTCTTCGTTGGCTAAACCGATTTTACAGCTGGGACACCAGTTAATCGGCATTTCCGACTGATAAGCCAAACCTTTTTTGAAAAACTGGAGGAATATCCACTGGGACCAACGGTAATACTTCGGGTCGGTCGTGTTAATCTCCCGTGACCAATCAAAAGAAAGACCTAAGGAATTCATCTGTTTTTTAAAAACCTTAATGTTATCTTCAGTCACTTTGGCTGGATGAATGCCGGTCTTGATGGCGTAATTTTCGGTCGGCAAACCAAAAGCGTCCCAGCCCATCGGATAGAGCACATTAAAACCTTCCATTCTTTTCTTACGAGCCAGGGCGTCTAAGGCCACGTAACTGCGAACGTGGCCAACGTGGAGGCCATCGCCCGAAGGATAGGGGAATTCAACCATCAGATATTTCTTTGGTTTTTTGGAAAAATCCTCGGCCTGGTAGATTTTCTGCTTAGCCCATTTCTGCTGCCATTTTTTTTCAATTTTCTGCGGATTATATTTAGACATGTTAAATATTAAATAATTCCCGGGCGCTTTTAGTTGTTTGTCCGGCCACCTCGGCTAACTTTATTCCCTTAATCTCGGCAATTTTCTCGGCAACCAGCTTAACGTAAAGCGGTTCGTTACGTTTACTCCGATGAGGAAACGGGGTTAGATAAGGACAATCGGTTTCTAATAAAATTCTATCTAAGGGAAGATTTTTAATAACCTTGTCATAATCGCGAGCGTAAGTGATTAAACCATTAAATCCGAAATAAAAGCCCATACTCATTAATTTTTCGGCCTGCGACCAGCGGCCCATAAAGCAATGAAGCACTCCCCTAATCTTTTTATTACCGGCACCCGGACAACTAAAAGGACAATTAAGACAGCTATTTGACAAACAGTCTAAAATTTCAATCAAATCATCATAAGCCTTGCGGCAATGAAAAATTACCGGCTTATCTGTTTGTTGGGCCAATTCTAACTGTTCCAATAAAACTTGCTTTTGCTTATCCTTAGCTTCCTGACTGATTCCATCGCCATATTCCAAACCGATTTCGCCCATAGCTATCGCCTTAGGATTAGCCAATAGTTTCTGGTATTTTTCCGGCTCAAACTCTTCCAATTCCCGACTTTCATCTTGAGCGCCTCTGTCTTGTTCAAGATTATCCTGATGAACGTGGCTGGGGTGAATGCCAACGGCTGCATAAACTCCCTCTTTATATTTTTGAGCATATTCAACCGCCCGCCGGCTGGTACTATATTGAGCGCCAACATTAACTAGCCAGACATTTTCCTTCAAGGTCCGTTTGATTACCTGGTCGCCATCTTCTTTATAAGCGTTAAAATTAATATGAGCGTGGCTGTCAATTAAAAAAGGCTTAGCCATATTTAAAAATATAATAGCTTATTTGATGACTCTTTTCAAGTGATAGATTATATTATAAGATGAGTTGGAACAACTTGTTTTATGGCTGACTATATTTTTTTAGGCGTTCTTCAGGGAATATTTGAATGGATTCCCATTTCCAGCGAGGGCATTGTCGCTCTGGCCAGTCATTTTTTAATTGAAGAAATTAATCCGATTGATATTGCCTTATTTTTACATCTAGGCACTTTTTTAGCTGTACTCATTTATTTCAGAAAAGACTGGCTGGAAATTCTTTCGTTTAAAAATCTTCCCCTGCTCCGTTTTCTAATTATTGCCACCCTTATTTCTTTGGCTGTCGGCTACCCTTTTTATAAAATGATCAGCCAAGCAACCAGCGGAGCCATTCTCTTATTCATTGTCGGCCTGGGTTTATTGCTAACTGCCCAAGCTCACAAATTCAAAAAGTCATTTAGTTTAGGTTCAGCCAAAAATCTAAATAAATTGGCTGTTTTGACCGGCTTTTTACAAGGTCTGGCTGTTATTCCCGGTCTTTCCCGTTCTGGAGCAACCATTTTTGGTCTGTCTTTAGGCCAGTTATCGCCAAGACAAATTCTCAAAATATCCTACATAATGTCCGCTCCTTTGGTTTTGGTTTCCAGCGCTTATCTTTTTTGGCAGAATCACCTTCTAATAGCTGGTTGGCCCTCGCTGGCGGCCAGTTTTCTGGTTGGCCTGGCCAGTTTATCTCTTTTAATGAAATTGGCTGAAAAAATAAACTTCTATCGTTTCGCTTTGATTTTCGCCTTACTTTGTTTTATGGGCGGCTTCATCGGTTTAGTTATTTAAAAAACAGGCCGAGACCGGCCTGTTTTTTAGGAAAAGGCCTGGCCTTGCCCAACTCAGACTGTAATTACTAGTTAGTTCTGAAAATTTTAGCCGGAAAGGCCAGGCCTTTTCCTACGGCCTGTTTTTAAAAATGAAACTATAAAGGATTTACAATCGCGGAAATAAAACCGCGCTTTTTTTATTTTGTTTGACTTGCTCCTTTATTTTTCCTGCTGTTTCCGGTATAAACGGTTCTAATAAACCAGCAATTTCTTTTAAGGCATTTAAAAGCGCTCCTAACGATTTCTTGGCCTTTTCAGAATCATTTTTGACTAATTCCCAAATTTTATTTCTATCCACAAACTCATCGCAAGCGCCGACCAAACGCCAAACCGCCTCTAAAGCCTCATTGAACTTTATTTCTTCCATCGCCTTTTTGTATTTTTCTTGAGTTGATTTAATTTCTTTAGCTAATTGACCTTCAACAGACTTAGTTGGCTCCGTCTTCTCCGATAAAGTTAAAACCCGACTGACCAAATTGCCCAATCCGTTGGCTAAGTCAGCATTATAACGTTCTTCAAAACGTTTAATCGAAAAATCACCATCCTGACCGAAAGAAATTTCCCTTAACAGGAAATACCTCAAGGCATCAGCCCCGTATTTGTCAGCTAAATAAACCGGGTCAATAACATTGCCCAGGGTTTTACTCATCTTTTGGCCATTAATCGTAAAAAAGCCGTGAACGAATATTTTTTTCGGCGGCTTTAAGCCAACCGCTAACAATAGAGCCGGCCAAAAAATAGCGTGGAATTTGACGATATCTTTAGCGATTAAATGCAAATCAGCTGGCCATAATTCTTTAAATTGCTTTGGATTATTTTCATAGCCAATAGCCGTGATATAGTTTTGAAGAGCTTCCACCCAGACGTAAATTTTCTGTTCCCCGTCAAAAGGCAAATCAATTCCCCATTTGACTTTCTGACGAGAAATAGAAAGATTGCCCAAGTCTTGTTTCAATAAAGAAAGAACCTCTTTTTTTCTTTCAGGCGGCTCAATAATCATCTGGTCGGTAGTAATTAATTTTTTGACCTGAGGTAAAAAATCTTTCAGTTTGAAAAAATAATTAGTTTCGGAAACTAACTGAGGTTCTTTTTTATGAATTGGACATTTACCGTCAACTAAATCCTTTTTAAAAATAAAATCCTCGCAATTAGGACAATAAAGGGCCTTATATTCGTCTTGATAAATCTTACCGCTTTCTTTAAGTTTTAATAAAAATTTGGTTACCCCTTCTTGATGTCTCTTGTCAGTTGTCCTGATAAAATCATTGTATTTAATATTAAGTTTTTGCCAGGCATCCTTAAACTGTTGGGCTATTTTATCAACAAATTCTTGAGGCGACTGTCCGGCTTTTTGAGCCGCTTGAGCAATGTGTTCGCCATGCTCGTCAGTACCGGTCAAAAAGAAAACCTTCTCGCCTTGTTGCCGACGATAACGCGCCAAAACATCAGCCGCTACGGTCGTGTAAGCCGTACCGATATGAGGCGGCTGATTAGTATAGTAAATAGGGGTGGTGATATAGAATTTCTTGGCCATCTATTTATTGCTAATAACTACCACAAATTCGCCTCTTGGCTCTTTAATCTGTTCAACGACTTCTTCAACCCGGCCACGGTAAATGGTCTCAAACTTTTTGGTTAATTCGCGGCAGACAACAACTCGCCTGACCGGAGATTTTTTCGCGGAGCCTGTGCTGAGCGATAGTGAAGTGCTCGCAATGACAAGTGACAATTCATTTAATGTTTTAATAATCCGATGAGGGGACTCGTAAAAAACAACTGTCTGTTTGGCTCTGGCCACTTCTTCAAAAAATTTCTTTCTTTTTTTCTTGGCCGGCGGAAAACCGAGGAAAAAAAACTTGTCAGCCGGAAAACCGGAAATACTTAAAGCGGTAATTAAGGCCGAAGGGCCGGGTATGGGAATAATTTTCAAATCGGGCAGCTGGCCAACCAAATAGTCAATTAACTTAGCTCCCGGATCGCTAATACCGGGCGTGCCCGCCTCCGAGACTAAGGCCAAATTTCGACCTTTTTCCAATTGCTCTAAGATATACTTGACTTTGGCTAGCCGACTGTGCTGATGATAACTGATAACCGGCTTATCAATTTGGTAATGAGTCAAAAGTTTTTTCGTTGTCCGCGTATCTTCTGCCAAGACCAAATCAACCTCTTTTAAAACCGCCAATCCCCTTAAAGAAAAATCTCTTAGATTGCCAATGGGAGTGGCTAGAACGTATAGATTCGCCATAGTCTAATTGTATCTAAAAACTGCCTGGGCTGGCAAGGCAGTTCTCAAGAAAATCAAGGTTCAACCCTTCCAATAGCAATCTTCAACGTTTAGTTATCCTTCAGTGCTTAGATGCGAAGGCTAAACCTTAATTTTCTTTAATTCCAATTTCTTTTTAGGCCTCCTTTTTCTGAAGGTCTTTTAAAAATTCGGCGATGGCTGCGGCTACCGGAACGGCTAGAATAATTCCCAAAATACCAGCCAGTTTGCCGCCGATAAGTAAGGCAATAATAATAACGACTGGGCTAAGGCCAACTGCTTTCCTCATCACCTGGGGAGCCAGTAAGTAATTTTCTAACTGCTGAATAACAATATAGAGGGCAATCGTCAATAAGGCTAAAAGAGGAGACTGTAAAAAAGCCAAAATGACAGCCGGTAAAGCGGCCAGGACTGGTCCGACATAAGGAATAATTTCGAAAAGAGCGGCGATCAAAGCCAAAACTAAAGCATATTTGATTCCCAAAAAATAAAGACCGATGAAAGTGAGTAGACCGATAATCAACATCAGGACAAGTTGGCCTCTTAGCCAGCTGCCTATTTTACCCTCAATCCGATCAATTAATCCGGTCAAATAAGCCTGATGTTCGCTAGGCATTAAAGAAACTAAAAATCTTTTAGCTCCCCGCTCCTGAACAGATAAATAGAAAGAAATAACCAGAATAACAATCGCCGAAATAAGACCGCCAAAAAGATTAATTGTCGTTGACAAAACGCTGGAAGCGGCCTGGGTCAATTTATCACTGATTCGGTCCAAAAAGGTTTGTAAATTATGCTCCAAATTATAGTCTTGCCACCACTGCTGAATACTCAAACCTACTTTTTCAACAATGGCCGGGAAATGAGTAGCCAATTGCTTAATCTGATCAGCCAGCGGCGGAAAAATCAAAGTAACAATCAAGCCAATCAGTAAAAAGAGAAGCAAATAGATAAAAAGAACCCCTAAAAGACGAGGGACTTTATTGCGCTGTAGCCAACTAACCGGACTGTTAATAGCGGCGGCAATGACAACAGCCACAAAAATAACCAGGACAATATCACGAATCAGGTAAAGAAAAACCAAAGCCAGTAAAATAATAATTGTCCGGAGGATAGTCGAAGTGGAAATATTAATTGTTTGGGCTTGATTCATAAGGGCTATCTTGAGCGTTAGCGAAAGATCCTGTGGTTTTCGCTCGAGATTTTTCACTTCATTCAGAATGACGATAACAAGCGGTCAAATCTTTGTTTATCTTTAAACGGGCCAATTAGAGCTAAATTAAGTTTTTCCGGCCGGAAAATATCTTGAGCGACCTGCTGAATATCATCAATTGTCACTTTATCAATTTTAGCAAATTTATCTTCTAAGGTCAAAATATTATTAGTCAACAGCTCTTGAAAACCAACAAAAGAAGCCTGGGCATCGGATGATTCCATTTCCAAAAGAGTCGTTCCTTTGGTATAATCTTTAGCCTTTTTTAACTCGGCCGGGCTAATTTTTCGGTCGGCTATCTTTCGGTACTCCTTTAAAATAAGGCTGATTGCTCTATCCACTTTACGATTATCAATTCCGGCCTGACTGGCCAGAAAACCAACATCTGTGTCAGTGTCAGCTCCGGTTTTAATATAATATGCCAAGCCTTCTTTTTCTCTAACCGACATAAAAAGTCGCGAACTCATATTGCCGCCCAAAATCGCCCCAAGTAAACCTAAAGCGTACTTATCCGGATTAAAAATATTATAAGCCCGAACTCCCAAATAGAGATGAGTCTGGTCGGTCTTTTTGTAATAAATTAGCGACTGAGGCCGGCTTTGTTTTTCCTTAACCGGTAACTTGTCTTTGGCCGGTCCTTTATTGATTGTTTGAAAATACTTTTTGACTTTGTCTAAAGCTAAACCGTGGTTAATCTGGCCGGCCACAACAACAAGAGTGTTCTGAGCCAAATAATGTTTTTTCAAATAGTCAATAAACTGAGCCCGTTTAACACTCTTGATTAACTTTTCAGTGCCAAGAATTGGCCAACCGGCCGGCTGATCTCCATAAAGTAGCTCCAGCCAGAGGTCGCCAACATAACGAGTCGGCGTATCTAAATACATGTTTAATTCCTGCAGAATGGTTCCTCTTTCTCGTTCAATCTCGGCAACTGGTATTTGAGAGTTTAAATAGATATCGGCCACCCAATCCAGAGCAGTTTCCAAATGGTTGGCGTCAACTTTAGCCCAATAACCGGTAAATTCTTGAGAAGTGAAGGCATTGTATTGGCCGCCAATCTTATCTAACGGCTCAATCAGTTTCAACTTATTAGGATGTTTTTTAGTCCCTTTAAAAAGCATGTGTTCCAAGAAATGAGAAATTCCGTTAATTTCTTTAGTCTCGTACTTTGAACCGGTCCCAACCAAAACCAAGACACTGACCGCTTTAGTCCCCTTGACCGGCAGAGTAATGATTCTTAAACCGTTTTTAAGAGTTGTTTTTTTATAATTATTTTCCATGTAATTCTTTCTCCCAACGATAAGCTACTTTGACATTAACCTTATACTCGGCTATTTGTCCATCTTTAATATCGGCCGTCTGGCTAAGTATTCTAGCCCCAGTCACATTTTTCTTCTGAGCGCAAACTTGATTTACCGCTCCTTGAAAAGCGTCGTCAAATCCTTTAGTTGAACTGCCAATAATTTCCTTGATTTTGATTAAAGACATAACTAATCACCTCCCTTCCAATTCTTCCCTCAAATAATCAACTAATTTCTCAATTTTAACCCGTTCCTGTTTCATCGTATCGCGTTCTCGGATAGTTAAATCATTATTTTCTAAACTGTCAAAATCAACGGTTAAACAATAAGGAGTGCCAATTTCATCCTGGCGGCGATAGCGCCGGCCGATGGAGCCGACTTCATCATACTGAGACATCCAATGAACTTTGAGCAAATCATAAACTTCTTTAGCCTTTTTAACTAAATCTTTTTTATTCTTAACTAAAGGTAAAATAGCCACCTTAATCGGAGCTAATTTCTTGTCTAAACGTAAAACCACTTCTTTCTCTTTCTTGGCCTCGGTCGTCTTGGTTCGCCCGCCTTCAATCTCGTTATAAGCATTCACCAAAAAAGATAAAACATTGCGGTCAGCGCCAGCTGAGGTCTCAATAATATGGGGAGTAAATTTTTTCTTGGTTTGTTCGTCGTAATAGCTCAAATCCTGACCGCTGTGTCTGCTGTGATTAGATAAATCCCAATCGCCTCGGTCGTGAATCCCTTCTATCTCGTCCCAACCCCAAGGAAATTTATATTCAATATCAACTGCCTTTTTGGCGTAGTGAGCTAACTCGTCCGGCCGGTGTTCCCGGAAGCGCAAATTATCTTTTTTAATCCCCAGACCGAGATACCAACTCATTCGCTCTTTTTTCCAATAATCAAACCACTTCTTTTTTTCTTTGGCGTCCGGTTCAACAAAATACTGCATCTCCATTTGTTCAAACTCTCTCATTTTAAAAATAAAATAACGGGTCGTAATTTCGTTACGAAAAGCCTTACCGATTTGGGCGATGCCGAAAGGAATTTTTAAACGCATCGTGTCCTTCATAAACTGGTAATTCATATAAATACCCTGGCAGGTCTCTCCTCTTAAATAAGTAACAGACGCCTCGTCCTCAACTGAACCGACAAATGTTTTCATCATCAGATTGAATTTTCTCTCTTTAGTCAATTCGCCGCCGCAATCTGGACATTTATCCTCTTTTAAATAATCCTTACGGAAACGGTGATGACATTCTTTGCACTCAACCAAAGAGTCGGCAAAACCGGCTGTTAAATGACCTGAAGCCTGCCAAACTTTGGGCGACATCAAAATACTGGCATCCACACCAACAATGTCATCACGGTATTGAGTCATTGTTTTCCACCAGCTTTGTTTAATACTACTCTTCAGCAGAGCGCCCAAAAAGCCGTAATCATAACAACTTTCAAAACCGCCATAAATTTCGCTGGAAGGAGTGATAAACCCCCGCCGTTTACAAAGAGAAACAATTTTTTCCATTAAATCCTGGGGCATAAATTTCTAAATTGTTTATTCAACAACGATGCCGTCTTGTCGACTGACCTGAGGATCGTCAGGCAAATCTGTATCAATGGCCGAGCTAATACTTTCTAAGCTCAAACCAGTAAAAGTATCTTGACCAGTCGCTTTTGATTGACCGATTAGTTCGACAAAACCGCCTAAATGGGCCAAACCCGGAGTGATTGCTACCTGAAAGGCGACCTGCTTAACCGGCAGAAGAAGACCGGTCGCGGCTGGCAAATCGCCAACCCGCCAAGTCAAACGGCCGGTTTGAGAATTATAACTTAGATTCTCGTTACTCGGACTAATCTTGCTCTGCCATTGAACATGAGGCGGCAGAGAAGCTTCAACCCTAACCTCTTCTAAATCATTGGCCGTATTAATTAATCGCCATTTAATTGTATAAGTAGTTGTCTGACCGACCTTCGGCGGAATTGACCCGCTGTTAGGAATCAAATCGTCATAATAGTATCCCTTGGTTTGCAAAGTCAACTGACTGGCTATCTTGCTGATTAACTGACTCTGGCCGGCAATTTGGATATCGCCCAGAGAGAGCGGTACTTGGCTAGAGTCGATTTCGACCTTGTTAGTCACTTTAAAGTTCTTATCGCCATAGCTGTTAATCGGCAGCGGGTCCTTAATCTTAATCGAAAAACTCAGCTGACCATCCTGGCCGGGCCCCAGAAATTCCAAAGCCGGCAGGTTGCTCGTCTTCCAGGTAATCGTCCGGCTAGCCCCGTCAAAAGAGCCTTTTTCTAGATCGAGACTGGATAAATCAAAAGCGGCCCCGTTTAGTTCCGAAGTTATGACGACCTCGCTAATACCGACATCAGTCGTATTTTGATAATCAATCAAATAATTTAACTTCTCGCCGGTCTCGGCTATATAATCCGTCTGGCCGTTAATGGTCTGACTTACTGATAAAGGCGACGAGGAAATCTCTAGAGCGTTGACTGTCTTGGCAATCAGTTCAAACTCTTCTTCTTCTTCAAAAACGCCTAATTCTGCTTTAAATGATTGAGCCTGGCCCTGTTCGCCTTGAATTAAACCTTGAATAAAAATCTTTCCCTCCTGGCCGGCCATCAAACTATCCAATAGCCAAATATTATTTTCCTCTGCCGGCTGCGGATCGGCCGATTGGAAAGTAAAATCAGTTGGGTAGTTAATCTTAATCCCTAAATCTTCAAAAGAAACCTCGGCCTGGTTTACGTATTTCAAAGAGAATTTAAAAGACTGACCGCTAACCAGGCGACTGGGCAAATCTAAATCTAAAATAAGGGGAACCGAAATTATTTCGTTTGAGAACTCGGCCCGATTGGTATAGGTAGAACTAAGACCGGTCGGCTGATAACTTAATTCGGCCCAAGCTGTTTTCTTCTCATCTTTTAAACCAATAATCCGGGCCGGCAGCTCGATTCGTTTCTCCTGGCCAACCGCTAAATTATCCAGTTCGATTGTCTGAACCAAATCATCTGTCTCTAAGGGAATTGACTGCTCAGGGTAATGAAAGACCAATCGGAGCTGAGTCAGTTCTAAACGAGTCTGGTTTTGACACCTGACCGTATAGGCTACTTCTTCGCCGCTAATTACTCTTTCCGCCCCGCCTACCTCTAATCTGACCTTATCTTTATCAAAGGAAGTTAGACCATGCCAAAAGAGCCAGCCGATGATAATCAGAAAGACAAGACCAGCCAGACCGCCAGCTAGCCAATATTTCCTCTGTCTCGGTGACAGACCTTTTTTCTTTAATTCCGGCCAATCGGAAGGAGTTCTCTTTTCCGGCTGACGGCCGGGTTGAAAGACCTCGGGCGGCTTAGCCCGCTCGCCAAATTGAGCGCCCGGTTTATAAATTTTCTTTTTTAATTCTTCAAGGGCCATTGTTCTATCTTACCAAACGAAACGCCTTTTGTAAAAAAAGACGGGAATATATTTTTTCTCTAAAAAGCGAATTAACCAAAGAAACAATACTCTGTTCGCCTTGTCCATAACCGAGTAACTCTAACAATTGTTTTTCAAAATTATTAACTATTGTTTTCGGCTCTGTCTTTTCTTTATCGAGCTCCCGAAAACTATTTAAAACCAACTGCCAGATTTTTTCGTCTCTTTCTGGACCAATAACGGTCTTGTCAATAATTTCAGATAAATAATAGGTGGTCGCTAAACAGGGCAACTGCTGATGAAGCCGGGGGAAACTTTCGATGGTTTCGGCGCCGGTGATAATATCCAGATTTTTGCCCGGCGCAATTAATAAATGACTGTTTAAAAAAAGCTCCAAATGGCCTCTAAGTTTTGATTGGTTTTTCCGGACCGCTTTAGCCCTGACTAAAATCTTACCAAAATCTTTAGTGTAAATAGTTAATAAGCGATCAAATTCGCCTAAATTAATCCTTTTAATAATAATCCCCTCGGTTTTATAGAGCATGTAAATATAAAATTTACCTGATAAAAGCAAGAAAAGTTAATTTTCTTGTTTTTATCTCTTCCTAATCCCCAACCAGATTTTTTGGCCGTCTAATTTAACTTCCTTTTCAACTAAAAAAGTTTCTTTTCTTTTGGTCGTCGCCTCAATCCGGTTAGCTGAAACTTCTGCTCTGATAACTGATTCATTTTTCTGGACTAATTTCCTTAAAGAAGGACTGGTTGAGTAGCGCAGATAAATTTTATCTCCCGGTTTCAAGCCGCCGTCTTTGCGCATTCCTTGAACAAAGCGAATCAAATCACGGACAATCCCCTCGGCTCTTAGCTTCGGACTAATCTTAGTATCTAATTTAATTTCCTTGCCAAAAACCACCTCTTTTACATTAACCTCTTCGGCCAATAAATTAGCCATTCCTTTATCAGTCGCTATCGGTTTGCTGCTAATAGTCAATTTCTCAAGCGGTTGTCTGACTTTAAGACCGGCCTTGGCTCTTTGAGCTAAACCAACAGCCGCTATTTGACGCAGTTCCGACATTTTGGCCTCTAGTTTTTTGTCAATTAATTTCTTATCGGACTTGGGGTAATCAGCCAAATGGACTGAAGAGCCCTTTTCCAAATGCTGGTATATTTCTTCGGTCAGAAAAGGCAGAAAAGGAGCAGCTAATTTAACTAATTTCAAAAGAACAAAAGAATAAACTTTCTGGGCCTCTTTTTTCTCCGAAAGATTAATCGGCCTTTGAAAGAGACGGCGGGAACGCCGAACATACCAGTTGGAAAAATCTTCCAAAAAATCATCCAGCAAACGGGCTGCTTTGGTCAATTCATACTTATCCATCCATTTAACCATTTCTTGATTAAGAGTGTTGAACAAAGAAATAATCCATCTGTCCAAAGCGTTTTTCGGTTTAACTGATTTGGGAGCCAAACATTCTCCGTCGGTATAGGTGTCTAAAAAAGTAAAGGAATTATAAAAAGTCATAATCGTCCGCCGAAAGGTCTCGGCAATCCTCTTTTCGGAGACGATATAATCCTCGCCCATCGGGGTGCCGGTCAATAGGTAATAGCGTATGGCATCAGCCCCGTATTTGTCAAAAATGGCCTCCGGGGCAGGATAATTTTTTAGACGCTTGGAAAGCTTTTTGCCGTCTTCGCCCAAAACCAAGCCGTTAACGATAACGTTCTTGAAGGCGGGCTGATTCTTGCCTAAGCCCAAATTCTTTAGAGTCAAGGCGCTGGCCAAAACATGCAAGGTATAGAACCAGCCGCGGGTCTGGTCAATCCCTTCGGCGATAAAGTCAGCCGGGAATGTTTTCTCAACCAGCTCTTTATTCTGAAAAGGATAATGCCATTGACCGTAAGGCATTGAACCGCTTTCAAACCAACAGTCAAAAACCTCCGATGTCCTTTTCATCGTTCCGCCGCAGGAACAAGGAATCTCTATCTGGTCAACAAAAGGCCGATGTAAATTTAAATTACCCTGGTCATCAAAAGGCAATTTCTTGAACTTAAGAGACGATAATTGTCCAACTTGAACAAGTTCTTTTTCCCTATTGTTGGCTATCTCCTCGTTAGACAATCCCCGACTGGCCCCTTTGAGAATCCAAAGAGGACCGCCATGGCCGACAATTAAAATATTCTTATTCCGATATTTTTTATCCGTGGCCAGGAGAAAACTCATCATTCTTTTTTTAACCTGACTAAGATTTTCTCCGCCTGGCGGCGCTTGCTCAAACCTTTTTAGATTATCGTTCTGGAAATAAGCAAAATATTCTTTAAGCGGCCTGCCCTTGAATTTACCCATCTCAATATCTCGTAAACGCCGGTCCTGAATAACTTTAATCCCCAGGGCTTGACCGATAATAGAAGCGGTCTGCCGGGTCCGGAAGAAATCGGAGCTGAAAATTAAATCTATCTTAGCTTTCTTTAATTCCGGCACCAAGCTCCTAATCTCATTTTCGCCTTTCCCTGTCAGAGGCATTTTTCGGTTTTCGGTATCGGTATAAATCTGATAATCTATGTTAAACTTGGTCTGGCCGTGACGAAGGATATAGTAATTATTTCTTTTCGCCTTTTGGGCCAGTTCATCAAGTCCGCCAATGACCTCGGTCCGGCCGCACTTTGAACATTGCCAAATAGGAATCGGGGTTCCCCAATAACGGTTGCGGGAGATAGACCAATCGCGTGCCCCTTCCAGCCATTTGCCAAAACGTCCCTTTTTCAAATGACCAGGCACCCATCTAATCTTTTGATTATTGGCGACCAGCTCTTTTTTAAACTTGGTTACCGCCACGTACCAACTGTTAATCGGGTAGTAAAGCAACGGACTTTCACAGCGCCAGCAAAAAGGATAAGCGTGTTTAATCTTTTCGGCTTTGAATAATAGGTCACGTTTCTTTAAATCAGCTTTGATATCCTGGTCGGCCTTCTTGACAAATTTGCCTTCGCCCGGAATCTTTAATCCTTTAATTACCTTGCCCTCTTCGTCAACGGTAATCAGACCGGGTAAATCTTCTTTCTGGCCTAATTCCATATCTTCCTCGCCAAAAGTCGGAGCAATATGAACTAAGCCGGTCCCGTCTTCCACCGAAACAAAATCAGCCGGGACAATCCGATAGCCTGGTTTATCCAATTTCATCGGATAAAGCGGTTGATATTCCAAACCAACCAAATCCCGGCCAAATAACTCTTCAACCACTTCGCACTTTCCGGCTTTAGTCAAAACATCCAGACGCTCTTTGGCTAAGATATAGTACTGGTTATTGAATTTAACTTTAAGGTATTTGAAATCCGGGCCGACAGCGACAGCTGTATTGGCGGCTAGAGTCCAAGGAGTGGTTGTCCAGACAAATAAAAAAGTATCCGGCTGGCCCTTTAAAGGAAATTTAATATAGACCGATTCGTCTTCCACTTCCTGATAAGCACCGGGCTGATTCAATTCAAAATTAGACAGAGGCGTGCCGCAGCGCGGGCAATAAGGAGTCACCCGAAAATCCTGATAAACTAAGCCCTGCTCCCACAATTGTTTCAATACCCACCAAACTGATTCAATGTATTCATTATCCAGAGTGGCGTAAGATTGAGAAAAATCCGCCCAACGAGCAACTCGGTTAAAGGTTTTGTACCAATCGTTAATACATTGAAAAACCGACTGACGACAGGCCTGATTAAATTTCTTAATCCCAAATTTCTCAATCTCTTTTTTGCTTTTCAAGCCCAATTTCTGTTCAATCATATTTTCAACCGGCAAACCATGGCAATCCCAGCCAACCCGCCAGCCAATACGATGGCCTTTCATCGCCCAATAACGCAAGACCGTATCTTTAATCGTCCCGGCTAGAATATTGCCGTAATGAGGCAAACCGGAGGCAAAAGGCGGTCCATCATAAAAACTAAAAAAGGGCTTCTTCTGGCGAAGCTTAATCGATTTGGCAAAAATGTCCTCTTTTTGCCAAAACTTCAATATTTTCTTCTCTATTTTAGGAATCGGATTCATCCTACATTTTCTCCGGCGCTTGAATGCCCATTAACTTTAAAACGTTTCTTAAAACAATCTGTGTTGCTTTGATTAAACCAAGTCGGGCTCGGCTTAATTCTTTATTCTGTTCATCTAAAACCCGGCACTGTTCATAAAATTTATGAAAGGAATTAGCTAACTCCAAAGAATAGTAGGGCAGTCGCTGGACTTGGTAATCTCGGCTGGTTTCTTCAATAATTTCCGGGAACTTGATTAACTGGCGAATAAGGCTTAATTCGCTCAAGCCAAGGTTCGACCTTTCGAGCGCGACCTTGCCTTTGGCAATGTCGCTACTCTCAATGTCAAACCTTGCTTTCGCTTTTGCCAGAATACTGTGTATTCTGGCGTGGGCGTACTGGACATAATAGACCGGATTCTTGGCTGATTGTTCCTGGGCCAAGGCCAAATCAAAATTCAAATGAGTATCCGGGGATTTTTGTAAAAAGAAAAATCTAACTGCGTCAGAGCCAACTTTATCCAACAACTCATCCATGCCTACATAAAAGCCGGCCCGCTTAGACATTTTTTTCTGAGCACCTTTTTCTAAAATAGTCACAAATTGCAAAAGAATAATCTCTAACTTGTCTTTATGGCCAATCGCCTCTACCGCGGCTATTAATCCGGGGATATCGCCATGATGGTCAGCTCCCCAAATATTAATCACTCTATCAAAACCCTTGTCCTCAAACTTATACTGATGCAAAGCAATATCACCAGCTAAATAGGTTTTACCACCATCTTTTTTGACTACCACCCGGTCCCGTTGATCGCCGAACTTGGATGACTTAAACCATTGGGCATCTTCTTTCTGCTCAATTAAACCCTTTTCGGTTAAATATTTCAAGACCTTGTCTACCCGACCGGACTGATGTAAGTCAGATTCAAAAATCCATTCATCATATTTAATCCCTAATTTATCAGTCGTCTTTTGAATTGAATCTTTAACAATATGCTTAGCCGCTAGTTGACCGACCTTAAAAGGGTCTTTTTCTTTGACTTTTTTAGCTAATTCATCAATATATTCGCCTTTGTACTTGGCCTGTTCGTCTTTCAGAACGGAATGACCTAAACTCGAAATCTGCTGACCGTAATCATTAACATAATAGGCTTTTTCTGTCTGGAAACCGGCTTTTTTTAAAATATTAGCTAAAACATCGCCATAAGGACCGCCCCGGGCATTAGCTACGGTTAAAGGTCCGGTCGGGTTGGCTGAAATAAACTCTACCTGGACCTTTTTATTCTGACCAATATCCAATTGGCCATAACTATCTCCTTGCTTAATAATTTCAGCCAATTCTTCCTGAAGCGCTTTTTCAGATAAAAAAAAGTTAATAAAACCCGGCCCAGCTTTTTCCACTTTATCGAATAAAGGATTATTCTTTAACGATCCTATAATTTTAGCAGGGTCGGTTTTAGTTTGCAGTGCAATGTTGGTTGAATAATCGCCAAATTCCGAATTAGTCGGATGCTCTAAATGAACCTCTTTTTTGACAATTTCTTTAATTAATTTCTCAATTTTTTTTCTGAGCATAATTCCATCATAGCTTATTATTGCGATTTACTCAAGTATCATTGACAAATATAATAGGTATAGTATAATTTAATACCGTGGATGCGCCACGGTCCGCTAGCCATCTAGCAGAAAAAAATTAAAAATCTAAAAATGGAGAATACTATGTTAGAAGGGGTAGCCAGAATATACGGTTTTGTGTTAGAAGCGCCAGAAGAAATTAAAAAAGCAGCTGGCGGAAAAGTGTATCTCGAATTCGAATGGTCTGTTGAAAGCGGCGAATTATGTGTGGCTGAACAAATCACGACCTCGGCAACCATAGGTTTTTGTTCCAATAATGGAATAAAGCTCTTCAACTTCACAGATTTTAACGATCCTCTTCACGAAAAACCGAAAAAATGGGTGGTTTTCGGTTCTGCTAAAAACTTTGACGAGGCCCGTCTACGGGCACAAGAAGCCATTGACGAAAAAATAATAGGAAGGATTAACTGACGTTACCATTTATAATGTCCTTCTTAGAAAAATTTATCCTGGGTCGGTATCTAATACGTATTACTGGCCCTTTTTCTATATGATATAATATATTCATGCCCACCTTAGCCAAAAATCCGCGAGCTAAATACGATTACCATATTTTAGCCACCTTTGAGGCCGGTTTGGTTTTAGCCGGCCACGAAGTTAAGGCCATCAAAACCGGACACATGAGTTTAAAAGGGGCTTATGTGACCATCAAAAATGAAGAGGTCTGGTTGATTAATGCCTTTATTCCGCCCTACCAACCGAAGAATACGCCGGCCGACTATCAGCCGGACCGAACCAGAAAATTGCTTTTGAATAAAAAAGAGATAAGAAGTTTAATCGGCCAGTCAAAACAGAAAGGCTTGACTTTAGTCCCCTTGCGGGTTTATACTAAAAAAGGAAAAATAAAGCTGGAATTTGCTTTAGGCCGCGGTAAACGACAATTTGACAAACGTCAAAAAATTAAAGAAAGAGAAAGCAAAAGGAAAATTGACCGGGCCTTGAAAAATCGCTCTTAAAAATTATTCTCTGAGCGAGCCGAAGGGCTCTTCGATAAACATGGATCAAATGCCTTCGACAAACTCAGACAATAACCCGAATGGGGGCGCTAGGCCTCGATGGGAAGTAATTTCAAAATAGGCAAGCCAAGCGGAATCTTGTTAACTTTCATAAAACAATTGCCAACTTAAAAGTTGCTCCTGCTTACGCTTAAGTAAGCAGCATCTGCTTGATTGACTCTCGATAGATAAAGCAGGTGTCATTGATCGAGATAGACAGAGCTTGAGTTAGGCAGCTCTGTTCGAAGATTACTAACTAGAGATAAGAGGATTTTGTCTTTTTTAGACCGATTATCTCAAATCTTCCAAAAAAGACTAAACTTGTAGAATATTTTGAGAGAACTTTCTAGACGGGAGTTCGACTCTCCCCGCCTCCACCTCGATTATTAAAGTAAAAGCTATTCAAATAAAACCACGCCTCAACAATCAAATAAGGATTAGTCCAATTCGGCTGATTGATGAAAATGGTCAGAACCTGGGTATTGTCGAGACTGGCCAAGCTTTAAGGATAGCCCGAGAGAAAGGTCTTGATTTAATTGAGATAGCCCCGACCGTCCGACCGCCAGTCTGCCGGATAATGGATTACGGCAAATATCAATACCAGAAATCGAGAGAAGAAAGACAGCAAAAATCCAAACAGAAAAAAATAGAAGTAAAGGGAGTCCGAATTGGTTTAAAAACAGGTCAACATGACCTGGAGATTAAAGCTAAACAGGCTAACAAATTTCTTGACCAAGGGGATAAGGTTAAAATAGAAATTATCCTGCGCGGTCGGGAAAAAGCTCTTCTGGATATCGCTAAGGAAAGATTAAACAATTTTATTGAATTAATTTCGCCGGAAGCTAAGATTGAAAAACAAGCCGAAAGACAACCTCGGGGATTGAGTATGCTGGTCACCAAATAAAATGCCTAAACTGAAAACGAATAAACTTTTATCAAAAAGAATTAAAATTACCGGTCGGGGCAAACTGCTTCACCGCCCGGGTCATCAAGACCACTTTAACGCCAAGGATTCTGGACAGAAAACTCGGGCTAAGCGGAAAAAACAGAAATTATCCTCGGCCGGCCAAAGGATATTCAAAAATATCCCTTTTTAATTTTGACAATCTATGCCTAGAGTTAAACGAGGAACAATGGCCCATAAGCGACGCAAAAAGGTTATTAAACAGGCTAAGGGCTTTAAATGGGGCCGTAAATCTAAATACAAATTAGCTAAGGATGCTTTAAGGCATGCCTGGCTTCATGCTTACCGCGACCGCAAAAGAAAAAAGCGGGATTTTCGCCGACTCTGGCAGATTAAAATAAACGCCGCTTGCCGAGAAAATGGTTTGACTTACAGCAAATTCATTAACAAACTAAAAAAAGCCAAGATTGAAATAGACCGCAAAATCCTGGCCCAGTTGGCTGAAAAAGAGCCAACCATCTTTAAAAAAATAATTGAGAAAGTTAAATAATTTATCAAAGCCGGATGGTGCAATTCAGGAGGCATAATTATGATATTAACTTTATCAAATGGAAAAGCCGTTTGGAATTTAAATCCCAAACGGCTTTTTTGTATTCGGTCTTTCTGCTAATGCCAAAAAGCGGACCAGAGTTCATCAAGAATACTATTCTGACTAATCCGGGCGATTGATTCCATTTCCTCTTTTTCGGCCAAGGCCAGTCCTCGAGCTGCGCAGAGAACCACCGCTTCGTCAACCAATTCTCCCTGTGTAGAATCTTCAAGAAAAATACTGCTTTTAAAAGAAAAAATCAGCCCCTTGCGCAGCTTAACAGCTCCACCAGCCCAAACAACATATTTTCGCTTTTGCCAGCTGCTAACCAAATTCCGATGATAAGCAAGAATCCAACCATTACGTTTCGCTAAAGTACGTAGGAATTCAACATCGCCCCCTCCCGAAATAAAATTAGCTAGCTGACCGAAGACAGCCGATAGAGTTTTGACATATAGCCCGGGTTGATCGCCTACCATTTCCCAAAGAACAAAACAACCAACTTGTGGTCTGGAAATTGCTTTAATCTTTTCCAAACTAAACAGAGCTTCAAAAACCTCCCAAGTCCTAGACAAAATTTCAATCCTAAAATCGTCGTTTATCGGCTCCATAACTACCTCCTCCCATTGAATTGACGATGACTACCTATTAATATAAAAGAGCTACAAGCTATAAATATACTATAGCAAAAATCGGTCAAGTCAATATTTAAATCTCGGCCACCAATAAATCCAAGGCTGTTGGACCATCCAAGCGGCCTTTTTTTATAGCCAAATCAATTTCCAGCAAGCGTTGGTAGATTCTCTTCAGCTGGTCCAAGCTGAAATTTTGAAGGACTGACCAGTTTTTTTTAACTGCATAGGGATGAAGACCGCTTTTTTTAGCCAAAGTATGGTAGGGCGTTCCCCGGCTGATTAAATCCTTAAGTTTAAGCAAACCGCGCAGTTGATAAATAAACATGGTTAGTAAATAGATTTCGTTTTCACCTTGATTTAAATGTTCGTGCAAAAGCTTCAAGGCCGTTTTTTTATCTCGTTGAGCCAGAGCATCCAAGGTTTTGAAAATATTAACCTCTATCTTGGGTCCAACCAACAAATCGATATCTTCTTCATTAATCGGCTGGCCGGCTCTATAGCTAGCCAGTTTGTTAAGCTGGTTATTAATCTGCCAAAGGTCGTTGTCCGAATAAGAAACTAGTTTTTTAAGAGCGTCTAGACTAATAGCTATCTTCTGTCTAGCTGCTTCTTTTTTCAGCCAATTAACCAAATATGCTCCGCTTAATGGTTTAAACTCTTCAAACATAGTCAGCCAGGATTTAAAAGGAGTGATGGCTAACTTGCCTTCTTGATGAATAACTAAAATGATATCCTGATTTTGTTTTAGTTTATTCTTCTTAACGTATTCAGAAAATTCCCCTAAGAAACTTTTGTTCTCAAAAATGTTTTCCAAAATAATTAATTTCTTCTCATCGAACATAGAAACCGACTCCACTTTTTCTTTGACTTGAGAAAAATCCAAATCTTCTTCGCGGAAGCGAACCAAATTTAGGCCAGTTCTGTGCTTAGTCTGGTATTGTCCGATAATTTCTTTTAATTTTTGCCGCGAGCGATAACTATCCTCGCCGTAGAGAAGAATGAGCATAAAAAAGTTAGTGAAGAGGATTGTCCTAACCATTTCGAGAAACCTAGATGACAAAAGCGGCAGCCATTTGTGGCTAAGAAATGGGGCGAGCTTTTGGCATCTCGGAGCCGCCACAACAATATAGATAGAAAACAAATTAATTAACGGTGGCGGCGTTTTCGAAAAATGGTTAGGACAATCCCTAGAAACTATCGCCAAGTTACATCTTGGTAAGGCTCAACCATTTCTATCCAAATTTGGCCGGGAATAAAGGGTATTTCCTGACCCGCTTCATCCAAAAATTTAAGTTTGCTGGCCGGATTCTTCTCGCTTTTTTGCCAAGTACCATCAATGACTATTCCATTTTGATAAATTTGACAATCGCCTGTTCCCTCTAAATCCAAATCATTATAGTCTGGCCCTTCAATCTGTTTAGAAACCACCCGCATAACAACCACATTTTTAGCGGCAATCTGCTGGTTATTATCTTTATCTATTTCTTTTAAATTAGTCCGGTAACGCAGATAGGAATTGGTCGCTGGTTCATACTGATAGGATACGTTATACGGATAAGAATAGCCAATTCTTAAAACCCGACGATTAGCCTCTTGGCTTTCACCTTGGCCGTGCGGATAACCCTCAAATTTATTTTCTAAACGATAGCCTAATTTTTGAGCACTGTTTAATAGCCGCTCCATCGAAGTAAAGCCGTTATGCGGCTGAGGAATGCTTTGTTTCTGATAAAAGGCGTTGTAGGGGTTTTTAAGAGCGTCAATGTTGTCCATCATTCCAGTGTCCAATTTGTCCAAGGCGAAATGAGAACCGCCCCAATGGACTAAAATGGCGTCTAAGCCAAGGGCTAAAGGGATAAAATCATGACGGGCGCTGCGCAAAGAACCGATTTCGGTCGGCTCCTGACAAACGTAAAGAGCAACCATCCGGGTAATGCTGTTGGTAATAACCGGCATTTCCAAAACCAAATCAGCTTGGGAAAGACCGGCCAACGGCCGGGTAACAGGGTCTTCGGCCAAAACAACGGCTAGCGGCCGCCGTTGATAGTTTTGGCAGACTAAACCTGACAGCGGACTGCTCCCGTTCAGCTCTCCCTGATTTACCGAACTGGCCGGCTGACCGCCTATTTCAACGGTCCGGCTGGCTCGCTGCCAAATAAAAATTAGCCCGAAGGCTAAAATAAGAAAAATGAAAAATAACCAACCTCTTTTTCTTAACTTAAACATATTAATTACTAGCCGCTTCCTAAAATTTTCTTGATTTTGCTTATAATCTCATCGGGGGTGAAATGAGCCTTGATTAAATAATCAACCGCTCCTAACTTTAATCCTTTTTCCACTTCTTCCTGTTGACCCAGATTACTCAAAATAATCACTGGGATTTTGCTAATCTGATTGTCGTTCTTGATCTGCTTGAGTATCTCAAAACCATCAATGCCAGGCAGGATTAAATCTAAGAGAATCAGTTGCGGCTGTTCTTTTTTAATCATCGCCAAGGCCTTCCCTCCGTCCGGAGCAATTGAGATAATAAAGCCTTCGCCCTTCAATTTACGAATAAGCAACTCTCGAAGGAATTTATCATCCTCAACAATGAGGATTTTGATTTCCTTTGGGTCAGTCATAATAAACTAATATCAGCTTATGTTTCAATTTACCGGTTTAAACTAACGAAGCGCCCAAAAAATAATTTTATCAAATCTTCCCTCTTTTTTCAAGAATAGCCTTATTTGGACTGTCCCAGTTGCTTCTTAACTTTAACAACTACTTCTTCCGGATCGAAGTCAGTCTTGACCAAACAGTCTTTAACACCTAATTCTTTGGCTCGGTCCAGTTCAACCGGTTGGCCTGAGTTAGAAATGATAATAATCGGAATTTTTTTCAGTTCCTCATCCTGGTTAATTTTTTCTATCACCTCGAAGCCGCCCATCTTAGGCATAACAATATCCAGTAAAATCAAATCTGGTTTGTTGTCTTTTATCTTTTCTAATCCCTCCTGACCGTTTTCGGCTGTCTCCACTTGATAGCCTTCTCTGGTTAATTTTTTTTGAAGAAGCCCGAGCAGAATTTCTTCATCTTCGACGATAATAATTTTTTTCATATTTTTAAAATTATTTCAATCTATCGGCAAGCTGAACCAAAAGGTAGTCCCTTGTCCTTCTTTACTCTCAAACCAAATTTCTCCGCCGTGCGCTTCGACAATATTTTTACAAATAAACAGACCTAAACCGGTCCCTTCTGTCTCCAGCTTTATTGCGTTATCAGCTCTGAAAAATTTAGCAAAAATCCTTTTCTGTTGAGAATTAGGAATGCCAATTCCACTATCCTTAACCATCACCTTTAAATTAATTTTATCACATTCAACAGAAATTGTCACCTGTCCGCCGGATTCACTGAAACTAATCGCGTTATCCAACAGGTTCTGAACGACCAAACTTATTTTTTCCTTATCAATTTTAACCTTGGGCAAAAATTTCTTCGGTTTTTTAAAAACGAGCTTAAGATTCTTTTTTTTAACTGCTTCGCTTACTCCTTCAATAATATTTTCAATAATTTTCTCTATCGATTGAGGAACCGGATTATAGACAAAACGACCTTCTTCAATACGAGCCACGTTTAGAAGGTCATTAATTAGATTAATCATCCTTTCATTGCTCTGATAGCCTTTTCCCAAAAAAGCAAGCTGTTCCTGATTAAGTTTCCCGACATCGCCGTCTAAAAGCATCCGCAGAGTCCATTTAATAGCCGATAAAGGAGTTCTTAACTGATGAGCGGCAATAGAAACGAATTCCGTCTTCATTCTATCAATTTCCCTTTGTCTGGTTATATCATGCAGGATAATCATTGAACCGAAAGTCTCTTTGCCAACCACAACCGGAGCGACGGAAAACTGAAAAAATCTTTTAAGCGGTTTCTCAAGAACTAGTTCATGCTTTCGGCCGGTCCATTTTATTTCTCCTCCCAAAACTTGATAGAGCTTTTTAAGATTAGAAAGGCCGGCTAGTTGGCTAATCTTTTTGTTAATAACCTGTTCCTCTTTCAACCTCAAAACCTTTTCCGCTTCCGGATTGACCAAAGTAATTCTTTCGGCCTGGTCAAAAACAATCAAACCATCGGTCAGACTGGTCAACATTGCCCTGGTTTTATTCTTTTCTGCCTCAACCTCTTTAGTCCTTTCTATTACTTTTTCCTCCAAATTTTCCTGGAACTTCTTAATCTCGGTAATATTAGAGATAGCCCAGAAACAACCGATTAAGGTTCCTTGATAGTCTCTTCTAACCGAGACCGAAACACTGACCGGAATCTTTTTCTTGGCCCGAGTCGATAAAACCATTTCCTGATTTTCGGCCGTCTTGCTTTTAAAAACCTTTTTAAGGAGTTTTTTCGCTGATTCTTTGTCTTCGAAGACGAATTCGATTCCCTGGCCGATTACCTCTGTTTCATTATAGCCAGTCAGCTTTTTAGCCGCTTGATTAAGGTCAACAATAACCCCGGTCGGATTGACAGTGCAAACGGCCAAGGGCAAAAAAAAGGAAAATTCTTCAATATATCTCTCCAAATTTTCCAAATCTTCTTTAAGTTGTTGACACAGAAAATGTTCTTCCTTTTTTTTCATTTAGCTATTCCCATTCAATAACGAATTCGTGGTAGGGGTCGCCCCGGAAAACGCATTTAGTCTCTTTAATAGTCATTTTATCGGTTTTGACCGCCAGCAAGGCAACTGATTTAAAGTATCCTCTGAAATACTGGCAGAGAATCGGATGAACCTTAAAATCTTTGAGTCGGAGGACTAATCGTTTCGTATCAACATTAACTTCCGGCGCCTCCAGTTGGCCAATCGAATAATGCTCCCTCCAATATTTGGCACTCTCATTGAAGGTCTTATCCAAGGAGACAAAGTATCTTAAAAGAGCCCTGACAATAAAAGAATGCTTGGGAGCGGCGTAGCCCATTTCCAATATTTCCTTCTCGCCCCAGCCAAAAGTCTCTTTGATGATTAATAATGAAATGGCTCGCCAGCTCAAAGGATACCAACCAGTTGCTCTGATTTCCTTACCATAACTGATCGGCTGGCCGGTTTTTTTAATAGCCGCTTCAACTTTTTTAAGCCCGGCTTGCCCCTTTTTTTCCAAAATATACTGGGCGTCAGTCTGAAAAACGACTCCTCTGGCTTGTCCTTTTACTTTTAGTATTTTGTCAATTTCATTCTTGGTTAGCATATTTCTCGATTTGCTATTTATAACTTCAACTTATTGATACCTATAGACATAGACGAATTCGTGGTAGGGGTCGCCCCGGAAAACGCATTTAGTTTCCTCGGCTCTAACTACTTTCGCCCCAACAATCATCTCAATAAGTTTGGAAAAGACTCCGAGAAGATAAGGACAGACAACCGGATGTTTTTTAAAATCTTCCAGTCTGACGACAATCAGTTTTTTCTTCTCGTCATATTTATTAATCTTAACCCGACCAAAGGTATAGAATTTTCTCCAACTATCTGCTCCCATCTTAAGGGTCGTCTCGACTGACATAAAATATCTCAAGAATCTTTTTATTCCCAAATGGGAATAGACTACCGACTGACCCATTTTCATAATCTCTTCTTCCCGCCAGTTAAAACATTTAGCGCTGGCCAGCATAAAGATGGTTGGCCAACTGCTCGGAATCCAATCCATATCCTTTATCTTAGACAGGTCCGGCAATTCGTAGCCACATCTTTTCAGTTCGGCTTTTACTTTCTTAAATCCATCCTCCCCTTTTTCTCGTCTTACATAGCTGACTAGAAACTTTATGTCATTCCCTCTTTCTTTGCCCGTATCATCCTTTTGTATCTCTTTGATCGCTTTTTTCAAATCTATTTTATCTAAATCCAACATATATTTAGGCTATAACTCAAATAGTCTCTTGGCTAAACTATCAAACTCTAATTTTCTTAAGAGTCTAGCCGCTTTCTCTTTATTATACCCTCCCCAGCCGGATTGGTCTAATTTAAAATCAAGAGGAACATCTTTTTTAACAGTCACTAAATACTGACTGAAAAAAGCGTCTTTTTTGTATTCCAGCAATTTAGCTTTCAATTTGGGATTTAAATTGCTTTGAGGAAGATTTTTATAGAGTTCTTTTAAGCTGCCGAAGCGCTTAATTAAACCAGCCGCCGTCTTCTGGCCGATACCGACCACTCCCGGGACATTGTCCGAAGGATCTCCTTTCAACCCTTTAAAGTCGTTAATTTGTTTCACTTCCAGACCATAACGTTTTTTGACAGCCGCCTGGTCATAGACAGTCATCTCTTTAATGCCGGCTTGAGGAGTATAAACAAAAGTCAATCGGTCAACCAGCTGAAGAGCGTCTAAATCGCCGGTGATAATAATTTTCTTTATTTTCTTATGCTTGGTTTTTTGAACAATCGTCCCAATAATGTCATCGGCTTCAAAACCTTGTTTTTCATAAATGGGAATGCCCAAGGCTTTAATAATTTCCTTGATTAAGGGAATTTGGTCATATAATTCCTGAGACGGCTTAACCCGTTTGGCCTTATACTCCTTGTACTCAAGGTCGCGAAAAGTCGGCCCGGCCAGATCAAAAGCGGCGACCAGGTAATCCGGCTTCAAATCTTTAATAACCTTGAAAAGAATGCTGACAAATCCGTAAACAGCGTTAACCAACCGACCTTTCTTGGTTTTTAGAGGCGGCAAGGCATGATAAGCCCGATGGATTAAAGCGTTACTGTCAATAAGAATTAGGGTTTTTATAGATAATCTTGCGCTCATCTTTAGTTAAGTATTCAAATTTAAACCAGCTAACCTTAGCTGGCAAAATCTTTTTTATCTTTTCAGCCCATTCAATAACTACCAAATTATTCGGTTGACCGATTATCTCCTTAAAACCCAAGTCGGCTAAATCATCAGCTGAACTAAGTCGGTAGCAATCAACGTGATAAAGATATTCGAAAAGGCCGGTCCGCTTTAACTCAAATTTTTTGAAAATAACGAAAGTCGGACTGGTTATTTTCTCCTTGATTCCTAACCCCCGGGCCAAGCCCCGGATAAAAGTGGTTTTACCGCCGCCTAACTCTCCCTCTAAAGCGATAACTAGAGCCTGTCTCTCTTTTGGTCGGCTTTTAATTATCTCTTCAGCTAAAATTCGGCCGGCTTGCTCTGTTTCTCGAGTATTTTTAGTAATGATTTCCGTCTTGTCTGTAATTTCCGAAGTTCCATTCATTAATTCTATTATACTACATTTGACCAGAAGACCGAAATGAGCTAGACTCGAGATAGGGTTAAAGCAATCAAATGACTTCCCTTAATTCAAAAACAAAAAAGCAGGCTCTCCAAGAGAAATTAACCGAATTAAGAAAAGAAGCTGAAGAAAGAAAGGCCAAACAATTAGCCGTTAAGCTTAATTTACCCTATCTTGATTTAAAGATAACACCGATTGAATCAGAAGCTCTTAAGCTGCTCTCTGAAGAAAGAGCAAAAAAGGCGAAACTGGCGGCCATCAAAAAGCAAGACAAAAAAATCTGGCTGGCCAGCCAAGAACCCGATAACCAGTCAGCTAAAAAAATTATTGAAGAACTCAAGAAAGAAGGCTACCAGATCAATCTGATTCTCGTTTCAATGGCTAGTCTGATTAAAGCTTGGGCTGGCTACCAACGAATAGCTGAGCCAGCTAAAGAAATTACCGGCAAAGTGGAAATAGCCAGTCAGGTCCTGGAAAGATTGCAAGAAGAAATTAAAAACTTAGCTGATATTAAAAAAAGAGTTGAAGAGAAATCAGTCAGCCAAGCCTCAACTATTATCGAGCTCCTTTTAGCTGGCGGCCTACAAACTAATTCTTCCGACATCCATTTGGAAAGCGAAGCCGATAAGATTAATTTACGTTACCGTATCGACGGTCTTCTCCAGGATGTCGCTTTTTTATCTCCAAAAATCTATCACTTTGTTTTGAACAGGCTAAAACTGTTAGCCGGTCTCAAATTAAACGTCCATGATATCGCCCAAGACGGCCGTTTCACCATTTCGTTGGGCAAAATTGATATCGAAATCAGGGTTTCCTGTCTGCCAAGCGCTTACGGAGAAAATATTGTCATGAGAATTCTCAATCCGAAGTCAATTGATTTGGACCTGGAAAAATTGGGTTTGCGTCCGGATTTATTAGAGGTCATTCAAAAAGAAATTAAAAAGCCCGATGGGATGATCATTACCACTGGGCCGACTGGCTCGGGAAAAACAACTCTCCTTTATTCTTTTATTAAGAAAGTTAACAAACCAGAGGTTAAAATAATTACTCTGGAAGACCCGATTGAATATCATCTGGAAGGAATTAGTCAAACCCAAACTGAAAAAGAAAAAGGTTATACCTTTGCCAAGGGCCTACGGGCCATTTTAAGACAAGACCCCGATGTTATCCTAATCGGCGAAATTAGAGATAAAGAAACAGCTCAAATTGCCGTTCAGGCCGCTTTGACTGGTCATCTAGTATTTTCCACTCTTCATACTAATGACGCGGCCGGAGCGATTCCCCGTTTCCTCGATTTAGGACTACAGGCTTCTAATTTAGCTGCCTCGCTCAATCTAATTATTGCTCAACGCCTAGTCAGAAGACTTTGCTCCCATTGCCGTCAAGCCGTCTCTCCCTCGACCGAACAACTGAATAAAATAAAAAAAGCCCTAAGCGGGCTACCAAAACAAATCAAGCATAAACCGATAAATAAAAAACTGGAAATCTATCAGGCTAAAGGCTGTAACCAATGCAATCAAACCGGCTATCGGGGCCGAATTGGTATTTTTGAAATAATCCCGATTAACCAAACAATGGAGAAAATAATCAAGCCGGGCGTCAGCCACGCCGAAATTTTGGAAAAATCTTTTCAGCAAAGTCTAGTCAGCTTCCGACAAGACGCCTTGCTTAAAGTTTTAGAAGGAGTAACCAGCCTGGAAGAAGCAGAAAGAGTACTCGGCGAATAAGACTTTTCGGCTGACGGTTTTTTAAGCAAACATTATCTGGATAAACCTTTAATATCAACTAACCTGTAGGCAATGACTCTCAGCCTGAGAACAGAGAGAAAAGGCTTTTCCGAGGAATATCCCAGTCGGAACCAAGATATCCTAAAGACTAAGATAAAACCCCTATCGGACCCTATTTAAAAAATTGAGCCCTTATTGCCTACAGATTAGTTAATATTAAAAAGGGACGACTTAATTGTCCTTCCTAACTATTAAGTATAATAGCAAACTATCGTCAAAATGTCAAGACCGACAACCACTGCTAACCAATTAAAAGAAGATCGTTATCTGGATTTAACCCTCCGACCGGGTTCTTTTGAAGAATATATGGGCCAGCAAAAAATTAAGGATAATCTTAAAATTTTAATGGAGGCGGCCCAAAAGAGAAAAGAGCCGATTGAACATGTTCTCCTCTACGGCGGCTCCGGCTTAGGTAAAACCACTTTAGCACATATTATCGCCAGAGAAATGAATTGCCAAATTAAGGTAACCTCCGGACCAGCCATCGAAAAAGTAGGTGACTTAGCTTCTATTTTGACCAATTTAGCTGATGGCGATGTTCTTTTCGTTGACGAATGCCACCGTTTGAACAAATCTATCGAGGAAGTTCTTTACCCAGCCATGGAAGATTTCCTTCTGGATATTATTATTGGCAAAGGACCGTCGGCCCGAACCCTCCGCTTGGAACTGCCACGTTTTACCTTAATTGCCGCGACCACCCGGATTGGTCTCCTTTCTTCGCCTCTGCGGAGCCGCTTTGGGATAAATTTTCGCTTGGACTTCTACGACCCAAAAGACATTGAAAAAATTATCGCCCGGTCGGCTAAAATTCTAAAGACGTCCATTGAGCCGGCCGCTCTCCAAATGATTGCTCAATCGGCCCGCTATACGCCCCGGATAGCCAACCGCTTGCTTAAAAGAATTCGCGATTACGCCCAAGTCCGAGCGGACGGACTAATTAACCAAAAAACAGCCCGAGAAGGACTGAAAATGTTGGAAGTTGACGAAATCGGCTTAGAACCGGCTGACCGCCACATTTTAGAAACAATGATTAAAAAATTTAACGGCGGTCCGGTCGGACTGCAGGCTTTAGCGGCGGCCACTAACGAAGAGCAGGATACAATTGAAGAAATTTACGAACCCTACCTGCTTCGTTTAGGTTTTTTAGCACGTACCCCGAAAGGCCGTCAAGCAACCGAATTAGCTTATGAGCACCTAGGTATAAAATATGAAGGAGGGGATCAAGATAAATTGTTTTAGCTTTAAAATTATCCTCTGTTTGTTAATCATCGGAGGGTTTTTTGTTTGGCCATTTTTTTGTTTTGGAGCAGCTAATGAGGTAGTTATTAATGAAATTGCCTGGATGGGAACAATTGAATCAACTAATGACGAATGGATTGAATTAAAAAACAATACTGACCAAGAAATTGGTTTGACTGACTGGACTTTAAAAGCGGTTGATGGCAGTCCAGAGATATCCTTGACCGGCGTTATCCCCGCTCAAGGATATTTTTTATTGGAAAGAACTGATGATAATTCTGTGTCTGAATTGGCGGCTGACCAGATTTATACAGGCGCCTTAGGCAATACAGGGGAAAGTTTAGAGCTAGGCGATGGAGAAAATAATCTAATTGATTCAATTGATTGCTCTGAAGGTTGGTTAGCTGGCGATAACGAAACCAAGCAAACCATGGAAAGAATAGATACTGACTGGCAAACTAGTTTGGGTATTGGCGGCACGCCAAAGACCCGAAACAGCAGCGGCCAAGGAGTCCCAGCCGAAGAACCGCCACTCGGAGGGTCAAGCCAAAAACCGGAAGCCGAGCGACAAATTCCGCCAACCACAGTTAATCAGCCGCCAGTCGCCCAAGCCGGTCCGGATCTGACCGCCTTAACCAACCGGGAAATATTTTTTGACGCTTCCCAATCTTGCGACCCGAATAATGATTCTCTCAGCTATTTCTGGAACTTTGGTGACGGAGCAACCGCCACTGAAGCCAAGACCAGTCACGCCTACTCTTATCCCGGCCAATATATAGTCAGCTTAATAGTCAATGATGGTGAATTTTCCGACTTCAATATTATAACTGTCAATATTTATAGCTCCTCGGTCATCATTAGTGAATTTCTGCCTAATCCGGTTGGTTCGGACGAAGAAAGCGAATGGATTGAATTATTTAACCAAAGCAACCAGATAGCCAATCTGACTGACTGGCAATTAGATGACCAATTTGAAGGAAGCCATCCTTTTATTTTTCCGGCCAACAGCCTAATCAGCCCGAGACAATTTCTGCTTATCTTACGGCCAGTCAGTAAAATAGCTCTCGATAATGACTGCGACCAGGTTCGGTTTTTTTATCCGAATGGCTCCCTGGCCAGCGAAATCAGCTACCAAGGACAGACTGAAGAGGGCTCGGCTATTGCATTTGACGGTCGGGACTATTTTTGGACGAGGCAGCCAACTCCGGGAGCGGCCAACATTATCTCTGCGATCAGTTTAATAGATAAAAGCGAAAATCTCTCGGCTAATAATCCTCAATCGATTATCCAAGGAAGCCAAGAACCACCAGAAATTTTAGTTCAAACTGATGCTGGTCGAAATCAGTCAACTTCAGCCCTTGATCAGCCAAGTCAAACCGAAGCCTCTCAATCGAACCAATCAATCAAGACAACAACTCATTCAACGGAAAAAAGCAAACTGGTATCTAAACAGGCAGCCGATTTAGGCCAATCAAGCAGGACAGCCGGACAAGCCAGCTTAATCTCGACCCTTTCCATTATTATCTCTGCTTCCCTGTTGGCCAGCTGGTTATTAATTCGACTAAACATACTAAAAACTCATTGACACTCTTTCTGAATCAATAGTATGATTAAAGTAATATGAGCGGACATTCCCACTGGGCCGGCATTAAACACAAAAAATCAATTACTGACGCTAGGCGGGGTAAACTTTTTAGCAAGATATCCCGCTTAATTATTATTGCCGCTAAAGAAAAAGGGGCCGATCCGGAGACCAACCCCCAGTTAAGATTAGCTATTGAGAAAGCGAAAGAGGTTAATATGCCCAAGGATAACATCGATAAGGCGATTAAGAGAGGGACCGGACAGATAGCCGGCGTCCAGATAGAAGAATTTATCTATGAGGCCTACGGACCAGCCGGGATAGCTTTGATTATTACCGGCATTACCGATAATAAAAACAGAACGTTGGCTGAAATTAAACATATCCTTAGCAGGTTTAAGGCGAAATTGGCCGAGGCCGGTAGCGTTAAGTATCTTTTCGATAAACAAGGCAAAGATTGGCAACCGAAATATCCTCTGGAAGTTAACCAGCAAACCAAAAACCAATTAGAGAATCTTTTCGAGACCCTGGATGAAAACGAAGATGTTCAAGATATCTACTCTAATTTAAAAGATTAAAAATATGACTATTATGGGCATTGATCCGGGAACGGCTATAACCGGCTATGGGGTTATTAAAAAGGTGCCGAACGAATTAACTACCATTGATTATAATTGTATCCGGACTACTACCCATTACTCGACAGCTGAACGACTCGGTCAAATCGGACAGCAGCTAACCAGGCTCATAAAAAAATATAAGCCGGACCGAATTGCGGTCGAAGATATCTTTTTTTTCAAAAATCTGAAAACGGCTGTCAAGGTCAGCCAAGCCCGAGGAGTAATTTTAGCTCAAGCCGCTCAACTAAAACTGCCGGTCATCGAATACACTCCTCTTCAGGTCAAGCAGGCGGTTACTGGTTACGGACGAGCCGAAAAAAAACAGGTTCAGGAGATGGTCAAATTAATACTTAACTTAAAGGAAATACCCAAGCCGGATGACGCGGCTGATGCCTTAGCTATCGCTATCTGTTGCGCTCATTCGCTTCGCTAAATTTATGTTTTCTATCATAGAATATATGGTCAACCAGGGTGTCCCCCAAGAGACGATCGTTCTCCTTTTAATGCTGCCTGTGGTCGCAACCATCATTGCTTTTGCCCGACAAGTCATCGGCATTAGAGGCTTTGGCATCTATACACCTTTGATTATCTCATTGGCTTTCTTGGCCACTGGCTTAAAATACGGTCTGGTTCTTTTTGTGACTGTCTTGCTAGTCGGGACATTGACTCGCCTTCTGGTCAAACGGTCCCGCCTTCTTTATTTGCCCCGGATGGCCATTGTCTTAACCGCCGTCGCCCTGGGTATCTTTTTACTCCTCCTGGCTGGCGCTTACGCTGACCGCCGAGGTTTAATTGCCGTCTCTATTTTCGCCATTTTGATTATGGGCACCTTAGTTGAGAAATTCATCGCTGTCCAAATTGAACGCGGGGCTCGGGGAGCAATTATCTTGACTTCGGAAACTTTGATTCTTTCAATTATCTGTTATTGGGTAGCTAGCTGGTCTTGGCTGCAAAGCCAAGCTCTCGTTTACCCAATCTGGTTTATCTTAGGAGCGATTGTCATCAACATCCTTTTAGGTAGATGGACCGGTCTCCGACTGTCCGAATATTGGCGTTTCCGGGAAGTGATTAAACGGGTTGAACTGCCCGAGAAAAAATAAGCTCGGTTATGCTCGACTTCATTAAAAAATCCAGCTATCTACTCGGTCTCAATGCTCGAAACCTGACCTATTTAAGACCCTCTAATCCATTGAGGGCTATTCGTATTGCCAATAACAAACTTCTATCTAAAAAAATCTTAAGAAAAGCTGGTTTGCCTGTTTTAAAGAATCACTCAATTATCCATTATGCTAAAGAGCTTAAAGATTTTGATTGGGCCAGTCTGCCACCAAGCTTTGCTCTTAAACCCAACCGCGGACTCGGTGGTGAGGGTATTTTAGTTGTTTATGGCCGAAAGAAAAAATTTCCTTATTCTTGGATTAAAGCAGATAAAAGAGAAGTTTGCATCAAAGATTTACGTAATCACATCCTTAACATTCTGGAGGGTACTTTTTCTTTAACTAGTCTGCCTGATACAGCTTTCTTTGAAGAACGGATTAAACTATTGAAGCTTTTCAAACCATATGCTTACCGAGGCATTCCTGACATCAGGATTATTGTCTATAATTCAGTACCGATTATGGCTGAACTGCGTTTACCAACCAAGGAATCGGGCGGCAAAGCTAACCTCCATTTAGGCGGCATTGGTGTTGGTATTGACTTGGGTACTGGTGTAACTACAACGGCCATCCAGCGGGATCGTCTCATTGAATATTTCCCCAAAACTCGCGCCTTGCTACGCGGACTACCTATCCCTGAATGGAAAGAGATGCTTAAATTAGCTATACAGGCCCAAGAGGTTTCCAAGATTGGCTTTCTGGGCGTAGACATTGCCATTGACCGGGAAAAAGGACCGGTTATTTTAGAGCTTAATGCCCGATCGGGCCTTTCTATTCAAAACGCTAACCTAGCTTCTCTTAAGGACCGACTCCAACGAGTCAAAGGCCTCAAGATAAAAACCTTAATTAAAGGAGTAAAAATTGCCCAAGACCTGTTTGGCGGCGAAGTAGAAGAAGAATTAGAGGAAATTTCCGGCCGCAAGGTAATTGGGATTAACGAAGCCATTGAAATACTTGACGAACAAGGCAATAAGCATCTAACTATGGCCAAGATTGACAGCGGTGCTTATCGAACCACTGTCTGTCGCAGCTTAGCTGAACAGTTAAAAATCAACCAACAGATTGGTTCCAAAAAGGTCAGAGGGGCTTTGGGTTTCGAGGAACGTCCCTTAATCAATCTTTTCTTTATTCTGGATAAGCGTTTGGTCACTACTGAGGCCTTTATAGCTGACCGCCAAGAAATGAAATACGACATTATTGTTGGTCGTAAAGATTTGAAAAGATTCTTGGTTGACCCGGCTAAAAATATTTTTATGACCCCCCGGGTTTTAGAAAAAGCTAAAGAAAGACGAGGCATAAAATGACAAAAAAGGATAAAAATACAGAAATTATTCTCGAAGAAGCAAAGAAACTCGGTCTGAAAGCAAAAATTATTTACCCGAAACGACAGCTCATCGAGCTAACCAAGGGCTCAGGGAAATTTTTAATTCAAGGAAATTTCAGAATTAATCTAAGCCGATTCGGCACAAAGAATATTCCTCTTTTTAAGGATCTATCCTATTTTTTCTGGCAAAAGAATAATATCCCTATTCCTAAAACAATCACCGCTTTTTCTTTTCAAGAGGCAAAAAGAAAAATGAAAAAGATTTCTTTTCCTTTAGTCATCAAAGACGCCCGAGCCAGCCAAAGTAGAAATCTCTGGGTGAATATTCCTGACTTAGCAAAGGCCTCCTCCGTTTTAAAAAAACTGTTCCTGGATTATCTAATTGAAGCGGTTATTATTCAAGAATTCGTCCGAGGCGAAGAATTTCGAATTTTAACTCTCAAAAATAGAATCTTAGGCATAGCCCAGCTGATTCCTCCTTTTTTAATCGGCAACGGTCAGGCAACTATAAAAAGTTTAATTAAGGAATTAGAAAGAAAAAGAAAGTGTCAGATCATTATTGACCAAGAAATTAAAGTTTTGATTAAAAAACAGGGATTCTCCTTAAACTCCATTTTGCCAATTAACCAAAAATTACTTTTAAGAGAATACTCAAAAATCAGCCAGGGCGGACAGGTTAAAAATTTCTCATTGAATAACATCCATCCAGAAACAGAAAAATTGTGCCTGAAGGCAGTTAAAGTGACTGGTTTAGAATTAGCCGGGCTAGATATTATAGCCGAAGATCTGACTAAATCACCAAAAGAACAAAAAATAAAATTTATAGAGATTAATGGTCGACCGGATATCTATATCCATCATTATCCCCATGAAGGAAAGCCGGTTAACGTAACTAGAGAAATATTAAAATATATCTTCAAGTTATGAAAATACTCATTATCGGCTCCAGCCAATCCAAAGAGAGCCAACTATTAAAAGAAGAGGCCGAAAAAAGAAACCATTCGGCTGTCATCGTCCCCTTATCGAAGTTAACTTTCAGCGGCCAAGAAAAATTATCAATTACTACCCCGGCCGGCCAAGATATTAAAGATTTTGAGGCAACCTTATTTCGAGCCATCAGTCGGCACATTATTGAAGCTAAAATTATCGCTCAATATTTGGCTAGCCATCAACGAGTAATCGTTGACCGGATTTTAGCCCAGGGAAATTACGAATACCATAAATTTTTTATGCATAGCCGTCTCTGGGCTAGCCGGATTCCTCAACCGACTACTTTTTTTATTCTCAATCCGACCAGTTTAAAAGCGGCCGTTCGAAAAATAAAGCCGCCTTTTATCGTCAAACACATCAAAGAAATGCACGGCCGGAGTAATTTCCGCTTTGATTCACAAGAAGAACTGGCTGCTTTCTTCAAGAAGAAAGAACGGTTAGGTCAGTATATAATACAGGAATGGCACCCGTCTAAATACTATTATCGAACCCTGGTCTTAGGTAACAGGGTTTTGGGAGCGATGAAGAGATTATCACTTCACTGTCAAGACCGCCCTAAAATTCCTCTAAGTCAGCGATCAAAAAAAGCCAGCCTATCAGCTGACCTGGAAAAAATTTCTTTAGCTGCGACTAAAGCCATGGAGATTGAATTAGCTGGCCTGGATATTATGCCCGACCGCCAAGGCCAATTAAAGGTTTTAGAAATTAATCGCTCCCCCCAATTCAAACGCTTCAGCCAAGTGACCGGAATCAGTGTAGCTGAAGAGATAATTAAACACATTGAGAAAAAATAACTGTATCCATAATTTAAAATAAAAAACCCCACTCGGCTGCTAAAGCGACCTGGTGGGGTTTTGAAAATTCAGGCAGCCGTACTATTACGGCGACCTCTTCCGTCTAAGAGGGATAACCTTTCTCGGCTTGGTGCCGGTGCGGTCAGACAGAACACAGTAGGTTTTACCCCACTCGTGTCCATGGTCACAAATGCCTCCTTCATCAAACCATCCTCCGCAAATAACACATCTGTTACCGAATCCTTTATTTAAAACCTTTCGCCCACCGCTGACGGGTTCTGTGCTAACCTGTAACATTTTATTCCTCCCCAGTTAAAGGACAAAATAAATTAAGACTAAAATTAATCTCCTATTTTAACTTTAACAAACTTTCTTTTGCCGACTTGAATGATCAGGCCGTCTTTGACGACTATTTCCTTTTGCCAGTTTTTGACCACTTGATTGTCTATTTTAACCCCGCCCTGAACAATCAACCGCTTGGCTTCGCTCTTACTGGGAGCCAATTTTATTTGAACAAGCAAATCTAAAAGAGAATATTTTTTAGTCGTTAATTTTACAATCGGCATTTTCGATGGCTTTTCCTTTTTTTTAAAAACCCTGTTGAATTCTTTTTCCGCTTCGGCAGCTGCTTTTTGGCTGTGATGAACAGCCACAATCTCCAGGGCTAAACGGGCTTTGGCATCGCGCGGGTTCATTTTCCCCTGTTTAATCTGTTCTTCAATCCGATTAACTTCGGTCATCGGTATGTCCGTGCAAAGCTCCAAACCGAGTCCGATAACTTCGTCGGACCAGGCCATAATCTGACCAAACATTTCATTGGCTGGCGTGTCTAAATTAATCATTTTGCCCTCGGTCTTGCCCATTTTTTGACCGGAAGAATCAACTAATAATTTGGTGGTTAAAACAAATTTCTCCTTATTCTTCATCTTTTTCATTAATGTCCGGCCAGCCAACATATTAAAGGTTTGGTCATTGCCGCCGACTTCCAAATCAACATCCATGGCCAAGCTGTCATAAGCCTGCATTAAAGGATAAAGGAATTCATGTAAATACAAATCCTCGCCTGCCTCTATTCTTTTTTTAAACATATCTCGGGCTAAGGTTTGTTGGGCCGTAAAATTGGAAGCTATTTCAATTAAATCAATAAAGGAAAGTTTATCATTCCATTGGCTGTTATGCATTACCTTAGCCGGGTTATTGCCCGAAAAATCTAAAATCCGGCCGGCCTGGTCTTTGTACTTTTCCGAATTTTTCAAAACCTGCTTTCTGGTTAGTTTTTTTCTGGCCTTAGCCTTATCGGTCGGGTCGCCAATCATACCGGTGAAATCGCCGATTAGAAAAATAACTTCGTGACCCAAGGCCTGAAATTGGGCCAACTTCCTAATTTGGATAGCGTTACCGATATGAAGCGAAGAAGCAGTTGGGTCAAAACCGCAATAAAGCCGGATTTTTTGACCGGATTTTAGTTTTTTCTCCAAGGCTTGGCGATTGGGATAAATATTCTCAACTCCCCGCGTCAAGACCTCTTTTATTTTATCTTCTTGGTTCATAAATCCAACGACCAGATTAAACTCTATAAATTCATGATATCACCCTTGATTAAAGTGGTCAATTCTGCCAGAATAAAAGAAATGTTTAGAAGAATAATTAAGCCAACAATTAAATTAGCTGTTTTTTGTTTAGTCATCGGTATTTTAGCCGTTCTGGCAATTTCGGCCTACTTCGCCAAAGACCTGCCCGATCCGACCAAAATCAGCCAGCGTCAGATAGTTGAATCAACCAAGATTTACGACCGGACCGGCCAGACTGTCATTTATGATATCCATGGCGAGGAGAAAAGAACGGTTATCCTTTTTGAAGAAATACCCCAATTTGTCAAAGAGGCGACTGTAGTCATTGAAGATGATAATTTTTATCATCACTTTGGTCTGGATTGGCGAGGAATTCTGCGAGCCGCCTGGGCTAATTTAACCGGCAAAAAAATCGCCCAAGGCGGTTCAACCATAACCCAGCAGTTTATTAAAAACGCTTATTTAGGCGGCCCCCAATCGGCCAGGACTTTTACTCGAAAAATCAAAGAAGCCATTCTGGCTCCATTGATGGAAAGCAAGTATTCCAAGGATGAGATTCTCGGGTTTTATCTCAATCAGGTGCCTTACGGCTCCAATGCCTATGGTATTGAGGCAGCCGCCCAAACTTACTTTAGCAAACCGGCCCGAGACTTAACTTTAGCTGAATCAACTCTTTTAGCGGCCCTCCCTCAGGCGCCGAGTTACTATTCGCCTTACGGTTCTCATCCCGAAGAATTGAAAGCCAGGCAAGAATGTATTTTGGAAAGAATGGTTAAGTTCGGCTATATTACCGAAGAAGAAGCCAGCCAGGCTAAAGAAGAAGAATTAAAATACGCTTCCCAGATTGATCTCAAAGCGCATCATTTTGTAACTATGATTCAGGAATATCTGGAGGAAAACTATGGCCGCCAATATACTGATATCAATATGGCTGGCCTGAAGGTTTATACTAGCCTAGATTGGGAACTACAACAAATCGCCGAAGAGGCGGTCAAACAGGGAGCGGAACGAAACGAAAAAAACTACCGCGCTTCCAACGCCGCCCTGGTCGCCATCGACCCAAAAACTGGTCAGCTGCTCGCTTTGGTCGGCTCAAAGGGTTACCAGGAAGAACAATTCAATGTAGCAACCAGTCCCCATCGACAACCGGGCTCCTCTTTTAAACCGTTCGCTTACGCAGTCGCTTTCGAGAAGGGTTATAACCCAGAAACAATCTTATTTGATTTAGAAACCAGCTTTGGCAAATTCGGACCAGGTGATGGTCAAGAATACGCTCCCAAAAACTATGATTTAAAATTCCGCGGCCCGGTGACCATGAGACAAGCCTTAGCTCAATCGATTAACTTACCTTCAGTCAAAACTCTTTATCTGGCCGGGGTTCAGGAAACTATCAATTTAGCCCAGGATATGGGCATTACCACTCTTAAAGACCGTAGCCGCTACAGTTTATCTTTGGTTCTCGGCGGCGGCGAAGTTAAATTGATAGACGAAACCGCCGCCTACAGTGTTTTCGCCTCTGAAGGGATCAAGCATCCTTTGAAAATGATTCTCAAGATTGAGGACGCCCAAGGGAATATCTTGGAAGAATATAATGATGAAGCCATTCGTGTTCTCGACAAACAGGTTGCCCGGCAAATAAGCGATGTTTTATCAGACGAGGCGGCCCGAGCCCCAATGTTCGGCTATCGCTCCGACCTTTTTTTAGCCGGCCGGCCGGCCGCCGCTAAAACCGGAACGACACAAGATTATAGCGACGGTTGGACGGTTGGCTACACACCAAGTCTGGTTGTTGGTGTCTGGGCCGGCAACAACGACTACACCAAAAAGATGAGAATGGGCGCGGCCGGTCTCTATGTGGCCGCCCCGATTTGGCACGACTTTATGACTCAATCCTACCAACTAAAAGCTGGCCAAGAAGTCGAGGAAGAAAATCAATTCAGCCTACCAGCTGAGATAGAAGGTTTTAATCAACCACTGGCCAGCTCGACGACTACTAAGCCGATGTTAAACGGGCAATTAGCCTATCAAAAAAAGATTGAAATTGATAAGATTTCCGGCAAATTAGCCACCGACTTAACTCCGCCCGACCTGATTGAAGAAAGAATTTATCAGGAGGTCCACTCTATTCTCTATTATGTCGATAAAGACAATCCGCTGGCTGATTACACTGAATTATCCAGCCAAGATGCCCAATTTGATTACTGGGAAAAACCGGCCTTGGCCTGGGCATCAAGTCAACCCTGCTCGGCCAGCTCCTGCTACAATCAGGAGCCGCCTGAACAATATGACGATATTCACACCGAAGAGAACCAACCCAGGGTAAGGATTAGCTCGCCGCCAGATAATTCCCTGGTCAGTCAATCTGCCTTAACTGTCAAGGTTCAAGCCAGCGCTCCTTTAGACATCAAACAGTTGGATTTCTTTTGCAATAATCGACTGGTCGGCAGCGACACGAATTATCCTTATTCGGTCAGTTTCAACCTTTTTTCTTACCTAAATACAGACTCAAGCGAACAGATAATTAAAGTACGAGCTTATGACAAGGTGCTCAACCGCCAAGAGGATGAAATAACGATTAAAGTAAATCTGTAAATATGTATAATTATGTATAATCCGGAAGAATTGCTTTTAAAAAAACAGGCCGCTCCCGAAGAAGAGCTTTGCCCGAATGAAGAAAAAGTCTACCATGACTATGTTTTAAGCTATAAAAAAGAGAGCGTAAAAATAGATAATTTTTCTGATATTTATCCGGAAATAAAAATCAAGAGAGATGTAAAAAGGGTGGCTGAGATTAAAGAAAAATTCTGGTCTGGTAAAACCGAGCGTTCGGAGATTCTAGAGGCAATTCTGGCCAGGCAGATTGAGCAAGCCAATTGGTTTGGCGAGAATTGTTCCGTCGTCCGGACTTCTGAATATGATGATTTGGTCAATCACACCGACTTGGTCGCTGAATTCGAAGAAGAAGGTATATTCATCAGACTGGCTCTAGATGTGACAACCAGTCAGGATAAAGACACTTTAGCCGATAAGATAAGATCTATTGAAAAAGAAATAGACCAAGGTAAATTAACTAGCTTGGAATATTATTTATCCGAAGAAACCGAACCGCCAACCAAGGGTCGGCTGGAAATGGTCCCCCGGGTAATTATTGGGACTGATAGAGAGGGAGTTAAAGAATTAAGCGACCTGGTTAAGAAAACAATTGACCAGGAGAAAGGAAGTAATCTTGAATTGGCTAATTCTCAGGTCCAAATTGAATTACTAACCGAAGTCAAAGAACAGCTGGAATACTTTATTGATTACGCTAAAGAGAAGAAGGCTGCCCCTTTTTTGATTAACCAACAAAAGAAAGTTTTGAAAATTATTGAGCGAGCTTTGGAAAATAAAAAGAGCTCGATTGGTCCAACCAACCGAGCTCGCCAGAATGACACCTATCAGTTTCTCAGCTCTCTTTAGCTTCTTTTTGGTCTTTATCTTTAGGGATTTCTTTACTTCTTTCCTTTTTTAATATAGAAGAAATCCTATAAAATATCCCACCTTTAGGAATTTCCTGTTTAGGGATTTTTTTATCCCCTTTTTCCATCTCCTCCTCCTTTTTAAATCTAAGATAACTTAATAATAAAACAAAAAAATAACTAATGTCAATATTTAAGCCTTAATCGGCATAACTAAATAAGTGTAACTAGTGTCACCAACCGGCCTAATAACTATTGGCTTGTCGCTTCCGTTAAAACCTAAGCTAATTTTATCGCTAAAAATATTATTCAAGCCATCTAAAAGATAGCGGTAATTAAAAACTGTCTCAACTTCCCGGCCGTCGATTTTAGCCTCAATTTGAGACTTGTTTTCGCCAATATCAACATCTTTAGCGACAATCTCTAATAACGACTTCTCTGAATTAATGATTATCTTAATATTATTTATTTTTCCGCTAAAAAGGCTGGCTACTTTAATATTACTAATTAAGTCTTCCCGATTAATAATTACTTCGGTCTTAAAATCATTAGGGATAATTTGTTGATAATCTGGGTATTGACCGTCGATTAACCTGGAGATAACTTGGTAATCTTCTAAATCAAATAAAATCTGGCCGGTTGATAAAACTATTTTAACCTCATTTTCATTATCATTTAATATCCTAATTAGCTCTTGAATGGTTCTATGAGGAATAATTACTGTATGAGTTTTTGAGCTTTGAATGTTTTTAACTTCAATATTTTTTTCAGCTAAACGGAAACTATCAGTTGCCGCCAGTTTAATTAAACTTTTGTCGAATTTAGTATATATCCCTGAAATTTCCGGTCGCGATTCAGAAAAAGAAACCATCTCAACCACCTGAGATAAGCTATTTTTTAAAACCAACCCGTTAATTTTAATAACTGGCTCTTCTTTGATTTTTGGAATAATCGGGAAATCATCAGCGCTTAACCCATTAATAATAGATTTAAATTTTTCACAACGTAGTTCTAATTGATTATTCTTGGTTTTAAGTTCTACTTTTTTATTAGGTAGGTTATTAATTAAATCGCTAATTAACCTCGCAGGAACGGTAATTTTACCTGATTCCGTTACTTTACCACTTAACCAAGTATTAATACCGATTTCTAAATTAGTTGAGGAAACCTTTAATTTACTTTTCTCAACCACTAAAAGAAGATTATTTAAAATAGGTAAAGATAAATTACGTCCAATAATCCTTTCAGTAATATTAAGAGCTTGTTTTAATTTTTCTTGAAGACAAATTATCTGCATAATTATAATAATAATTATAATAATAATTATAATATATAATATTATTATTAATGTTAGGGTTTTAAAAACTGGGGAAAAACTATTTTAGTTTAATTATTAATTAGTAAAACAGTTTTAAAACTTGTTGAATTTATAATTAATAATCTGTTGATAATATTTTGATAACTTTATAGGCTAACTATAAATTCTTTCCTTGATTAAATTTATTTCTTGTAGGAGTGATTCGTTATTTTCAATATTCTTATTGATTTTTTGGTAGGCATACATAACTGTTGTATGGTCGCGGCCGCCTATTTTTTCACCGATATATGGGTAAGAACCGTTAAGTTCTTCGCGAATTAGATACATAGTTATCTGACGGGGATAAACCAACTCTTTTTTTCGAGAACGGTTGATTAATTCATTAATACTGATATCATAAAATTCAGCGACTGCCTTAAGAATATTTTTTAAATTAGTCTTTCTTTTTGGGCTACTAATGATTTTAGAAAGAATCTGTGAGGTATTTTTTAAATTAGGTGAAATTTCATTCATTTGACAAAAAACAATTAATCTATTAAGCGCACCTTCTAATTCTCTGATATTTTTTTGGACATTATTGGCAATGTAATTTACGACTTCTTCTTGTATTTTGAAATTTTTATCCTTAACTTTACTTCTAAGGATAGCCATTCTTGTCTCTAAGTCGGGATAACTAATATCAGCAATCATTCCTCCTTCAAAACGGGAACGAAGTCTTTCTTCTAAAGTAGAAATTGCCTTGGGTGGCCGGTCAGAACTAATGATAATTTGCTTATTTTTCTGATAAAGAGAATTAAAGGTGTGGAAAAATTCCTCTTGGGTCTTCTCTTTGCCGGCAATGAAATGAATATCGTCAATAATTAAAGTGTCTATTTTCTGGTATTTCTTTTTAAAACTATCCATTCCTTTTTTGGAAATAGCGTCAACTAGTTCGCTGGTGTATTTTTCAGAACTAAGATATTTAACTTTTTTATTGGGATATTTTTTAACTAACTCATTCCCGACAGCCTGAAGAAGATGAGTTTTACCTAGACCGACTCCGCCGTAAATAAAAAGAGGGTTGTAAAGCGTGCCTAAATGTTTAATAACCCCCAGGCCGGCCGCCTGGGCCAGTTCATTAAAGGAGCCGATAACAAAATTTTCAAAACTGTATTTAGGGTTTAGATTGGTTTCTCCATTAACATTAAACTCCTGGAATTTAAGTTGGTCTTCAGAGAAAGTGAAAGGAGGTTTTCTTTTAGCTGGACTGGTTTCCAAAATAACTCCTCCCTCGATAATGAATTTAATTTCTTTGATATCAGGAGAATTATTACGTAGGATTTTTAAAATGAGTTTATTATATTTATTTTCCAGCCATTCTTTAGTAAATGCGTTAGGGACGCCAATAGTAATCACTCCATCTTTTTTTGAGTGAATCCTGGTGTTTCTGAACCAAGTGATAAAATTAGCTTTGGAAATACTTAATTCTATTTCGCCTAAGATAGCCTGCCAGAGTTCTTTTAAATTCATTGTGTTTTATCCGAGTTAAAATATTATAAAGAAAAAGGTGGTGAAAAATATTTCCTCTGTGCTTCAATTGACCGGATAATTGAAGAATCTGTTGTTATTCTACCACAATTAAAAAAATAATAAACAGGTCTTTTTTGTTAACAAGTTGTGGAAGAAGAGTGGATAAATTAAAGGCATAAATTAACAGCTTGTTGATTTGACGAAATACTCCTTAAATGCTAATCTGAATTAACAAACCTTCTGTCTATTTTAATCCTATGTCTATTACTTATCAACCCAAAAAGAAGAAACGCAAGAAAACCCACGGCTTTCGGGCTAGGATGGCTACTCGATACGGTCGACGGGTTTTGTCTCGTCGCCGGCGTAAACAACGGGAAAAAATAACCGTCTAGTTTTATTGACTTAATGAGCGAAGGAAACGAAAATTTGTTTCTATTTCCAAGCAAGTGAATTAATATATAGGTAATAAAATTTTTTAATGTTACCTGGAAAATATAAGCTAAAAAAAGAAAGCCATTTCAAGAGAGTTTTCCGTCAAGGGAAAACCTGCCAAGGAGAATTTATCCGTCTTAAGTTTTTTAGGAATAATTTAGAGATTAGCCGTTTTGCGTTTGTTGTTAGTTTAAAAACATCCAAAAAAGCCAGTCAGCGGAATAAAATCAGGCGTCAATTAGAAGAAATAATCCGTTCAAGATTAGAATTAATCAAACCCGGACTTGATATGGTTATTTCTGTTAATCCGGAAATAATTAATCAAAATTACCAAACCATTGAAAAAAAACTGATGAATTTATTCAAAAAAGCTAAACTGATCTAGTATGGAAATATTAATAAATTTTTTTAATCAAATCCTTTATTACCCTTTATTCAACGCCCTAATTTGGCTTTATAATAATATCCCAGGCCAAGATTTAGGGATAGCCATCATTGTTTTGACCGCTCTAATACGTTTTATTTTATACCCTCTTTCCCAAAAGGCAATCCAGTCTCAAAAAGCGATGGCTAAATTACAGCCGGAGATAAAGGAAATTAGGAAGAAATACAAAGGGAAAGAAGAACAGGCCAAGGCGATGATGAATTTATATCAGAAATACAAGATTAATCCTTTTTCCGGTTGTCTGCCTATTCTTATTCAACTACCCATCCTGTTCGCTCTTTATAGGGTTTTCTTCACCGGTTTAGACCCCCAGAGATTAAATGGACTTTATAGCTTTATTGAACAGCCGACATCGTTAAGCCCGATGTTTTTGGGGATAGTCGACCTTTCTCAAAGAAGTATCATTTTAGCTGTTTTAACTGGTATTCTTATGTTTATTCAATCTAAAATGATTATGCCTAAAAAAACAGCTCAACCGACCCAAGGGGTGAAAATAGCTGGTTTGGACATTTCTTCTCTAATGAGTCAACAGATGCTTTACTTTATGCCGTTAATCACTGTTTTAATTGCTTGGAATTTGCCGGCCGCTCTGCCTCTTTATTGGATAGTTATTACCCTATTCGGAATTATTCAGCAGTATTTTACAAAAGTTAAAATTGAAGGTTAGAATATAAATACAAGTATGGAGAAAGAAAATCTTATCAAAGATACAATTAACCAGTTATTAAAAATAATCGGAATTGACGGTCAGTTGACTGTCGATGGTTTAAACCAAGATAATATTTTAGTTAATATCCAGACTGAGCAAGGCGGATTTTTAATTGGTCAGGCCGGAGCTAATTTAAACGCTCTCCAACACATCGCTCGTTTGTTGGTTAATAAGAAAAACAATCAGACGATTCGATTTATCCTGGACGTCAATAATTATCGTCGTCATCGTTTAGAGTTACTGGAAGAGTTAGCTCAAGATATGGCTAAGCAGGCTTTAACCAGGCGAGTCTCTTTGATTTTACACCCAATGCCGGCCTATGAAAGAAGAATTATTCATTTAGCGTTGGCTGAACAGCCGGAAATAAACACTCAAAGCACTGGCCAAGAGCCGAAGAGGAGGATAGTCATCAAACCGGTCAGTCAGGATAAATAAATCGACTACCCAATGCTTGGTAGAAAAATTACCTATAATACGATTGTGGCGGCTGGGGCTAGAGTTATTAATCTAGCCCTTTCTTTAATTATTATTGGTTTTATCACCCGTTACTTGGGACAAACTGGTTTTGGCCAATACACAACTATTCTGGCTTTCTTGTACTTCTTCAGCGTTTTGGCTGATTTGGGCCTTTACTCTATTTGTCTGCGGGAAATTTCCCGACCGACCGCCGATGAGAGAAAAATAGCCAGTAATGCTTTTACTCTGAGATTAGTGGCCGGCTTATTTATTTTCAGCTTAGCCCCCTTAGCCGGCTATTTCTTCCCTTATCCGGGACAGGTCAAGTTAGGTATTTTGATTGGAGCAATCGGTTTCTGGCTTTTGTCAAATCAGCAGGTTCTGATGAGTGTCTTCCAAAAGTATCTGCGAGTAGATAAAGTCGCCTTGGCTGATTTCTTGGGTCGGCTGCTTCAATTGAGCTTAGTCCTCTTTTTTATCTGGCAGGAGAAAGATTTTCTGTTTATCGTCAGCGCGATGGTTGGAGGCGCTTTGGTTAATTTTCTGCTGGTTTTTATTTTTAGTCAAAAGTATATTCCTATCTCATTGCAATTTGATTTCATCTTTTGGCGCTCTTTACTTAGAGAATCCCTGCCTCTGGCTTTGGCTATCGTTTTCACAATGATTTATTTTCGGATAGATACTATTATGCTTTCCCTAATGAAAAGCGCGGCCGAAGTCGGTATTTACGGTTTGGCTTACAAAATTCTGGAAAGCCTGATTTTCTTTCCGGCTATGTTCGTCGGCTTGGTTATGCCTCTACTTTCCAGGTACGCCCTGGCCGCTAGGGAAAAATTCAGAAAAGTCAGCCAACAAACTTTAAATGTTTTGCTTATTTTTATCATTCCCATGGTTGTCGGCACCATCTTTCTTTCTCGGCCGGCAGTTACTTTGATTGCCGGTCGAGAATTTTCTCTTTCGGCCGGCGTTTTGAATATTCTTATTTTTGCGACCGGCCTTATTTTCTTGGGTACGCTTTTAAGCAACATGATTATTGCCCTAAAGGAACAAAGAAAATTGACTTATATTTACGGCTTAGGGGCTTTATTGAATCTGGTTGCCAATTTTATTTTTATTCCCAAGTATTCCTATTATGGAGCGGCCGTAACAACCGTTCTGACCGAATTAATTGTTACTTTACTGATGCTGGTCGTTCTTTATCGGCTTTTGAGAAAATTTATTTCCTTCAGCTCGTTGGTTAAATGCCTGGCGGCCGGCTTGATTATGGCCGCTTTGCTTTATGTCTGGCCGACAGCTAATTTATTTATCGTAATTATTTTAGCCAGCTTGGCTTACTTCGGTAGTCTGTATCTAATTGGCGGTTTTTCAACCAAAGACCTGTTAGCTTTAGTTAAGAAAAATGTTTAAATGGCTTCTTTTCTTAATCGCTTATTTGCCTTTCCAGGTTGCTCTTAATCCTTGGCCGGGCATTGATTTGGCCTCTTTACGATTATTTATTGTTCTGCTTCTAGGCTTTTGGCTAGTTGAGACTTTAATCAGTAGAACTTGGCCGAACTGGGTTTATTTTAAGAACTTACAGAGTCTGACTTTGTTATTTTTTTTAGGTCTGGCTTTTTTCTCTTTAATCGGAGCCGAAAACACCATCTGGGGGTTAAGGAAAATCGGTTTTTTCTTGTCCGTCTTTCCTTTATATTTCTTAGTTTTAATTTTGGTTGATAGTTGGTCGCGGATGAGAAAAATTATTTTAATTTTAATAACCAGTGGTCTGGCTATGGCTTTAATCGGCCTCAGCCAATTTTTAGCTCAGTTCGTCTTTGGTCTGGAAAAGGTTTACCAGTTCTGGGCGGTAAATATCGTTCCTCTTTTCTCCGGTTTTAATTTAGGGACGATGATTTTAGCTTATCCCAGTTGGCTGGTTAATCTTGACGGTCAAACCGTTTTAAGGGCTTTTTCTTTTTTCTCCGACCCTCACGTCTTCAGCTTTTACCTGGGGCTCCTCTTGCCTCTCGGCTTCATCCTTTATTTAAAAGAAAAAAAACCTTTTCTATTATTTTCCTCCGCCGCCTTATTTACTGCCTTGCTGTTTACTTTTACCAGGGGCGCTTATCTGGCCGTTGTCGTCTCTTTTTTAACGCTAGCCTTCTTGGTTTGGAAGTATCTTCAAAAAAGGAAAGCCGCTCTCGGACTTGCCTTAGTCCTGCTTATTTTTTTGATTCCAGGAACACCAATCGCTGATAGATTTTATTCTTCTTTTGATTTGGACGACGGTTCTAACAAGGGCCGTTTAGAGATGTGGCAGCAGGCCGGTCAGGGCGGTTTGAAAAACTTGTGGCAGGGGGTCGGCCTTGGCAATTATTCTTTACTGGTTGAACCTGACTTGGATTACCGTAATCCAGCTACCGCCCACAACCTTTATTTAGATGTTTTTTCAGAAATGGGTATTTTCGCTTTGGTTATCTGGCTGGCCCTGGTTCTTGGGACGCTTGTCCAGTTGGTTTGGAGACCGGCCCAGTTCGGGCAAGCCGAGGAATATCTTAGACTGGGTTTAATTGGTTCGCTGGTTTACTTAACCGTCCATAGTTTTTTTGAAACAACTATCTATAGTCCGGTTGTTTTGGCTCTTTTGATGATTATTTTGGCTTTATCGACTATTATCGCCAAGAAGGGCCTTGATTAATATGCTCCAGAAGTTTGTTAATTTGTTAATCTATTTAGTCGCCTTGCTTCTACCGGTTTATTTAATCCGTTTTGAAGTTTTTTCGTTGCCGATTAATTTACTGGAATTAATTATCGCTATTCTGTTGGCTCTTTGGTTAATTCTGAAAGTAAGCTCGACTCCTTTCCGATTCCGAGGACCAGCCTTTTTTTATCCAATTTTTCTAATCTTTGTTGGTCTGACTTTAGCCACTTTCTTTTCGGCTGATTTGAGAATAAGCGCTGGTATTTGGAAAAGCTGGTTTATTGTCCCCTGGCTCTATCTGGTCGTTTTAGTTGATAATCTACAGACCGAAAAACAAGTCAATAAACTATTAATTGCTCTGACTTTATCCGGCCTGGGCGTTGCTTCAGTCGCTCTTGTCTATCGGCTGACTGGTCAGTTGACCTATGACGGTCGACTGAATGCCTTTTATCTTTCCCCTAATCATCTGGCTATGTATCTGTCGCCAATTCTCATTCTTTCTTTTTATCTTTATTTCTGTTTTAAACGCAGCTTTTTCAAAATATTATTATTGTTAGTCGACTGCTTATTGTTATTGACCGTTTTTTTGACCTATTCCTATGGCGCCTGGCTGGGTTTATTGACTGCTTTTATTTTTCTGCTGATAATTCTGTATAGAAATAGGGATTGGTTTAGAAATTCAAAGATAGCCCTGGCGGCGATTAGCCTGATTTTTTTAGTTTTTATTCTAGCCTGCTTGAGTCAAATTCCCAGTCATAAATTCCAGAGCCTGGCTGATTTATCTTATCCCTCTTTGCAGTCGCGATTGGCGATTTGGCGGAGCGCTTGGCAAATAGCTGTTGACCATCTTTGGTTAGGCATCGGCCCCGGGCTTTTTCAGCAATATTATTTGGACTATCAGAACCAAATGCCTCCTTACTTGGAATGGGCTGTTCCACAGCCTCATAATCTTTTTTTGGCCTTCTGGTTACAGACTGGCTTGCTTGGTTTAATCGGCTTTATTTGGCTTTTAGCTCTCTTTTTTAAGCAAATATTCAAGCAAATAAAAAACAGCCATCTGATTGCCTGTTTTTTAATGGCGGCTATGATTTATCTTTTAATCCACGGTTTAATCGATACTACTTATTGGAAGAATGATTTGTCAATTATCTTTTGGTTGATAATCGGTCTGGCTTCCAGCCGGCTTGCTTAATTAAAGCGAAAGTGGGTCCTTGTCGCCGGCGAGAAAAGGTCTGGCCTCGCCCAACCCAGCTCGTAATTATTGGTTAGTTTTGAAAATTTTAGTTGGAAAGGCCAGACCTTTTCAAAAGGCCAGGCCTTTTCGAAAGGCCAGACCTTTTCCTTTCTACTGGTTATCAAAGTTCTAAGCTATAAAGCAGACTGTTGAGTTTATTGATAAAAAGAAGATAGTCTTCCAAGGGGGATAAAAGCAGTTGTTGGGCATCGTAAGACATAGTTTCTTCTTCAGCCTCGGCCGATGGATAAATCTGAATCTTCTCTCCGGTATCTAAATTAACCCGCCAAAAATTATCAGCCAAGACAACTAACCCTTTGTAATAATCATCAGGCAAGGTGGCTGTGGTCGAAATATTCTTAGGAACGGCGCAGAAAATGGTTCGGTTATCCTGAGACCAAACGCATTTTTCCGGCAAAGTGACAAAATCCAATTCCTTAGTCGTCTGCTTAGCCAAATTGGCTATTTTTAATTTGAGATTTTTGCCCCGTTCATCAGTCTCCGAAAAGAGTATTTTGTCTCCCTGCGGCGACCAAATAACAGTCAAGCCATAAGTTTCGCTAATAAGCTTCTGTAAATGGCCGTTGGCCAAATCAATTGAATAGACAACGCTTTGTGCTAAACCGCTTGGTCTGGTCCGAATGGATAATTGGCTGGAATTGGGCCACTCAACAATCAAGTTTTTCATCCGGGTGGCTAAAATATTAGTCCAGTTTGAACCATCCGGATTGGCAATACTAATATTATTGTCTTCAGTCTGCGGATTATAGTATTGATAAGCGATTTTGTCTTGGTTAGGCGACCAGGTGATGTGTCGGATATTTGAATCAAGCTGGGTCGCTTTTTCGGTTTGGTAATCATAAAGATATTTTTTTATTTCTCCTCCGTCATCAAAAATAGCAATAACCTTATCTCGCTGGGGTGACCAGAGAGCTTTTAACAAATCGGTTAGTAGATTAGCCGAAACCCTTGTTTTATCGGAGCCATCAAAATCGGATTCGAAAACATTGCCGTTACCCATTAGATAATACTTGACTTTTTGTCCATCAGCAATCGGACTTAAAATTGATTCTTGGGTGATTGTCTTGATTCGACCGGCTTGCTTTAGCTCGGTTGAGGAAGCTGGGCCGGTTGTCGGTTTAGTCGGTTCTTCTTCTTTGAAAAAGTAATTATAAGCAATTAAAAAACCTACTACAAGGACAAGTAGGACGATTAAAATGATAAAGATTTTTTTGAGCGACATATTTTTATTTAGCAAGAGTTAACTATTATTAGGGGCCAGCTGTTTCTATGCACTGACAAGAACTGAAATCCCAGGAGTAGTTCGGCTCACAGGGTATTTCGCATTGAGCCGGGCAATGGCCCGGATGGCACGGTTCATGCCAACTGACTAAGTCTGGATTGATTGTGTTTAAAATTAAATAGGCGGCTAATGCTAATAATAGGCCGGAAATAGCTCCCCAAATATATTTCTTGGCTTCTTCTTTAGAGGTAATTGTTCCGGAGAGCATATAGTTGAAGCCGCCATAAACTAAAGCGGCTAGAGCGGCGATACCGACTAGACCTAGGCCAAAAAGATAAATATAGCGAAGATAGGTCAATAAATCAGGTTCGGTTTCGGTCATCTGGGGGATGCTTACTTCTATTTCGTAAGCAGTTTGACCGATAAAAGGAATTAATAATAAACAGCCGAGCGCGGAAGACAAGATAATTTTAATTAATAGTTTTTTCATTGATTATGAATTAGTCGTAAAACCTAAGGGATGAGGTTTATTTCTGCTTTAGTTTGGGCATCTTGTAGAGAGTTATTCTTGTTTTCTAAATTAATAGTCAAGTCTTCTTCAATTGATTGGCCTACTTGGCCTACTTTAATAATAACGACGTTAGGATGTTCGTTGCCGGTTTGGGACAATTCTTTTTCTCCCCAGTTCCATTGGTAATTTAGTTCGTTTAAATTTTGAATGTTGAAAAAATAAGGTTGGGCCGTGAATTTTACTTCCTGATTAGCTTTGATTTGATATTGAGAAGTTAATCGGCTAAGTTTCCGGGGGAATATATCAGTTTTTAAAACAACTTCTGGTTCAGCCGTTTTTAAAGAAAGAAGAGGCGAATAACCCAGGAAATTATTTTGGTTGTCTCTAATCAGTACCTTGATCAAGTATTGTTGGTTGAGGCTCTGGCTGGTCTTAAATCTGAAAATCTGTTTATCCTGGCCGGAGTCTTTTTTTTGAAGTTGGCCATCCAGAAACCATTGATAATTTAGCTCCTGGAGATTGGTTTCCAGCTGGCCGGTCAGCCAGTCAATATTAGCCACCACTTCAATCATGCTTTCCTGGCTGGGCAAGGCCTTGCCCGGGTAATTAGTCGGGACGTAGACATCGGTTGACCAAGTTAGAGTGATTGATATCCTTTGGGCTTGGCCTCCTGTGAAAGGAAACAATATAAAGAGACAGCAACAGATAAGCGGGAGGAAATATCTAATTAAAATTATTCGTTTATTCATTTTATTTTAGTCGGCTTTGCTAGGGTTTTGGACAGATAGCCTTTCTCTTCCAGATAGATGCTGATAACAAAAATAGTCCAGGTTGGCAATAAATCGCCTAGGCCGGGAATTAGTTCAGTTAAAAAAGTTGTTCCAAATCTAGCGCCAGGAAAACGATGTAAGCGAACAAGACACCAGAGTCCGAGAATCCCAGCCGTAACCAGATCAATAAGTCGAAAAAGCAGTAAATCTAATCCCAGCCAGTCGCAAAGGTCGTTAATTGCCGCGATAAGGCCAATAAGGAAGAATTCAACGTCACTAATTTCGCTAGCGGCCGGAGATAATTCTTTTCTGACTTTAACTTTTTTCTTAGTGGCCTTAGCCCTTCTGGCCTGATTAAGAGAAGCTGTATAATTAGGCATATTTGTTGTCTATTTTAATCAATAGGCCGTACCGGCGGTCTCCTTCGTCTCCTTTCCGTTCTCTTCGGCCAGTTCTTTTTTGGCCTGTTCAATCTCCATCAATTGAGCTGGGTCAGAAGTGATAATCTGGTCTTCGGTGTAGGAGGCGATTACTTGGATAGCTACGTGTTTTAGGCCAGCGAAGAAAATACCCTCGCCGACGCTGGCCGCTAGTAATCTGCTTTTTTCTTGTTCGGTTAAATGAAAGGTTTCCTTAACCACGTCAATTGTCGCTGGCGACTGCTTTAATAGGAGCTGTAAAGAGGAGTTAGTGACAATCGGTTTGCCGTATTTGGATTTCATAAAGTCAGCTATGTCTTGAGTGATAGTAGTCAGTCCCAGGTAATACTTTCGACACCTTTTGGCGATTCCGAAAAGGAAAGAAGCGGCGTCCTCGTGCTGCATCATCCACCAAGCCTCGTCAACGACTAAAATCCTTTTCTTCTTTTGAGAGCGGACAATATTCCAGATATAACGAAGAATGACATACATAGCTAAAGGCCTTAATTCGTCCTCCATGTCGCGAATACTAAAGACGACTAATTTTTTACCTAATTCTATGTTGGTTGGTTCATTAAAGAAGCCGGCGTAGCTGCCACTAACATATTTTTCTAAACGGGTGGCCAAACTTTCTCCGCCAGTCATTCCTTTTAAAACAGTATAGAGGTCCTGCATTAAAGGCGGATTGATTTTGGTGAAATCTGACTCGGCGGTGATATCGCGGGCGGCGTAAGTTTGGCTGAGCGCTTTATCTATGACAGCGTCTTCTTCCGGAGTCAAACCACCAAGCATTATTCTTAAAAGGCCGACTAGATTGATAATGTTGCTTCTTAAAAGATTGGCCGGCTTGTCGTCTGGTCCGGGCAAGGGCAAGTCAAACGGATTAAGATGGTGAGTTGAAGTCAGGGAAATATCAATAAAGCTGCCGCCAACCGTTTCAGTCAGATATTTATATTCTTTTTCCGGGTCAATGATAATTACTTCTGCCTCCTGCATCAAAGAACGGAGAACTTCCAATTTAACTGAATATGATTTTCCTGAGCCGGATTTGGCAAAAACGACCATATTCCCGTTTTCCAAACTAAAACGGTCGAATAAGATTAGGGAGTTATTGTGAGTGTTAATGCCGTAAAGAATCCCCTTATTGTCAGTTAAATCAGAAGAAATGAAAGGGAAAGTTGATGATAAGGGAGCGGTGTTAAAGCTGTTATGAATGATTAGTTTGTCTTCTTCTAAAGGCAAGGTTGAAATAAGGCCTTGTTCCTGTTGAAAGACAGCTGGCTTGGCATAGATGCTCTGGTTTTCTAGAATAGCCCTGATTTCGTTCTCAATTTCATCTAACTGTTTGATTGAGTCGGAAAAAAATGTAATATAAAGGCCGAATTTGAAAAGCCTTTCCATGCCTTGCTGTAATTTGTCGCGTAAATCTTCAACATTTTGAAAGGCGGTTTCCAAAACTGGACTACGTACTCTGCCTTTCTCTTGCTGAAGAGATATTTGAGACTGAATTTGAGCCGTCTTCTTAGTTAGATTTTTTAAAACAGTTCTTGTCTCTATCGGATGAATGAATAAAGAAACATTCATTTCTTGGTCAAAAGTGATGATCGGCGAGAGCCAGCCAGTGTTCAAAACGCTCGGATAAGTAAAAACAAAGATGGTCCGGCCGTATTTTTGGCCAAGCTGGAAATAGCCGGATTCAATCTTAAGCCCAGCCGGAGCAATCAAATTAACCAAGTCTGTTTTAGAATCTATTTCCAAGGGTTCTTCTTTTTTTATTTTTTTGAACAGAGACATGTTATTCCATTCTTAACTCCTTAGCCTTGCCCAGCTCGGGCTCTTCTTTGGCGCTGGGGTTGTATAGTTTGTAGAAAAGTTCAATCAGTTCATCGGTTTTTAAGGGAACCGCCTTAAGACCAGTGCTTCTTAAACCGGCTGTAATGAACTCAACTCTTTGCCAGAGATTATTTTTTAATTCCTCGAAGCTTTCTTGGGAGCTGGAATCCTTATTCTTTTTAAAACCGCCTAATAAGTTACCAAAGAAACCAATCTTTTTAGTAATGGAGGGATTATAAGGAACGATTAAGTAGAAGGATTCGGTCATAATATTGGTTGTCTCGGTCAGGCCTTTAACAAAATCAAGATATTCTGAAGTCTGTACTTTTAGTAATTCATTTTCTTGTTTTTCCTGATGTTGCTTTAATGTTTCTAAATACGGCTCAATGTCGAATTTTCGGGAAGCGGCCATAATTTGGATAGGAAAATCAAGCGAATTTAGAAGGGCCTGATAACGATGGACAATAGCGTCCTGCTCATCAGTTGATTTAAGGGCAAAATTAATACTGCTAGTCATTAAAATAGCCCGCAGTCCACCGCTCTTGAGAATCAGGACGCCGTCCTTTATTTCTTTAATTGGTAAGTGTTTTTGGATAGAGGCTGATTTTTGTTGAGACATTATTTTTTTCGCCAGAGATATAATCTGGGCTTCCTTAAGTATTTGACTAATGAGCCCAAAAGAGAAACAAACGGCCGGCCGTTGACTCTATAAAAAGCTAAAGCGCCGCAGAGAGCCGCCACCGGAATGGCTACAATAATAAAAGCGGTCAGCTTAAGAAAAAACCAAAGGATAAAAAGCAAGCCGGCCCCGCCTCCTAAGTAGAAAAACTGTTTTAAGGTTAAGGGACCGATAATTTTGTCTTCTACTTCAATAAATTGGGGAACATTGAACTGCATATTTTGGCAAGCAAAATAATTTTTCCTGACTTTCTTGAGAAAATTAATGTCCGTTTTTTAAATCGACCACATTTCCCTCTAGACGCGGTCCATCTGCCTTGGCTTGATCTGATGTTTCAATTGGTTCGCGATAAGTATCTCCTCTGGCTGGCTGTGATTCGGCTCTTTCAGGCGGACTATCTTTTAATTTAACCACCGGCGATGGACTTGGCTCTTTGACAGTTCCTTCTTCACGCGGCCAGGACGGGACCCGATGAATCTTTTTTAAGTTTTCTTTGACTGGTAGAAAAATAGTCTGATTAATATCTCTGGCCAGCTGACGAGCCGGTTCTTCGGCTAAGCCGCATTCTTTCTGGAGCGACTTGACAAAATTAACGATGTTGGTTTCGCCTAATAAGATTAGGCCGGTCACGTAAGAAGCCTGGACAAGCTGTTCCCTATCCAAATTGTTTTTTAAACCGATTTCTCTGACTTGGTTGGCAGTATTTTCATTAAAAAATAAGTTGCGCATCTCTGGCGGAAGTTGAAAATAAATACCGTATCTTTTTCTAATAGTCGGATTATTAACTTTTTTTAATTTTTTTACTTGTAAGGAAGTAAGCATGTTTTTATTTCTTCAGCGCTTCTCGCGACTTTTCTAATTCTTCTTCGCTTATTTTCCGGCCGCCGGCGCCGGCCGGGCTGGCTGTTTTGATGAATGGTTCGCCCTCTGGCGCGTATAAGCTTCTACCCAAGTCAGTTCCTAGATAATCTTGGACAGGCCGTGGAAAGCTTTCAATATTTTCCTTGGTCATTATTTTCTGGATTCTGCTTCTTAAACCCGGGTCAGGTCCCATCTGTCCCAAATGCGCGCTAGTCCAATGACCATCTCTAAAGGCCTTAACAATAGCTTCCTGGATTTTATCTATTTCTTCAGGCACTATTTTCTTGGCTTGTTCAGGCTTAATTTTGTTAACTACTTCCTGGACGTCTCTGTTTACTTCTCCGGCTAAACTAGGCATGGCTTTAACTAATTTTGATTCCTGGCCGTAGCGCTGGGCTAATTTTAGTCCTTTTTTGCGCTGCTCCGGTTTCTTAAGCATATCCAAATCGTCGTTTTCATGAAGCTGAAGCATTCTGGCTACTTTTCCTTCAGCCGGCGCTCGGTCGAAAGTATCAACCAAATTTTTGCTGGCCCAGCCCTTGATAGATTCTTTTTCCTGCTGAACCATGGCCCGGTTTTGCTCTAAGCCGCGGAAAGCCGGAATAGCTAATTTGCCGGCTATTTTAATTTTGGCTATCTGACTTAGTCCTCTCTGGATTAGGCCGCCCTCCAGCTTTCCGCTAGGCGTCTTTTTGGGCGGCGGAGCCATTTTGGCTAGGGTTCGTCTACTGACTTGGCCCGGCCACTTGGCTGCTCTGGCACTGACTCCTTTAACTACACCCATAGCTCCTTGGGCGCCGTAAACACCCATTTTCTGAGCGACGATTAATCCGCCAAAAAGCAGGCCAATAATGCAAATAAACTGAAGAAATAAAGAGGGTACTGATAATAAGACAAAAGCGCTGGTTTCCGTAAAGCCGGAGGCATTAATAATATTTTCAGTTTGATTTCTAATCAACGAAGTAAAAGCGCCGCCTTCAGCCGCTTTAACAGCTAAGTAAACAAAAAAGAAATAAATAGGAGCAAAAAAGACCCATTTTAGAAAAGTATTCCACCATTGGCGAAAAAGATGGGCGGTATGAGGCAGAATAAACATTAGCCAGGCAATTGGAGCTAAAATAAGCAGTATCCAAAGGATAATTAAACGGACGATTAGGAAAAAAGCGCCTACCCCTAAGGCGAAAGTGGCGCAAAGAATAAGAATTATACCCAAAAAGAGAGAAGATACGACCATTAAGACGCCGCCGGCTCCGGCCCCTAATGCATCGCCAAAGCCGGATTCCTTGTTTATTTCATAGACACTTTGGATGTTCAGGGCCTTAGCCAGTTGGGCACTTACTCCGGTCGTGCTGCCTATTTGGTCATAAAAGAAATAGGTCAAGACCTGGGAAAAATCAATAATCAGACCGGCCAAGACCAAACTAAAATTAATTAAGAGAGCGGCGATAACTAATTTAGGCAAGAGAGATTTCATGCCATAGGTTTCAATTCGAAGAATAGTTGCGAAAGCGATAACCAGAAGGATTAGAACGAAAAACATGTTGGCCAAGTCACGGGTTATCTGCCAGCCCATCTGGACAACGCCGGCTTCGGTAAATTCTTCCAGGCCAAGAGCTATTTCCAGCAACATGGCCGCAAACCAAAAAAAGGAGGAGACGATAATCCGGATGATTGCTCCGAGATAGAGAAATAAGCTAATGACAAAGTTGAAACTAATCTTCATGGCCTCGCCGGCGACGTTGCCTAGAAAGCCGCCTATCACTTTACCGAATTTTTGAAGAAGGCCGGGGTCTTCAGCCGCTTTGACTTCACTTAAATCCAAAATAAAAACACTTATTGAGACAATCAAAAGGACCAGAATCGAGCTTAAAATAATTTTTTTGTGTTTAGGGGATAATTTGGTCATTTCTTATTTTATTGATCGGCTGTTGGTCTTAGAAAGTAAAAAAATAATTTTTCCTATCTGACAGGAAGCCAGTATAGAACCAAAAATGTTAAACTGGCCATTTTTGGGGATTGTTGCCTGCGTTTTATTCCGATGGATTGATAATAATGTTTAACTCCTCTTCTTTAGGAGTTAAATCATAGAAATATTTGCAATAATAGCTGCTTAAAAATGGCTCAGTATAGTCGGTAGCCAATAGGCCTGGGTCGTATTTTTCCTTGCCGAGTATATCGTCAAGAATAGTTTTGGCATTGCCTAGGGCTATGATTGAGTCGGTAACCGTTGAGGCCGAAAGACTCCAATGGCTTAATAAGTTATTGACCTCGGTGATAAATTCGGTTTCTTCTGTTTCAGCGGCTGCTTGAAGGCTGGTATCAAGCGGATTACTCTGAAGCGCTTGAAGAGCGGCACAGTAATCATCGCATTGAGCCCTGGCCGCGCTCCAGGCGGCGCTGATAATTGAGTTATAGAAGTCCTGGTCGGAAGAAATCTCAACCGAGATGCTGTCTATAGTAACGATTGCATAGTCCTCCTCTTCAG
>CAZFBL010000001.1:79264-85749 GCA_964517275.1 uncultured Candidatus Saccharibacteria bacterium
TAGTTCTATGGAAAAAGGCCTGACCAACACCGCTGGCAGTCAGGGTAATCTCTTGAGGCGGGCCAGCCGCGTCAATCGTATAGCTTTCGTAAGAAGGCAGGAACATAATCGGTTCACTGGTAAAAAGATTATTGGCTGATGAGTTTAGTATGTCCGTTTCTTTGTCGTTAATATCAACCAAAGTAGTTGTTATCTCATCGACTATTGTTTTAATGTCGTTTAATTTGTCAGAGGCGGTATTAGCGCTGGCTATTTCCAATTCAACACTTTCTTCTGTCTCAATACCTTCAAAGGCGCCTTGGATAGCTGTGTTGTAATCAGTTGAAGAGCTATGACCTAAAATATCCTGCATAGCGTCTTTGAGGATGACGTTGAAGTAAGCGCCCAAAATGGCCTGGGCATAGGTTTGAAGTTCTGCTGGCAAAGCACTGGCTATATCGTTGGTCATATCGCTTAAAAAGTCGATTGGCTTACTAAGAATGTTAGTGGCCATGCCGGAGATAACCGAACCGGGTGTAATAATTTCACCCAAAGTGGCGCATTTGCCAGCATCAATGTCAGCTTGAGTACATTTCTGTCCCATAAATCCTTGGCCAGCAATGGCCTCAGCCTGGCCAGCCGCTTGGGCTTCCTTTTCTCTCTTTTCCTTTTCGTCCGTAGCTAAAAGGATGCCACCTAAAAAGTCATTTTCCGGCTTGGTTAAGTGAATAAAGCCCTTCCAGCCGCCATTGGAAAAATCGTTGAAGAAATCTTCTATGTTGCCAACCATGTCTTCAAATGTGCAAGCGATTCTGGTATCAAAAGTGTAATCGTCTAAAAGGGCTATTTTGATATCAGCGTCCCAGGGCGAACAAAGATAACCCATGCCTAAGTATTCGGTAACAAAAAGAGCGCCGGCTGTTTCGGCCGCCTCTTTTAAAAATCTACTCCAGTCATTAATATATTTTGGCTCGCCGCCCTGAATTTCAGTAATAATATCCATAGTTATTAAGGTGAGCATGGTGTGCAGGGCCAAAGATTTTATGGTGGCGAAAATCTGATCGCTGGCTTTAGCCGGCTGGGTGTACCATTTCCAGGCGATAGCCGCAGCCATAAGCATTTCTTTGTTTTCAATGACAAAATCAGTAATCATTTCAATGACTTCATCAACCACTGACAAGATAGCATCTTTAACTCCTTTAAAAATGCCGCTAAAGATACCGCCGCCTCCTCCAAAGAGACCGCCCTCGGCTTGTTTGGCCAGGAAAAAGTTATAACTAATGCTGACCGTCGCAAAAATAACCAAAACAACGATAGTTGTAGAAAGACTGAGGGACCGATTTTGGTGAAAGAGATTGAACATTATTCTTTATAAACTAAAGCCAATTGGTCAATTAGTTTTTCAGTAAAACCAGGTAACAAGGAATAGGCCTGTCTGTACATTTCTAACCCCAAGTAACCCTTGACCGGATCCTCATTGAGTTGAGCAAAATTTTCTAAACTTGTTTTAGTCAAGGATAAAATATTCAGAAGCTCTAAATGGAGTGAGCTGAATTCATCCGGGACCGCTAAGTTTTTGATGTCCTGATAATGAAGGCCATAGGCAGCGGCTATCTGGTTAATTTTAGAAAAATCACTGGTTTCTAAGGCCTGGGTAAAGGTTTCTAAATCTTCGCAAACATCCTTATCTTTGCTTAAACTTACCTGGATGCCTTTTAGATAATCAAGAACATTTTGTTTAGTCGTTTGGATAATTTCCAAATTGTCTTCCTGGGGTGGGTCCGGGATAAAGATTAAGCCGATTCTTTTTAACTCGCTCAGCTCCTCTGAAGATATATTATTTAGAATATCTTGAGCTGATATTTTTAATAAAGATTCCTCGTCAGGGCTTGGATTTAAGCCGTTCATTTGTTTGGCCAACTGATTGGCAAAATATTGAGTTAAATTATCTTTTTCGGTTATAGTCCCTTCAATTACCTTATCGTTAGGGGCTGGCTTGAGCGGGTCGTGATGAGAAAGAATTTCTTCGCCGTCCAAATAGCCGTCGCCATCAGTGTCGGGGTTATTTTTGTCAGTTCCAAAAAGAATTTCCTGCCAATCTTCCAAGCCGTCCTGGTCAGAATCTTCATTCATGGCCAGGGCTGTTTCTTGAGCGTTATTGCCTGTTTGTATATTACCTTCCTGGGTTGAGACTACTTTACTTTCCAGAACCAAATAACCGCCAATAGAAATACCGATAAGCAACACCAAAACAACCACAATTAGATTAAATTTTTTAGAAGATTTTTGTGGTTTCATTAGTCTTATTATACAATATTTTTTTAAATAGCCCAACCTGTCTTTTTTCAGTTATCCACAGAATTGAGAAAGAGTTTAATCCTCCTGACTAAACTATTGACTTTTCAGGATGAATGGTTTATAATTTAATTAAAAGGTAGCTTAAAAATTAAATAGTAAATATATAGAGATAGGAGAAATGATGAGAAAAAGAAGGATAAAAAGATTAGCTCGTTTCTTGATTTTTGCTATTTTGGCTGTTTTTCTTTTGTCTGGTTGCGCTGGTTCAATTAAAGTCCTGAAGAATGTCGGTAAAGCCCTAAACCCTTTAGGGAAATATACTCGAGTGCCGCCGCCTCAACCCGGTCTAGTTCTGTCGATAAATGAGAGTCCTGGCGTCTGGGCTGAATGTTGGTTATTTGAGGGTAGTTTTAGCGAAAGGGATTTAATTCTTTTTTCTCCGGCCTTAAGTGGCCAATTAAAATTCGCTAAAGCGCCGATTAGTTGTTTCACCATTAATCCGCCCCGGGGCATACCTCATGGATTTCCCTCTATGCCGGTGACAAAACCGCTCTTGCTTTCAAATTACCCGGCCGATTACACTTTATTGGTTTTTTACCGCAATGCCCGAAATGACGTGGTTAGAACGCAGGCCATTTCTTTCTCAACTACCGGATACTTTAAGAATGATTCGTACACGATTGGCGGCCATCGGTTCTATGCCGACAGGATAATAAGGTTAGCCCGAGTCAAGCCCTATGAAGATAAACAGTTCAAATTTGAACGGACTTTTTATCCGGCTCATGCGGTCATGAGGCATTTGGGCTTTCAGTAAGGAGGCGGAGAAATGAAAAAGGTTCTTTATCTGATAATGTTTGTTTTGTTGGTCCTTGGAGTTAGTCTGGCCAGTCTCAGTTGTGGCCCGAAGCAGAAGCCGTTAGTTATCCAAAGGTATGTCGCTCAAGAAGTAATCGTTAAAGGGAGGCCAGTAGTCATTGATGGAACTACCGGAAAGAAAAAGACGGTTGTAAAACCGTCATCTGTGGTTGCCTTGCCGGACAAACAAGTTTATTTTCCTGACCCGACCCGCGGCTATATTCAGAACAGGTGCTACAATGTTTTTATTAAGGTCTGGCTTGATAGGGATTTTCGGCCAGGCGTTGCTGAAAAGCCAGATTTCTATCTGCCGCCCAAGGCGATTGCTGAAGCAATAATGCCTTTAGGCAATCATTCGGTTTACGCGGAGGGATTTATGGAAACAAGAGAGTATGGCTGGAAGTCAGTCGGAACAGCCAACCTGGAGGTATCCATTGACCATCGAGTCTATTATGACGGGCACTATGGCTGGAAAGCTATATTCCGTCAAAACAGTTTTAAATGGTAGAGGTTAAGCCAATCCTCTACCCTTAGGTCCTCGGCCCTGACTTGCGGATTCAAGCCGCATTCAGTCAGGGCCTTTTTTATTTTTGAACGTTCCAGATTTAATTTTTGAACCAGATTATTGGCTAATTGTTTGCGTGGACTGGAAAAGCCGGCCTTGACTATTTGGAAGAATTTTTGACGGGCTTTTTGACCGTTGATGGCCGGCCGGCCTGGTATTATCTTAATAATGGCCGAATCTACTTTGGGTTGAGGCCAGAAACACTTTTTAGAAACATAAGAGATGATTTTCGGTTGAGCATAAAATTGAACTGCTACCGCCAGTAAATTCATTTTAGGCGGCTGGACGCAGATTCTTTGGGCGACTTCTTTCTGAATTAAAAGAACCATCAGTTGAGGCGGATTTTTTGACTCTAAAAAGAGGCGGATTAGAGGCGAAGTTAGATAATAAGGGATGTTGGCGACTAATTTGTATTTTTTTAAATCTGAGGTCCGACCTTTGCAAAGGTCGGACCTTAAGATATCTCCATGAATAATTTCTATGTTTTTATAAATTTTTAAGGTTTCTTTTAGTATTTCAACTATTTTTTCGTCTTTTTCTATGGCCATAACCTTTTTAGCTTTTTGGGCTAATTGTTTGGTCAAAACGCCCAGACCAGGGCCTACTTCCAGGACGATATCATTTTTAGAAAGTTCAGCCGTTTGGATAATCTTCTGAAGCACTTTTTGGCTGATTAAAAAATGCTGACCGAGCCGCTTATTCGGCCGGAGATGATGCTCTTGGAGAAAATTTTTGATTGAGGATTTATCCATAGACAGAGAGTTCCGATAGTTCCGGAGGACATCCTTTTCAGGGACGCCCCGCAATACTGCGGGGCTTCTCTTAAGAAAAGATCTTAGGAAAAGTAGGAAAAGGCCCGAGAAAAGGTCTGGCCTTGCCCAACCCAGCTCGTAATTATCGGTTAGTTTTAAAAATTTTAGTTGGAAAGGCCAGACCTTTTCTTAGAGCGCTTGTTCATAATCTTGAGGGATATCCTCGGCTGAAGTCCTTCGGCTGATTAGTATTCTCGGAACTCAACCAGATTCTCCGGAATATCATAGATAAACCGAGAAGGCAGATTAGCCATTGTCTGTCCCCAGAGACGGCGCTGCTGAGTAAAGGTCAGGTAGAGTCGTTTCTTAGCCCGGCTAAGTCCGACGTAGCAAAGTCGTCTTTCTTCTTCCATTTGTCCCGGGTCGACCAAGCTCTTGGCATGAGGGAGAATACCTTCCTCGCAGCCAGTCATAAAAACAACCGGTGATTCCAATCCTTTGGCGCAGTGAAGAGTCATCAAATTGACCAAGTTTTTATTAGTCTCCACCTCGTCCTGGCTGGTTAATAGAGAGATTTCTTCCAGAAATTTCTCCAGTCCCTTCTCTGGCTTTAAACGGTCATATTTTTGGGCAACGCCGGAAAGTTCCTTAATGTTCTCCCAGCGTCGTTCCCCTTCTTCCGGTTCGCTTGTTCGCCAGTCACGTATGTATTTTTCGTAGTCAATTTTTTTAATAATAAAATTAATCAACTCGCTTAACGGTTTTTTTTGGCCAAACTGGCGAAAATTCTCCATCAATTGGTAAAATTTTTTAAGCGGCGGCTCAGGGTCAGTCTTTTCCCAAAAAGGCTGTCTCTGAATTTGGGCGTAGCGGGCTAAGCGCCGCGGCGGGATATTGACCGACCTTTGGAAACTGACCAGGTCATTGGGATTAACAATGAGCTTGAGATAGGCCAGAACGTCCTTAATTTCTTTTCGTTCATAAAAACGGACCGTCCCGATAATTTTATAAGGGAAATTGGCTTTCAGAAAAGCCTCTTCAACCGCTCGCGACTGTGCGTTGGTCCGGTAAAGAACGGTGAAATCCTTTAAGCTGAATCCTTGTCCGATTAAATTTTCTATTTCGGTGATTATAAAATTGCCTTCCTCTTCTTCGTTAGCCAGTTCAATTAAATTAATCGGCTGACCGGTCGGATTCTTGGTCCAAAGATTTTTCTCTTTGCGCTGAATATTTTTAGTGATAACCTGATGACTGGCCGCTAGGATATTTTTAGTTGAGCGGTAGTTCTCGTCCAAGAGAATCACCTTAGCTTGCCGATAATCTTTCTCAAAATTAAGGATATTGCGAAAGTCTGCCCCGCGCCAGCTGTAAATTGACTGGTCAGGGTCAGCAATAATCCAAAGATTCTTGTATTTCTGAGCCAAAAGTTTAGTCAGTTGATATTGAGCCGAGTTAGTATCGTGCGCTTCGTCAACTAACAGATAAGGCCATTTTTGTTGATATTTTTCTAAAATGTCCGGTCTTTGTCGGAAAAGCTGAACGGTCAGCATAATTAAATCGTCAAAATCCAGGGCATTTGCTTTTTGGAGAGCTTCTTGATAGGCCTGATAGACTTTAGCGATCGTTCGGGGAAAATATTCTTGGGCTTTTTCTAGATAGGTTGACCAATCAATCAGTTCGTCTTTGGCCCGGGAAATAGTTTCTTGGACTGAAGCCGGCTTGAACTGTTCCGGATTAGCCTGTTGCTCTTTAATTATCTTTTTCAATAAGGTCAGACGATCAGTTTCATCGTAAATGACAAAATTCTTTCGGTATTTGGCTTGAAGTAGTTTGTCTATTTGCTGGCGGAGAATCCGGAGACAGACAGCGTGGAAGGTGCCGATAGTCGGTTTAATTAGCATAGACCGGAGCAATTGACTGACTCTCTCTTTCATCTCTTGAGCCGCTTTATTGGTAAAAGTAACCGCTAGAATATTTTGACCGGGAATTCCTTGTTGGATGAGATAAGCGATACGGTGAGTTAAACAGCGGGTTTT
>CAZFBL010000002.1:0-62382 GCA_964517275.1 uncultured Candidatus Saccharibacteria bacterium
CCGTTGGACGGAATAGTCCAACGGGGATTTTTTTGTTTTTGGAATCAGATTTGCCCGACCGGTCAAAAGTGATATACTGAAGCTATGAAATTCACTCATCTACACGTTCACTCCCATTACTCTTTGTTGGATGGACTGGCTAAAATAGACCAGCTACTCGATGCTTGTCAGGAATTAAAAATGCCTTCTATTGCTTTAACCGACCACGGCAATATGTACGGAGCGGTTGAGTTTTATCAGAAAGCCAAAAAAAGAGGCATTCGGCCGATTATTGGCTGCGAGATTTATATAGCTCCCCATGGCATGGACCAGCGCCGGCCGAATATCGATAATAAGCCTCACCACTTGGTTATCTTAGTCAAAAGCAAAGAAGGCTATCGTAATTTAGTCCAATTAACAACCAAAGCCCATTTAGAGGGGTTTTATTACAAACCGCGGGTTGATAAAGAGCTGTTAAGGAAACACTCGGCCGGATTAATCGCCTCCTCGGCCTGTCTAAGCGGAGAAATTCCCAAAGCTGTCATCAACGGAAGAGCCGAAGAAGCGGCCAAACTGGCTTTGGAATATCAAGATATTTTTGGAGCGGGTAATTTTTACTTGGAGCTCCAACATCACCCCGGTTTAGAGCACCAAGAATTGGTTAACCAGACTTTAATCAGAATCAGTCGTCAGCATAAAATCCCTCTAATTGCCACTAATGATGTCCATTACGTCAAACCGGAAGACGCCGAAGCCCAGGACGTCTTAGTCGGTATCCAAACCGACAAAAGACTATCAGATGAAACCCGCCAGACAATGCGTAATAACGACTTCTCGCTGCGACCGATTGAACAAATGGTTAAAGACTTCAAGGAAGTGCCGGAGGCAATCAGCAACACTCAAAAAATTGTCGAAAAATGTAATTTTGAATTTGAATTAGATAAAATCCAATTGCCATATTTTAAAGTGCCGAATGGCCAAGAACCAAACGAATATCTTAAAAAACTCTGCCAGGCCGGTTTGGAAGAACATCAGTTCGAAACTCCGCTCCAGCAGGTTCTTGAGCGGCTTGACTACGAATTGGGAGTAATCAACAAAACCGGCTTCGCCTCTTATTTCCTAATTGTCGCCGATTTCGTCAACTGGGCCAAATCTAAAAACATTGTCGTCGGGCCGGGCCGGGGCAGCGCGGCTGGCTCTCTAGTCGCCTATCTGCTGAAGATAACCGACATCGACCCCTTAAAATACAATCTTCTTTTTGAGCGATTTCTTAACCCTGAGCGCATCTCAATGCCCGACATTGACTTGGATTTTGCCGATAACCGACGTGAGGAAGTGATCAATTATGTTAGGAAAAAATACGGCCAAAATCACGTTGCTCAAATTATTACCTTCGGGACAATGGCCGCCCGGGCGGCTGTCCGCGATGTTGGCCGGGTCCTTGATTACTCCTATAATTTCTGCGACCAGATAGCCAAAATGATTCCCTTTGGTTCCACTCTGGACAAAGCTGTCTATCAATCGCCGGAACTGCACAGCGCATATGAGTCAGACGAGAATACTAAACGCTTAATCGATATGGCTATGAAATTAGAGGGGGTTGCCCGCCATGCTTCCACTCACGCGGCTGGCGTAGTTATCACCAAACAAGACATCAACCATTCTGTCCCCTGTCAGCATCCGACTCAAGATGACCAAACCGTGGTTACCCAATATGAAATGCATGCCGTTGAGGATTTAGGGCTGCTTAAAATGGACTTTCTGGGCCTAAGAACGCTGACCGTCATTCAAAATACTCTCAACCAAATCAAGGAGCAAACCGGTCAAGAAATTGATTTAGCCAATCTCCCGCTAGACGACCGAAGAACCTTCCAACTATTTCGGACAGCCAATACAACTGGCGTTTTTCAACTGGAGTCGGGCGGAATGAAGAAAAACCTTAAAGAACTTCGGCCTAACCAATTTGAAGATATTATTGCCATGGTTGCCTTGTACCGACCAGGCCCGATGGAATTTATTCCCGAGTTTATCGCTCGTAAGCACGGCTACAAAAAAGTTAAATATCTTCATCCATTACTTAAACCTATTTTAGAAAACACTTACGGGGTGATGGTTTACCAAGAACAACTAATGAGGATGGCCCGGGAATTAGCCGGTTTTACCCCCTCCGAGGCTGACGTCCTAAGAAAGGCAGTCGGTAAAAAGATTAAAAAGCTCCTAGATGAACAGAAAGAAAAAATGATTGACGGAATGACTAACAACCAGATTGAGCCAAGAATAGCTAGCCAAATCTGGCATATGGTCGAACCATTCGCTCAATACGGCTTTAATGCCGCACATGCCACCTGTTACGCTCTGATTGGTTATCAAACCGCTTACCTAAAATCTCATTACCCAACTGAGTTCATGGCCGCTCTTATGACTTCTGAACAAAATGATATTGAGAGAATCGCCTTTCTGGTCGATGAATGCCGACAGATGAAGATAAAAGTTTTACCGCCCAACGTTAATCAAAGCGACCAGGATTTTAGCAAAGCGGCCAACGCGATAATTCATTTCGGTCTGAACGCAATCAAAAACGTCGGCCGTCAGGTAGTTGAAAGTATTGTTCAAGAAAGAAAACAAAACGGTTCTTTCAAATCAGTCGCCGATTTTATTGAACGAGTCCAGTCCAGAGACCTGAACAAAAAATCGCTAGAAAGTCTAATCAAATGCGGAGCCTTAGATGACTTCGGGGAGAGGAACCAGCTATTGGCTTCCTTGGACCAAATGCTCGGTCTGGCTCACGAAACCCAGCGAGCTAAACAAAATGGCCAAATCAGCTTGTTTGCCGGCCAAGCTGCCGACAACCTGCCGTCTCTAAAATTAGCCGCGGCCGCACCAGCCGGCAAAAAAGATTATTTAAGCTGGGAAAAAGAACTACTCGGTCTCTATCTTTCAGAGCACCCTCTAAAAGATTATCAGGAACGATTAGTCAAATTAGCTTCTTCTTGTCAGAATCTTTCCCGAGAGCAAGTTGGCCGTCGGGTCAAAGTTGGCGGAATAATTAATAAAATACAAAAAGTGAATACTCGGGCCGGCCAACTGATGCTTTTTGTCGAGATTGAAGACATGACCGGCCGGATTGAAACCCTGGTTTTCCCCAACATGCTCGAACAGACAGCCACCGTCTGGCAGGAAGAGAAGATTGTCCTAGTCGGCGGTCGTCTAAGCGACCGCGACGGGAACTTGAAAATATTGTGCGACAGCGTTAAAGTAATAAAGTAATGCCCAAACAATCCAAAATTGAAATCATTCGTCATTCAACTTCTCATCTTTTAGCCGCCGCAGTCCAACAATTGTTTAGCGGGGCTAAATTTGGTATTGGGCCGGTTATTGCCAACGGCTTCTATTACGATTTTGACTTACCGCGTTCTCTCAAGCCGGACGACCTGAGCAAGCTCGAAAAGAAAATGAGAGAACTACTTAAGAAGAATTTGCCGTTTGAAAAGAAAGAACTGACCATTGAAAAAGCCTTCGACTTATTTAAAAAACTTAAACAACCTTACAAGGTTGAGCTAATTAAAGATTTAAAAAAGAATAAACAAGCCAAAAAAGTAACCGTCTATCAAACTGGCGATTTCACCGACTTATGCCGTGGCCCGCACGTCCGCTCAACCAAAGAGCTAAAGCCGGACGCTTTTAAATTAACTAGACTAGCCGGCGCTTACTGGAAAGGAGATGAAAAGAATAAAATGCTTCAACGGATTTATGGAGTCGTTTTTAAAAGCAAAAAAGAGCTGGACCAATATTTAGCCCAACAAACGGAAGCCGAGAAAAGAGACCACCGAAAGATAGGCAAAGAGCTGGATTTATTCACTTTTTCCGATTTAGTCGGTCCAGGACTCCCCTTGTTTACTCCTAAAGGAGTAATCATCATTGACCAATTAAAGAAACACATTGAACAAATTTGCGCCAAATATGGTTTTAAAAAAGTATTAACCCCTCATCTGGCTAAAATTAAACTCTATGAACTTTCCGGTCACGCTAAAAAGTTTAGCCAGGAACTCTTTCGGGTTACTTCCGAACGCAAGCACGAAATGGTTATCCGGCCGGTTCTTTGTCCTCATCATACCCAAATCTATGCCTCTCGACCAAGAAGCTACCGCGATCTCCCGATTCGTTATATGGAAAGCGAAAAGCAATACCGAGCGGAAAAACCAGGTGAGGTCGGCGGCCTGAATCGAGTCTACTCAATTACTATTGAAGATGGCCATATCTTTTGCCGAATAGACCAGATAAAACAAGAAATAAATAACTTGGTCGAAATTGTTCAGGGCTTCTATAAACCCCTCGGGCTCTGGGGTAAACACTGGGTTTCTCTTTCGGTCAGAGACCACCAGCATCCTGAAAAATATATCGGCGATGAAAAAGATTGGGATAGTTGCGAGAAAATACTCAAACAAATTTCAGAAGAGACAAATCTAAAAGCTCAAAAAAAAGAAGGCGAAGCCGCCCTTTACGGACCGAAGCTGGACTTTATGTTCCAAGACGCCTTGGGCAACCAGATTCAAATCCCGACCATTCAGCTTGATTTTGCCACGCCTAAACGCTTCGGCCTCTCTTATATCAATCAAGACGGTCGGTCGGTCCCGCCGGTAATGATTCATCGAGCCATTCTTGGCTCTTACGAACGCTTTATCGCCTTGCTAATTGAGCATTTTGCCGGAGCTTTCCCGACTTGGCTATCGCCGGTTCAGGCCCAGATTATTCCAGTCAGCCAGAAATTTAACAAATATGCTCAACAAGTTGCGGAACAACTCCGACAAGAAGACATCCGAGTCGAATTGAATGAGGACAATGAGACTCTCGGCAAAAAAATTAGAGAAGGCCAACTTCAAAAAATTCCTTATCTTTTGATTATCGGCCAGCAGGAACAAACAGCTGATTCAGTGGCTGTCCGCGACCGAGAAAAGGGTGACCTTGGTCAGATGAAAACCAAAAAATTTATTAGCCAAATTAAAGAGGAAATAAAGAAAAAAAATTAAAAAACAATGTCAACCATTTCTCTGCCGACCGAAAAATTAGTCCGCCGATTTAAAAGCTTTGTTTTAGCTAAACCGGAGCCGACTTCAACTATTCACGTTGATTACATTGCCAGTAAAGTGGCTTCTTTTTATGAAAAAATTAGAAAAATACTGGATTATCAGGAAGAACACCTCTTTCGTAAAAACGCCATCGACCGCATTCTTAAAAGAAGACTATTCTTCCAACAGGAGCAAAAAAAAGAAATCGCTTATCACCTGATCTGTGAACTAATTCGTGCTGGCTATCTACCCAACGGTACTATTCCGGAAACCAAAACCAAGGAAGTCGAACTGATTGTCAATAAATACCTGTTCTTAATTAATGCTCCGGCTATAACCAACGACTTCAGAGAAGAAAGGACAAACTGGTTAATCAGTCTAGCTTCCTGCGAGATTGAAGAAAAACTGGCTCCTCCTCTTAAAGATAACGCCCTAGCCGATTATATGTACGATGTCTTCAAGAATAGAATTATTCTGAAAGGAATTAGCATCAGCCGAGAGAAAAAAGAAACCCAAATTTTTATCGCTATCCAGAAAGCCCTCCTTCGAGCTGACCAAGCCCTTCTAAGTTATCGACTAGTTAAATGGCATTACCCGGAATGGACCAATCCTTCCCAGGAATTTATTAGACAAATAGCCCCTCAGCTCGAGTCGCTCCGAAAAATCATTTTCAAGGAGATTAACCATTCACTTGGCCCTAGATTTTTCAAAATTGCCAATCAATACAATACTCCTTTTCTTGTTTTAGGCGACGCCTTATTGAGTAATCCTGATCTGGTTAGCCAGCCAGCCAAGCTGGAAGAGTCAATCACCGCCGCTTATCAAGAACGTTACCGGCATTCAAAAAATAAACTGCGTCGGGCGGCCGTCTACAGCACCGCTTCCATCTTCGCCAGCAAAATAATTCTGGCCCTAGCGATTGAGATCCCTTTCGACCTTTATATAACTCGCCAATTAATCCCTCTTAATCTGGGAATTAACATTCTTTTTCCTCCTTTTTTGATGTTTTTGATTATTATGACCATTAGGCCGCCAGCCGAGGAAAACACACAGAAGGTTATCTTAGAGACAATGAAAATTGTCCATAAAAATAAAAGAGAAGAAACTTACGAAATTAAACCGTCAACCAAAAAAGGCTGGTTCTTGAAAGGAGTTATCAATTTATTCTACTTAATCACTTTCTTCATTTCCTTCGGTCTGATTATTTTAGGTCTCAATAAACTTCATTTCAGCTGGCTAAGCACAGCTATTTTCCTAATCTTCATCTCTTTAATTTGCTTTGCTGGTTTAAAGATTCGCCAGCAGGCTAGGAATTTAAGTCTTGAAAAGAAGAAAGAAAGCGGCTGGCTCTTTGTTATTGACTTATTTGCTTTACCGCTGGTCAGAGTGGGAAAATGGCTCTCCCGACAGTGGGCCAGATTCAATATCCTAGTCGTTATCTTTAATTTAATTCTAGAAGTCCCTTTCCAAATCTTCGTCGAATTCCTGGAAAACTGGCACCGCTTCCTGAAAGAGAAAAAAGAAGAAATTCAATAAAACCGAACTTAAAAAAAATCCGTTTTCGGCTAGGAAACGGATTTTTATTTTTCAGTCTATCTAGTTTATTCAGTTAGAATCCTCGGCCCCTCCTTGGTCACCGCGACTGTATTCTCAAAATGAGCTGATAAGCTCTTGTCAGCGGTCTGGTAAGAAAAGCCATCCGGTCCTTGCTCGATTCCCGGCTGTCCGAGAACGGCCATTGGCTCAATAGCGATAACCATTCCCTCTTTCAGAAGAGGGCCTTTGTTTGGGTAGCCAAAATTAGGAACATCCGGTTTTTCGTGCAGTTGACGACCGACTCCATGGCCGCAAAGCTCTCTGACTACCTGGAAACCATCGGCTTGGACATGTTTTTGAACAGCAAAAGAGACGTCGCCAATTGTTTTGCCTGATTTAACCCGAGCAATCGCCTTACGGAGAGCTTTTTTGGTCGTCTGGATTAATCTCTGCGCCTCCTTGGAGACCGGCCCGATTGGCAAGGTAACCGCCATATCGGCATAAAAATCCCGATAGATTAGGCCTATATCTAAACTTAAAATATCTCCTTCGACCAGCTGACGCTGTGAAGGGATACCATGAACAATCTGTTCGTTAATTGAGGTACAGAGAGTAGCTGGAAAACCTTGATAGCCTTTAAAGGCTGGTCTGGCTTGATAACTAATAATAAGCTCTTCAGCTAATTCATCCAATTGTTGAGTAGTCAGGCCCGGTTTGACCGTCTCTTTTAATTGACGCATCACTTTGGCCAATAACTGGCCGGCTTCGGCCATTAATTCAATTTCTTCAGGAGTTTTGATAGTTATCATAGAAATAAGACAGCTAAATTTAGAGTAATTGATTTGTTTTTCTTAAACATCTGGAGTTTTGGAAACAAATAAATAAGCGGAGCCAGAGGGGAGCCCGATGGAGTGTCGCCGTCAGGCGACCGACATTGGAGGGGCCTCCCCTGGCAGAGCGAAATATTATTTGTCCAAAACGGAAGCAGTTTAAAAAAACAATCAATTACTCAACGATTTTCTTAACCGCCCGATAAACATCTTCAATTGACTGTTGGCCGTTGACTTTAACTAGTTTCCCTTGTTTATGATAATAATCAACGGCCGGCTGGACGTCCTTATTATAAAAATCCAGACGAGCCCGAATCGCGGCTGGTTTATCATCGGGCCGGCTAATCAATTGGCCGCCGCACTTGTCGCATTTTTTTAAATCCTTAAACTGGCCAACCCAGGGAATCAGCCGGCCGCACTTTTTACAAATTCGTCTCTTGGTCAACCGATTGAAAGCCTCCTGGTCAGAAATGGTCAATAAAATAACCTTAATTTTAGTCCATTCAACCCAATTAAAGATATCGTCCATTAACTTCGCCTCAAGTAAGGCCCGCGGGTTGCCGTCAAGAATTAACCCCTTCAAATCCGGCTTATTCTTCATATTTCTTACTTCCTCGCTCCAGACCGAGAACATAAATGCGGCCTGTACTCGTTCCCCTTTACCTAAAATTTTCCTTAATTTTTGACCAGAGAAATCATTTCTCTTGGCGATCGTTCTTAATAAGTCACCGCTGCCCAAGCAATCAAAACCAAACTCTTTTTGAAGTAGTTTAGCCTGGGTCCCTTTACCGCAACCAGAGCGGCCCATCAGAATAATAATTTGTGGCTGTTGACTGGACATAAATACTTAAAATCCTTCGTAATCACGCATAGTTAGCTGACTGCCGATTTGGCGCATCGTCTCTAAAACAACTGAAACAATAATCAGGAGAGCGGTTCCGCCGACGGCAAAACCGAAAGCAGTTATTCCGGTCGCTCCCTGAACAACCGACGGTAAAACGGCAATCGTTCCCAAAAAGAAAGCTCCGAAAAGCAAAACTCGATTTAGAATAAAGTAGAGAAAACCAGTCGTCGGCTGGCCCGGCCGGATACCTGGGATAAAACCGCCCATTTTTTGCAGATTATTGGCCACGTTTTTAGGATCAAAGGTAACGGCTGTATAAAAATAGGTAAAAAGAACGACCAAAACAAAATAACAAATACCGTAAAACCAGGCATTCTCAAAAAGGCGGCCGACTAATTGGGCGAAATGAGCCAGCCAGCTGATTTGTGAAGTACCCAGAAAACTAGCGACCATTCCAGGAAAAAGCATAATTGATAAAGCAAAGATAATCGGGATAACCCCGGCCGGATTGACATTCAAAGGCAAATAAGTTGAAACCCCGCCGTAAATCCGGCGACCGCGCACTCGTTTGGCGTAAGAGACAGGAATATTCCGCCGGCCTTCGTTAATGATAACGACTCCGGTAATAATAATTATGGCAACCGCCAAAAAAGCCAGATAAGAAGGAATTTTGGCCGGATCGTAAGTAACGGCCATTTCCCTGATTGATAAAGGTATCCGGGAGACAATTCCGGCAAAAATCAGAAGAGAGACACCGTTGCCAATTCCCTTTTCCGAGATTAATTCACCTAACCACATTAAAAATAAAGCCCCGGCCGTAATAACCGAAATAGAGGTAATCCACTGAACAGTCGACAGAGAGCCGATTACATTTTGACGGCTCAACAAGGTTAACATAGCATAAGCCTGTAAAGAGGCCAGAGGGACAGTCAGCAGACGAGCGTATTGATTAAACTTTTGCCGGCCCCGTTCACCTTCCTCTTTGTAAAGAGCCTCCAGTTGGGGGAAAATCATGGTCAGCAACTGCATAATAATCGTTGCTGTAATAAACGGCCCTAATCCAAGCATAACAATCGATAGATTGCTCATCGCTCCGCCGGTAAATATATTCAATAAGCCAAACAACTGGTTATTGGCAAAGAATTGCTTTAATTGTTCGGTATCTATCCCGGGAACCGGAATATTAGCGGCTACCCGGAAGATAACAAGAACGATTAAAACAAAAAAAATCTTCCGACGGAGGTCTCTGACTTTAAAAATTTGGATAAACTTTTGCAACCAGTCCATATATTAAAAACTTATTATCTCTTTTTGATTTATTTTTTTTTCTTAACAGCCGCTTTATATTCGTTTTGCTTTATCTTCTGCTCGGATTGTTTTGAAAAAACGACTCCCTTAAAGATTAATTTTTTCTTTAACTGGCCTTGGCCCAAAATTTTAACCGGTCGGTTCTTCTTTCTCATTTTAACAATCAACCCCTTTTCTAACAAGCTTTTCGGAGAAACAAGTTCGTTTTTTTTGAAATTTTCTTCAATATCCCTCAAATTAAGAATAACCGGCTTGAGTCGGTTAGACGATTTAGAAGACTGTCTTATCTTTAATCGGCCTCTCTCTCCCCGCCGCTTAGGCAATCGTTTGGCCAACGGACTATCCCCACCGGCAAAACCAGGCCTCGGTTTTCTGCCAGCCCGAGCTTTCTGTCCTTTAAGTCCTCGCCCGGAGTAAGTTCCTTTTTTACCGCCTCGACCGACCCGCTTCCTTTGCTTTTTACGATGAACTGGTTTTAACTGATTCAATTGCATACTTTTAAATTTATCTCTTGGTTAATTTTTTAAAGGCCTCGATAGTCGCCTGGGCATTGTTTAATTTATTAGTTGTCCGGCCGATAATCTTAGCTGAAATATTCTCCAGACCGACTAGATTACAAATAATCCGGACTGCTCCGCCGGCGACAATACCCCGGCCAGCCAGACCTGGTTTCAACAAAACCTGAGCGCTGCCATATTTAGCTTCGACCTGATGAGGAATTGTTCCTTTAACTATCGGGATTTTAATCAAATGTTTTCTTGCTTTAGCGATTGCTTTCTCAACGGCCAGACTAACGTCGTGGCCTTTAGCCACAGCCAGCCCAATTTCGCCCTTCCGGTTGCCGATAGCGATGACCGCTCGAAATCTAAAACGACGACCGCCGGCGACGACTCGAACCACCCGGGCCACGTCGAGTAATTTTTGTTCGTATTCAGTGTCTTCTATTCTTTGATTAATCATATTTGAAATTATTTCTGGCCAACTGAATTCCAGTCGCCAGAAGATTATTGCCGGCTAAAACTCCAAACCGGCCTGACGGGCCCCTTGGGCAGCCGACTTAACCCGACCTTGATATTTATAACCACTACGGTCAAAGACGGCTTTTTTAACCCCTTTGGCCAAAGCCTTCTTAGCTATCAAATTGCCGACTTGCTCGGCTAAAGACAGTTTGGTTAACCCTTTTTTCTTTATTTCCCAATCACTGGAACTAACTAATGTCTTGGCACATTCATCGTCAACCAATTGAAGATAAATATGCCGATTACTGCGGAAAACAGAAAGACGGGGACATCCTTTAGTCCCTTTTACTTTCGCTCTAATCCGTTTGTGTCGCTGATGGCGTTTTTCCTGCTTTTGTTTCATATCAGTTACAAATTTTTATTTCCAACAAAGATTTAATCAACCGTCTTAGTCTGGAAATCTTCTTCTATTCAGTCCCGGCCGCCTTTTTGCCTACTTTTCTCCTAACCAGCTCATCGCTGTATCTAATTCCCTTGCCCTTATAGGGCTCCGGCTTACGAATTTCCCTAATCTGAGCGGCCACCTGACCAACTAACTGCTTATCTATGCCTGAGACAATAACCATATTTTTTTCTACCCCGAATTTAATTCCGGCCGGCGGTTCTACTTCAACCGGATGAGAAAAGCCGATATTCAAAACTAATTTCTGACCAGCCAACGAAGCTCGGTAGCCGACCCCTTCTATTTCCAGTTTTTTCTCAAAGCCTTCCCTGACGCCCTTAACCATATTAGCAATCAAAGCCCTCGTTAAACCCCAAAGAGCCAAACCATTTTTTGACTTTGTTTTGGGGATAACCTTTAATTCTTTCTGCCCGTCGGTCAGCTCATTTAATTCCAAGTTGATCTGAATCGGAATTTGCTGAGTTAAAGTCCCCTGAGGTCCTTTAACCTCAATCTGGTCGTCAATTTTCACCTGAACCTCGGTTGGTATAATAATTGGTTGTTTACCTATTTTTGACATGAATATTATATCTAAAATTTGATTCCTGAGCTTGCTGAAGGACTACTTCTCTAGTCATCAAAATTCTTACCAAATCTGACATAAAATTTCTCCCCCCAAACCCTTTTTTCTAGCCTGCCGATCAGTCATCAATCCCTGTGAAGTAGAGATAATCGCCAAGCCGTAACCTTGCTTAACCGACCTAATCTGACTTTTCTTGAGATATATCCGCCGACCCGGCTTACTAATTCTCTTCAAACTGTTAATAACCGGCTGGCCAGCCTGATATTTCAGGCCAATCTCAATAACTTTTTTGGCTTTACGACCATGGGTAGAAACCGAACTAACTAAGCCCTCTTTTTCAAAAAGATTAGCCAAACTCAGCCTCAATTTAGAAAAGGGAAGAACCGCCGACTGATGAGCAGCCGCTTGGGCATTTCTTATTCTGGTGAGCATATCAGAAATTGAATCAATCATATTATTCTATTACCAACTGCTTTTTTTGACCCCGGGAATTTCTCCGTTGCGAGCTAATTCCCGAAAGCAAATTCGACATAAACCAAATTTACGAAGGTAGCCTCTTTTACGGCCACAGCGAAAACAGCGTCGGACTGCTCGACTGGAAAATTTTGGTTTTTTCTGAGCTCGGGCGATAACTGATTTTTTAGCCATAATAATCTCTGTTTATTTTATCGGAAAACCTAATAATTTAAACAAGGTCAATCCCTGACGACGGTCTTTAGCTGAACTGACTACCGCAATCTCCAGGCCGAAAATATTCTTAGTGCTTTCGGCTGAAATCTCCGGAAAAATTATTTGTTCTTTGACTCCGATATTCAAATTGCCGGCCTGGTCAACGTTCTTCTCGGCCAGACCGTAAAAATCGCGGCTTCGCGGCAGAGCGACATGAATTAACCTATCCAAAAAATCATACATCCGTTGACGGCGCAGAGTGACTGTCAAGCCAACAATCATTCCTTGTCTAATTTTAAACGATGCAATCGCTTTCTTGGCCGGTGAAAGCTTGGCCTTTTGGCCGGTGATTAAAGCCAAATCATGACTAATCTCCTGTTGCCGTTTTTCGTCCTTAAGATTAGGGTCAAGACCGGTATTAACAACCACCTTGACAATCCTTGGCACGGCCAAGTCATTCTGATAGCCAAACTTTTTTTTCATTGTTGGCCGGACTTCCTTGATATATTTTTCTTTTAATCGAATCATAAAAAAAAATCAATCTTATATCTCTTGTTTACATTTTTTGCAAATCCGATATTTACCCTTTTCGGTTAAGAGGTAACCAACCCGGGTCGACTGGCCGCATTTAGGGCAAACTAATTTAAGATTAGAGACATCAATCGGCTTAGGCACTTCAACAATCTGGCCCTTTTCTCTTTCCCGACGCGGCCGGCGATGCCGTTTAACCAGATTGACTCCTTCAACAATGACCTTATGCTGCTCAGGAAAAGATTCCAAGACTTTAGCTTTTTTGCCTTTGTCTTTGCCGCTAATAACTAAAACTGTATCGTCTTTCTTAATTTTCATATTATCAATAGAGTCTTCGATAATTAGAGAACTTCCGGAGCTAAGGAAACTATCTTATCAAAACCCCTTTCTTTTAATTCCCGGGTAACCGGCCCAAAGATACGACCACCCTTTGGGTTAGCGCCTTCCAGAATAACTGCTGCGTTTTCGTCAAAACGGATGTAGGAGCCGTCGGCCCGACGATAAGCTTTTTTCTGGCGAACAATCACTGCTCGAACGACATCTTTCTTCTTGACCGTTTTCCTTGGTTCTGCTTCTTTAACCGAGGCGACAATAATATCGCCGATTCGGGCGTAGCGCCGGCGACTACCTCCCAATACCTTAAAACACTGGATAATTTTAGCGCCAGTATTGTCGGCTACTTTTAATTTTGTTCCATCTTGAATCATGATTATTAACTGAAATTCACCGGGTTAATTAAACAAATCTCGCTCAAACCTTTCCAACAACCTGCCATTTTTTAGTCTTGCTTATTGGTCTGCTTTCCTTAATAATCAGCCGGTCGCCGGCCTTATATTTATTTTCTTCGTCGTGAACCTTATATTTTTTATCAACTTTATATCTTTTCTGGTAACGAGGATGCTTCTTTAATCGAGAAACCAAAACGACAATGGTTTTATCCATTTTGTCAGAAATGACTCTGCCTTTGAACAAACGATTCTTCCTCTTTTCTTTGTCCGTTGAGCTGTTTTTTGGAGAATTATTTTTTTTATTCATTTTTACCTGTGCTTAAAATAGTCAAAATCCGGGCAATCTCCCTACGCAGTTCCCTAACCTGTCGAACATCTTTCAGTTTCTTAGCGGCCAAATCAAACCTAAGCTGACCAAGCTTATGGCGATTTTCTTCTAAAGTTTCCTTCAGCTCTTTATTTGTTTTTCTGCGCAATTCTTTGATTTTCATCGCTTTGTCATTGCCAGGAGCGAACAAAGTAAGCGACGCGGTAATCTTACGGTATTCTTCGGGATTGTCTCACTCCTTTCAGTCGTTAGCAATGACCTTTCATTAACGCTTAATAAATTTTGTCTTAATCGGCAATTTATGGCTGGCCCGCCGCATCGCCTCTTTGGCCATTTCTTCGGCAATACCGTCCATTTCAAAAATGATTCGGCCCGGCTTAATGGGCATAACATAATGGTCCGGACTGCCCTTACCACCACCCATCGGCACCTCAACTCCTTTTTTGGTCACCGGTTTATCCGGAAAAACTCTAATCCAAATTTTGCCGCCACGCTGGACATAGCGAGTCATTGCTCGGCGAGCGGCCTCAATTTGACGCGCGGTCAGCCAACAGCCGGCTAAAGCTTTCAAGCCGAAAGAGCCAAAAGCCAGGTAGTCACCACGCTTAGCACGTTGACTGTGGACTCGTCCTTTCTGCCATTTGCGATGTTTGACTTTCTTAGGAAACAACATCAAATTATCTACGAATTACGAATTTATTACGAAATCACGAATAATTTTTTCGTAATTCCGTATATCATTCGTACTTCGCAGGTCTACTGGAAAACTTCTCCTTTATAAATCCAGACCTTAATGCCGATTGTTCCGTAAGTAGTATAGGCGGTCGCCTGGGCATAATCAATACTGGAACGTAAAGTCTGTAAAGGAATTCTTCCCTGTTTCAACCACTCCTTGCGAGCAATCTCGGCTCCATTCAATCTGCCCTTGACCATCACCTTTGCCCCCTGGATCTCATTATTCTGAGTTATCTTGCTTAAAGTCTGTTTCATTACCCGACGGTAGGGCAATCTTTTTTCTATCTGATTAGCCATTTCAGCGGCGACAACAGTTGCTTGCGAACTGGCCTGTTTAACTTCTTCAATCTCTAAACGAATTTCTAATTTACCGCCTTTGTTCGGAGCCAAATTCGGGTCAATTTTTCGGATAAATTTTTTAATTTCTTCTTTCAATTCTTCTACCCCGCTGCCGCCACGGCCAATGACTAAACCGGGCCGGGTGGTCTGAATAATAATGTTAATCAGGTTAGCTGAACGTTCTATCCGAATTGAATTTAAACCAGTTCTATCTAATTTCTTGTTAATAAAACTCCGCAAGCGAACATCTTGCTCCAAAAGGTCTCGGTATTTACCTTTTTTGCCAAACCAACGAGACTTCCAATTTTCTCCGAGGCCGATTCGTAAAGATAGTGGGTGAACTTTTTGTCCCATAATTAAAAACTTTTTCGTCTAAAATATTTTTTTACATTACCAAAGGTCTGCCGACTAAAGAATTTTTTCTTAGATTGGGAAGTGGTTGGATAAGGACGAGCTGGCGGAACCGGTTCCGGCTTAATCATTGGCTCTTCCTTTTCTTCTAAACGGCCAATCTCTTCCAATAATTCCGGTTTCTTCTTTTTCTCTTTGTCCTCGGGCGTTCTGGATAAGCGAGATTCCTTAACTTTAGCCGGTCTATCTTCTCTTTTCTCCGGAACAGCCAAGCTTTCTTTTTGTCCTAAAACCAATGTAATATGACAAGTCTTCTTTCTAATTGGGGTGGCCCGTCCCATCGCCCGTGGTTGCCATCTTTTCAGCATCGGTCCTTCATCAACAATGAGCTTATCAACATAAAGATTCTCTTTACTTAACTTGTCATTATTCTGAGCGTTGGCCAAGGCCGACCTGAGTAGTTTTAAGATAGGCCGAGCGGCCCGTTTAGCCAAGAAATTCAACTGCCCCTCGGCCTCTTCAACCGGTAATCCCTTAATCAGATTGGCGACCAACCTAACCTTACGAGGGGATATTCTAAGATAGCTCAATTTAGCCTTAGTCATATTAATTATTCAGCCGTTTATCTTTGGCGAGCGCCCATTGTCTGTTCCCGTTGCATCTTGCCGCCATGCTTAATAAACTTGCGGGTTAGGGCAAACTCACCCAACTTATGACCGACCATATCTTCGGCGATTAAAACCGGAACGTGTTCCTTGCCGTTATGAATCCCGAAGGTAAAGCCAACCATCTCCGGACTAATCGTCGAACGCCTCGACCAGGTCCTGATTACTGTTTTATCGCCCGGCTTTAAGTTAGCTATCTTTTTCAATAGCTTAGCTTCAACATATGGACCCTTTTTCAAACTTCTGCTCATAATAATTATTTCCTTTTCTTTCTAATCCTTTTTTTCAAAATTAATTTATCGCTAGCTTTTCTCTTGCGAGTCTTTACTCCGTAAGCTAGTTTACCCCAGGGCGTCTTCGGACCTTTTCTTAAGCCAATCGGTTGTCGATTCTCGCCGCCACCATGCGGATGGTCAACCGGATTCATAGCCGAGCCGCGAACGGTCGGTCGACGGCCCAGCCAACGACCCCGACCGGCCTTACCCAAAACAACCATATTATGTTCCGGATTAGTCAGCTGACCCAAACTGGCCCAACATTCTTCCCTGACCATTCTTACTTCGTTAGAAGACAATTTAAGATGACTGTAACCAGCTTCGTTGGCCAAAACCTGGGCCGCGCTGCCAGCCGCTCTAATCAGCTGTCCTCCTCTATTCGGATGGAGTTCGACATTATAGACCTGACTACCGGTTGGAATATTTTTTAATTTTAAGCGATTACCCGTCTTGAGCGGGCCTTTTTCCCGGCAGATAATTTCGTCACCGACCTTCAAACCATTTGGAGCTAAAACATATCTTTTCTGGCCATCCCGATAATTCAAAAGAGCGATAAAACAACTCCGATTCGGGTCGTACTCTAAAGAAACAACCTTAGCTGGAATATCCAATTTGTCAAATCTTTTAAAGTCAATTAACCGGTATTTCCTTTTGCGACCGCCTCCTTTGTGGCGAGAAGTGATTCTTCCCCGATAACCACGACCAAAGCGTCTGACCAGTTTTTTGGTCAATTTCTTTTCCGGTTTTTTCTTAGCCAAAGCGGAAAAATCCACTGAACTCATTCCCCTTCGACCAGGACTAGTCGGTTTGTGTCTTTTCATAGAAATGTCATTCTGAGTCCGCTAAAGGCGGACGAAGAATCTCGCAGTTATTACTTAAGATCCTTCGACCGCCTTCGGCTCTTTCAGGATGACTGTTTCGCCGTCATCTCGCTAATAATTCTATTTTTTCACCCGGGGCTAAAGTAATAATTGCTTTTTTATAACCCTTCTTTAGGCCGCCCCGCCAACCCTGGCTGAGGCCTAAACGTCTTTTCTTACCGGCCAGATGAATTAAATTAACCTTAGTTACTTTGACCTGATAAAGAGCCTCAATCGTTTTCTTAATTTCCGGCTTATTCGCCCGTGGCAAGACCTTAAAAACATATTTATTCTGTCCAGCCAAAGAAGTTGCTTTCTCGGTAATCTGCGGTTCTTTAATCAGCCGATAGGCCTGAGGGACTCGTTGACCAACAAACTCCTGAGTCTTTTTTTTATCGGTTTCCGGCCGGCCAGCCGCCGTTTTTTCTTTTTCAAGCTGAGATTTGTCTATGGCTGATTGAACAGCTCTTGTGTTTTCTTTTTCCTTTCTCTTTCTCCTCCAGGCTGGATTTGTTTTTTTCTTTAATTTGTTTAATAAAGACATAAAATTTACCTAAGATAGACTCTCTTAATTACTTTAAGAGCCGCTTGAGGAATTAATAAATATCGATATGAAAGAATATCCAAAACATTCAGACTATCAGCTCTAATCGTCTTCAGCTTGGGAACATTTTGACTGGCTCTGATTATATTCTGGTCGGTAGTCGGCAAAATAATTAAAGTCCCTCTGTCTAAATCTTTCTTTAAACTATTGTTCAAATGACTAATTATCTCGATTATCTGCTTAGTCTTGGCCTTGCTTAATTCTAACTTGTCCAATAAAACCAATTGGTCGTCTTTAAGTTTGGAAGACATGGCCATCAATAGAGCTTGTCTTTTCATTTTTCTGTTAATTTTTTTAGAGAAAGTTCTTTCTTTAGTCGGCCCGAAAGTAACTCCGCCGCCAATCCAAATTGGCGAACGGATTGAGCCATGACGAGCTCGGCCAGTCCCTTTTTGACGCCATGGTTTCGTTCCGCCTCCTCGGACCTGACCTCGGTCCTTAGCCTGGGCTAAAACCTGTCGACGGCCAGCCATCTGTTCAACGGCCGCCTGATGGATTAAATCCTTATTTAGCGAGACTCCGAAAATCTCAGCCGGTAAATCCAGCTGGCCGACTTCTTTTCCTTCTTGATTATACAATTTAACATTCATGATTTAAAACACATTCACAAAAGACAGGTCATTTATTTTCCGTCTTCTCTTCTTTTTCCTTCTCCGGCTCTTTTATTTTCCCCTGGCCTTTCTTTTCTTGGACTTTTCTTTCTTCTTCTTCCAGTTCAACTATTAATTTATCTTCTTTTTCTTTTTCAACCGCCTTAATCTCTTTACTTACTCTAATTTCTAAAAGACTGTTTTTCCGGCCGGGAACCGCTCCCTGGACAGCCAGTAAATTGTTCTCCTTGTCCACTTGAACAATTTTTAAACCGGAGATGGTCACCCGCCGAGTGCCCATTCGACCGGCCATTTTTCTTCCCGGCAAAACCCTCTCTGGCCAGGCTGAACCAATCGAACCGGGCGCTCTTAGCCCGTGCTTGGTTCCATGACTGGCCGGAAAGCCGGAGAAACCATGTCTCTTAACAACTCCTTGGAAACCTCGGCCTTTAGCCAGACTAGACACTTTGACTATTTCCCCTTCTTGGAAAATCGAAACGTCTATTTTATCACCAGCCTTTAGGTTACTATCGGCGAATTCACTTAAATAACGAAACGATTTCTCCAAACCAGACTTTTTAAAATGACCCCTTTGAGGTTTTTTAACTCTATTGTCTCTAATTTCTTCGAAGCCGAGCTGAACGGCCTGATAGCCATCCTTTTCTTTAGTCTTTGACTGAACAACAAAACAAGGACCGGCCTCAACCAAGGTAACCGGAACAACTTTTTTCCGTTCATCGAAAACCTGGCTCATGCCTAATTTTTTACCAAGAATAAATTTCATATAACCCTACTTTAGTTCTCTTCCCAATCCATTTCGAAAACATAGTGGAGAAGCTTACCTGCCTCGCGGCAAGGCGGGGAAAATTAAGTCATTGGCCAGGCAAAAATAGCTGTCGGAAAACTTTTTGGGCTTTGCCCGAAAAGGCAAACGAAACAGCGTTAAGTTTTTGCCGCCGACAATGACTTCAATTTTCAAGATTCGGAACTTTGTTTGAGAAATAGATTGGGAAGAGAACTAACTCCTGAAAGACGATAGGCAATAAAATACCGGGCACTAGCCCGGTCTTTAATAACGGATAGTTGCCTTTAATTAATTGACATTTAATCTAGTATAGGAGTCTCCATAAATTACATTTTTATTTCAATATCAATACCGGCTGGCAGATTTAATCCCATCAAAGCGTCAATTATTTTAGGATTGGGGTTAATAATATCAATCAGCCGTTTATGAATTCTCATTTCATACTGTTCCCGCGAATCTTTATGGACAAAAGTGGAACGATTAACTGTATATTTATGGATCTGAGTCGGCAACGGAACCGGCCCTCTTATTTCAGCATCATAACGTCCAATCGTTTCGACAATCTGCTTGATTGATTGGTCAATCAATTTGTGGTCGTAAGCCTGAATTTTAATACGAATTCGTTGCTTAACTTCTTCTTCTTTTTTAGGTGCCATCGTTAAAACTAGAATTTAAAAGGTAAATTAAGAGAGTTTAGCCCAGCTGACCGGGCTAAACTCCTAAACTCCAACTTACTTAACTATCTTGGTGACTACGCCGGCCCCAACTGTCTTTCCGCCTTCCCGAATGGCAAATCGCTGTTTTTGCTCCAAAGCAACTGGTGAGGCTAATTTAATCTTCAGATTAACCGTATCACCGGGCATAACCATTTCTGTCCCTTCAGGCAAAACAACATCGCCAGTCACATCTGTCGTTCTTATATAGAATTGAGGTTTGTAACCGCTGAAGAAAGGAGTGTGACGACCGCCTTCCTCTTTGCTCAAAATATAGACTTCGCCTTCGAACTCCTGATGAGGAGTGACTGAACCGGGCTTGGCCAAGATTTGGCCGCGCTGAACATCTTCTCGTTTAACGCCTCTTAACAGGATACCGGTATTGTCGCCGGCTTTTCCTTCGTCAAGTGACTTATTAAACATCTCAATACCGGTGACTACCGTTTTTTGAGTATCGCCTAAACCAATTATCTCCACCTCTTCATTAAGTTTAATTACTCCTCGTTCAATCCGACCGGTCGCCACCGTTCCTCGTCCTTCAATTGAGAAAACATCTTCAATCGGCATTAAGAAAGGCTTGTCTACCTGACGAGACGGCTCGGGAATATTTTCGTCAACCGCCTTGGCTAATTTAATAACCGGTCCGCACTTGGGACAATCTTCCTTGCCGCAACCGCACTCCAGCGCCTGCAAGGCTGAACCGCGAATAATTGGCGTTTTCTCTCCGTCAAATTCGTATTTGCTTAACAGCTCTCTAATTTCCTGTTCAACCAAATCAATTAATTCCGGGTCGTCAACCTGGTCGGTCTTGTTCAAAAAGACAACCATGGCCGGCAGGCCGACCTGACGAGCCAAAAGAATGTGTTCGCGAGTCTGAGGCATCGGTCCGTCCGGAGCCGAAACAACCAAAATTGCTCCGTCCATTTGAGCCGCCCCGGTAATCATATTTTTAATGTAGTCAGCGTGTCCGGGACAATCAATGTGAGCATAATGTCGTTTTTCAGTTTCGTACTCAACGTGAGCAACGGCAATGGTTAAACCGCGCTCCTTTTCTTCTGGAGCTTTGTCGATATCGTTAACTCCTTTGTCTTGAGATTTAAACCCAGCCGCTTTTAAACATTTTAGAATAGCCGCGGTTAAAGTTGTTTTACCATGGTCGACATGACCAATGGTTCCTATATTAAGGTGTGGCTTAGTTCGTTCAAACTTTTCGGCCATAAATATCTTAGAACCTAAAACATAGAATTTGGAACCTTGTTTCAAATTTTATCTTTACGGCTCTAAAATTCTTTATTTAATTTAATTAATTAAGACTATTTTTAATTTAGCAATAAAAGGCCTTCTTGTCAATATCGTCTCTTCTTTAAACTGCCTCTAATTAACTAGAAAGGCAAATCTTCTACTTTAACTTCTTCTTTTTCGGAGTCGGACTCAACCGCCTCTGCTTCCTCTTTTTTCTCTTCAGCCCGCCACTGGTCGATATCCTGATTGGCTTTCGCCGTCTCTTCGGCTGATAGGTCTTTATCCTGATAATTTTCTAATTTCATCACCAAGTAAGTCGGCTGATTGTTTTCTATTATAATACACTTACCGCCTTCTTTTTGCAATATTTTTTTAATTTTTTCCCACATATATTTATTATTTTAACCAAAAACTTGAACCTTGTTAAGTGATAAGTAATCCGGCCTGATTATCACGGGATTGCTTCGCTTCGCTCCCAGGGATGAATATCTATTACCAAGTCATGGATTTGGACAAATGGTCACTTTTTATCTCCGCTAATTAACTCCTCGGCAACATTGTCGGGCATTTCAGCGTAATGGTCAAATTCCATGGTGAAAGTGGCTCGTCCCTGAGTAATTGAACGAAGTCGAGTCGCGTAGCCAAACATACCTGCCAGAGGAATCCGAGCATCAATTATTTTAACCTGACCGACTCCTTCGTCCCGGTCCTCCATCTTATTAATCCGGCCCCGCTTGGAACTAAGATCACCAATAACATCACCCATAAACTGCTCCGGGGTAACCACTTCTAATTTCATAATCGGTTCTAGTAAAACCAGCTTAGCACTTTTGACCGCTTCCTGTAAAGCAATTGAACCGGCAATTTTAAAAGCGGCCTCCGAAGAGTCAACCTCATGATAAGAACCGTCGTAAAGAGTCACCTTCAAGTCAATTAACGGATAACCGGCCAAGACGCCTTTGTTTATTGCCTCCTTAATTCCTTTCTCAACGGCCGGAATAAACTCTTGAGGAATAATTCCACCTTTTATCTCGTTGACAAATTCAAATCCTTGGCCGCGTTCCTGCGGCTTGACTCTTAACCAAACATGACCATATTGTCCCCGACCGCCGGTCTGCCGAATATACTTACCTTCCGCTTTGGCCTCTCCTTTAATTGTCTCTTTGTAAGCAACCTGCGGCTGGCCGATATTAGCGCCGACATTAAACTCTCTCAGCATCCGGTCGACAATGACCGCTAAATGTAATTCACCCATTCCGGAAATAATTGTCTGGCCAGTCTCCGGATCGCCTCTAATTTGGAAAGTTGGATCTTCTTCGGCTAATCTCTTTAGAGCAATGCCCATTTTTTCCTGGTCGGCTTTTGTCTTTGGTTCAACAGCAATGGAAATAACCGGCTCAGGAAAGACTATTTTTTCAAGAACAATCGGCTCTTGGGAATCGCTTAAGGTGTCACCGGTTGTCGTCTCCTTTAAGCCGATAATCGCCCCGATATCGCCAGCATAAAATTCTTTGACTTCTTCTCTTTTATCGGCATGCATCCTCAATAGACGGCCAACTCTCTCCTTCTGGCCGGTGCTAGAGTTCGTGACATAAGAACCGGCCGTCAAACTGCCTGAGTAAATTCTCAAATAAGCCAGCTGTCCGACAAAAGGGTCGGTCGCAATTTTAAAAACTAAAGCAGCCAAAGGAGCCTTATCTTCGCTCTCTCTGCTAATTTTTTTTGTTTCGTCTTCGGCCGCAAATCCTTCAACCGGCGGCAAATCAACCGGCGAAGGCAAATAATCAATGACTCCATCCAGCAAAAGTTGAACTCCTTTGTTTTTCAAGGCTGAACCGCAGAAAACCGGGACTAATTTGTAATCAATGGTTGCCTGACGCAAGGCTTTTTTAATTTCTTCCTCTTTAATCTCCCGGCCGTCCAAATATTTTTCGGCTATTCCGTCGTCCTGGTCAGCCACTTTCTCTAACAGTTTATTACGATAATCCCCGCTTTCTTTTTTTAATTCCTCGGGAATCTCTTCTTCAACTATCTTTTCACCAAAATCGCCGACGAATTTATAGGCCTTCATCGTTATCAAATCAACCACCCCCTGATGCCCTTCTTCCAAGCCGATTGGGATATTCAAAGCAACTGCTTTAGGAGTCAGTCGCTGCCGGATTGATTCCAAACTTCTTCCGAAATCAGCTCCGGTCCGGTCCAGCTTATTGATAAAACAAAGGCGAGGCACCTTAAATTTATCGGCTTGCCGCCAAACCGTTTCCGATTGCGGTTCTACCCCGGCTACCCCGTCGAAGACGACGACCGCCCCGTCAAGCACTCTCAAGGAACGCTGAACTTCTACCGTAAAATCAATATGACCGGGCGTATCAATAATATTAATCCGATACTGCCCCGGTTCTTTGGACAAATAGTCCCGCGGCGTCCAAAAACAAGTGGTTGCCGCCGAGGTAATCGTAATTCCTCTTTCTTTTTCCTGAGCCATCCAGTCCATAATTGCCTCTCCTTCATGGACTTCGCCGATTTTATGGGAAATGCCGGTATAAAAAAGGACCCGTTCGGTCACGGTCGTCTTGCCGGCATCAATATGAGCAATGATGCCAATATCTCTAACTTTTTTTATTGGGTATTGCCTAGGCATGTCAATTTTGTCAAGATTTACCAAGCGAAATGAGCAAAGGCCTTATTGGCTTCGGCCATTCGGTGTGTATCTTCTTTCTTTTTAACGGCCGTCCCCGTATTTTTAGAAGCATCCAATAGCTCGGCGGCCAGTTTTTCAGACATCGGCTTGCCCTTTTTTGCTTGAGCGGCTTGAATCAGCCAACGGATAGCCAAAGTGGTTCTCCTTTCGCCGCGCACCTCTCGGGGCACCTGATAATGAGCTCCGCCAATTCGTCGTGATTTTACCTCAACTAAAGGAGAAACATTTTTGACCGCTTGGTCGAATATTTCCAACGGTTCCTTTTTTTTGTCCTGTTTAGACAGTATTTCAAAAGCTCGATAAAAAACTCTTTGGGCAACCGATTTTTTACCCTGTTTCATCAACTGATTGATAAACTTGGCCACCAAAATATTGTCATACTTGGGGTCAGGATTAATGGTCTTTTTGATTTTTTTCTTCCTTCTCATAATTATTATTTTGATTGCTCGGCTGGTTCGGCTTTTTCCGTCTCAGCCGGTCCGCCCTCTTCGGCTTTCTTATTTCCTTCCTTGCCTGATTTCTTAGTTCCATAACGACTTCTCTTTTGTTTGCGACCTTCCACTCCTTCTGTATCCAAGATACCGCGGACAACATGATAACGAACGCCAGGCAAATCCTTAACCCGGCCGCCTCGCAACAGAACAACCGAGTGTTCCTGAAGATTATGACCGATGCCTGGGATATAGGCGGTTACTTCCATGCCATTGGTTAATCTGACCCGAGTCACTTTCCGCAAAGCAGAGTTCGGCTTCTTGGGAGTAATTGTCTTAACCTGTAAACAGACACCGCGCTTAAAGGGCGAAGGGTATTTTCTCGGCTTATTTTTAAGTAAATTAAAATTCCGCCAAAGAGCCGGTGACTTTGGTTTCTTCTTTATTTTCTTTCTCGGTTTCTTAACTAATTGATTAATGGTTGGCATAATTTAACGTAAAAAAAATAACCCACCTTTTTTAAAAATAGCAGATTACCGTTGTAATGTCAAACAAAATTTATTCTTTGGCCTGATGAATAACCATTTGAGGGAAGGGAATTTCAATCCCTTCTTGGTCAAAGGCAATCTTTAATCTTTTTCTTAACTCGCCGGTAACGTCCCACTGCTGGAGAGGTTTGGTCTCGCCCAGAATTCTGATTATAACGGCCGAATCGGCAAAATCATCAACTCGGAGGAACTGAGGAGCCTTGGTAATTTTATCTTTCCAGCCTGAATCCTCGGCCAGCTCCCGACCGACCCGATTAACTGTTCCAATCACCTTTTCCAAATTTGAACTGTAAGAGATGCCAACGCTTAAATTAACTCGGGCAAACTTTTTAGACAAATTATCCGCCTTGGTTATTTGGCCATTCGGAATATGGTGGACTGTCCCGTCAAGGTCTCGCAGAATAGTCATTCTCAAGTTGACACTTTCCACCTCGCCGCAGGTCCCGTCAAGACAAACTACGTCGCCAACCCGATATTGATTTTCCAGAATTATAAATAATCCGCTTAAAAAATCACGGACTACATATTGAGCGCCAAAACCAAGAGCCACTCCGACAATTCCCGCTCCGGCCAAGAGAGGTCCGATATTGATGCTCAGCTCTGATAAAATTATCAGGACAACCACCACCCAGACAACTACCCTTAAAGTTCCCTCGAAGACCTTAATCAAAGTATCCTCTCTTTTCCGCTCAGCTTCTTTGTTCAAGTAGCGGTCGCCGGCAATCGCCCGCCTGATAATTTTCTCAATAAAAATTTTGCCAAAGCGCAGAGCCAAATAAGCAACTACGATAATGACAATAATCTTCAGGCCATGCGAAAAAAACCAAGGGGACAACTGATTTAAAAATTTTTCCAAACTGGCTGACATAGATTGCACCTATTAAGATAACATTTCGGGTAAAATAGGGATTTTCTCTAAAATACCTTCAAACGCTCTTTTGTCTGAATTCATCATTCTGAGCGCGCCTGGTAGGACTCGAACCCACGACCTAAGGTTTAGAAAACCTTTGCTCTATCCACTGAGCTACAGGCGCCTAATACCTACTATAGACAGAAATAGTCAAAAAGTCAAATGTTCGTTTATTGAAAAGGGTCAGAGTAACCGGTTCGCTCAACCCGATTTAAGGTTGTCTGCCGCTGGTCCAGGCTATCTAAAACTTTTTCTAGATTTTCCCGGTCAATCGTTGTTTTTTCCAGCTTCGGCTCCGGGCGGACGACCATAACCAGATAAACATACTGGTAATAGATAAAGATATTGAGGCCGACTAATAAAATAAAAACTATTCCCGGAATAAGACGGCGATATTTTTTTAACAAATAATTTACCTTTTCTAAACTAATTTTCTTTAACATAATCTATTGAGTGTAAATCTTAATACTCAAAATACTCTCTAAACTGTTTTCGGCCAACGGATAACTGATTCTAGTCAAATCTTCAGCCTCTAACTTCTTGATGGTTATATTTTCGAGCTCAACTAATCGGTAAGGAGGGTAAGGACTATCTTCCAGCTTGGCTAAAAAGAGAAGGAGATTATGGAAACTGCCCCAAAGAGAAATCCGAAAACTAAGATAACCGGCTTCTTCCTCCGAAGGTTGATGGGGACTGGCCGCTTTTATTTCAAAAAAATTATTGGTCCGACGGGCAATTGTCTCCAAATTAGTGATGAAACCAACTGTTTCTTCCGTGCTTAGAAAAACCTTGGCCAAATCGGCTAACTCGGATTCATTTTCCTGATATTCTTTTTCTAACTGCTTGGCTAAAGACTCGCGCTGGTCTAATTTAGTCAAAACTTCCTGACCAGCTAAATACTCCTGACCGGCCCGGTCAATCGCAGCCAGCCAGGGATAAACAGATAAACTAATGAAAAGAAGCAGGCCAATCAGGCATAAGAGAGGAACTAAAATAATTTTTTTAGGCCGAGATAGATCCATAATGAAATAATCAATCTTCAGTTTTTTTAACGAGAATCAAGGTGCAGGGTAAAACTGAAATCAATATTCTTTTCTTTAACCAAATTAGCTAAAGGCGTTTCGACTTCGGCGAAAAACGGATTCTCTTCTAGCGACCTCTGGAAACAAAGAAGATCCTCCCGTTGGTCAGCCCAGCCGTTTAAAATAATCCGGTTACCGCTCGGCTGATAGGAAAGGTTGGTTAAATAGAGGCCAGCCGGAACAGTCTTGGTCAATCTCTCTAAAAGAGGAGTCCAAAGAACCATTTGCCGCTGTTTGGAATTAATTTGTTTAATGATTTGATTAGTCTGCTTAATTTTATCTTCTATTTTGAGCAGGTTTTGCATCTGCGGCTCGCTTTCTCTAATGGCAACCAAATTAGCCTGTTCCTTTAAAAGAATAGATAACGACAGAAAGGCGCCGGCTAAAAAAATACTAAAGATAACTAAGATGACTAAAAACCAGCCGGCCAAAGAGAAAATTAAACGATTAAATTCGCTTATTCTCAAATCCTTTTTTTCAGCTGGCGGCAAAAGATTCAGTTTGATCATTATTCTGAGACCGTTTTAAAAAAGAAATTACTCATCTAGATTCCTCATAGCCAGGCCTAAAGCGGTCGTATAAGTTAGAAGTTCCCTTTTGGGTAAAGCAGCCAGAGCCGGAGAATGCTTTTCAACCGGTTTAGGAAAATTAATTAACGGGTCAGCCACTTCAATTTTCAGACCTAAACGCTGACTAAGAAAGAAAGGTAAATTAATTAAGAGCGAATCGCCGCCGCAAAGTAAGAGTCGGTCAATCAGCTTGTCCGAGCCCGGCAGATGAGCAGCCTGTTTCTGGTGGAAAATAATATAATCTTTAATCCGGTCAGCCAACTCCTCAACTAATGGAGCCAGGGCCTGGTAGACCTCTCCATTTTCTTTAGCTTTGTCCAAGCCAACTTTAATCTTTAATTGCTTAGCTTTTTTCTGGTCAACGCCCAGTCTTTTCATAATCGCTTGCTCAAAAAGCTGCCCGGAGATGTTAATATGCGAAGTAAAGCGAATAGTCGAAGCGGCGAAAATAACAAAATTAGTGCCGCTAGCTCCCAGGTCAATCAAAACTGTCGGCCTTGAATCACCGGCTTTAATCAAACTACGGACAATCGCTACCGACTCCGGTTCCAGAGCAATCGGCCTAAGGCCGCTCCTTTTAAGAAACCTGGAGTAGCTATCGACTAAAAGGCGAGGGGCGGCCGCAATCAAAATACTATAGCGATTGTTTTTTTCGGTCGGCTCTTTAACAATTTGCCAATCTAAATAGACTTCATCAAGACCCAAAGGTATATGGGCTTCCGCTTCCCAGCCAACCGCCTGGTCAAGCTCCGCCTTTTTCATCAAAGGCAACCAAATCATTCGAATGAAGACTTTTTCCTCCGGCAAATTACAAACCACTTCCCTGCTTTGAAAGCGCTGACCGCCCGTTTTTTTTAGCCGGCCTTTAAGAATATTAACCAATTCTTTTTCCTTCCTGATTTCTCCGCCCTGAACCAGACCAGCCGGTAAATTCGCTTCAACAAAATTAATCAAAGAAAGACCTTCCTTTTTCTTTAATTGAATTAATTTAAGCGAAAAGTCGCTTAAGTCCAAACCGAAAGCTGATTTTTTAGCAAAACTAAACATGTCTAAGTTATTTTATCACTTTTCCTTTGGACAGCCAAGCGACTAAAAAAACAGCCAGACCGTCAATAAGAATATCTTGGCCGGACGCCTGACGGCCGGGAATAAAACTCTGATGATATTCATCGGAGAAAGCGTAAGCCAAGGCAAAAATGACAGCCAGGATTAAGACCGTTTTTCTGGCTAAACGGTGCTCTTGGAGAGCGGCGATAAGAAGAAAGGTCAAAATAGTATATTCCAAAAAGTGAGCCAGATAACTAAAAAGAAAACTCCAGTTTTCAGACAAACCTAAGCCTAAATCCGACTGATGGGAGATAAAGAAAATGAAACCAGCCCAAAAAAGAACTAAGAGCCAGCTTTTAATAATTTTATAGCGAGTCCGTCGAACTGTCTTCATAGAAAAAGCCGCATTACTTAGTTTAACATAATGCGGCTTCCGAGAGAATCAAATAAAACTTTTTAGTTACCTCCGAGTACGCGGTCGGCGATCAGGCCGGCGACTAAGTCACGGATATCGTGGACTGCTGCCTCTCTATCTGGCGAAATAAATTTTGAGTCCTCACTTATCTCCCTGAGAATCTCGACCAACCGTTTTCGGCTAATCTTATTCCGTTTTAACTTATTTAACGCCGCAAACAACCTGTTATTGGCGCCATCAAGCGCCCTGATTAAGGCAACAATCTCCTCCCGAACCCGTTCGGTTTTTTTAATCAACTCTCTCTTGGATTCCATAACAGCCTCCTTATCTTTCAAAATAATCCAAAAATTCTTTAAACGAACAAATATTCAAAATGTCCTTTTTAGTTGCCCAGCCGCGGCGGGCTTGAGCAATGCCTAATTCCATCATTGGCAAATGCTGCGGGCTATGAGCATCGGTGCCGATAGTCAGTTTAACCTCCGCTTGGACGGCCTGTCGGATATCAGTATCCTTTAAGTCCAGCCGGTCTAAATGGGCATTGATTTCCAAAGCGGTTTTGGCTTCCCTGGCCGCTTCAAAAACTTTATTGAAATCAAATTGATAAGCCTTCCTTTTCTGAAGAAGCCGACCGGTTGGATGAGCAATAACATCCAGGTGAGGATTTTTGATTGCCTGTAACAATCTTTTAGTCATATCCGTTTTGTTCATCTTAAAACTGGAGTGAACCGCCCCTAAAACAACATCTAACTTGGCTAAGACCTCGTCCTTAATAGCTAAAGAACCATCATCTTTAATATCGACTTCACAGCCCTTGAGGATTTTTATCCCGCTTATTCGCTGGTTAACTTTATCAATTTCAGCCATTTGTTTCAAGAGGCGTTTCTCGTCCAAGCCATGAGCTATCTTCAAAAAGCCGGCGTGGTCAGTAATGATTACGTATTGATAACCTATTCTTTTAGCCGCCTTGGCCATTTGGGTAATCGTTTCAGAGCCGTCACTCCAGTCGGTATGACAATGAGTTTCTCCTTTAATCTCATTGTAGCCAACTATTTTAGGCAACCTATCGGATTCGCCCTGAGCTTGCCGAAGGGCCGCTTCGAGCTCACCGCTATTGGTTCTTAATTCCGGTTCAATATATGGGAGGTCGATGGTTTGATAAATTTCCTTCTCGTTTTGACCAGCTATTCTCTTTTGACCTTTAAATATCCCGTATTCATTCAATTTCAACCCTTTTTTAATAGCCAAGCGCCGGGTCAAAATATTATGGTCCTTGTTGCCGGTAAAATATTGGAGAGCCGCGCCAAAGCTTTCTTTTTTAATCACCCGTAAGTCACAATCGAAACCGCCTTTAAATCTGACTGACGAACGAGTTGGCCCTTTGGCCCAGATTTTAACTACTTCGGGCATCTGAACAAAAAAATCTATGACCTTAGCTGGTTTGGCCGAAGTAACCAAAATATCAATATCGCCAACCGTCTCTTTCATTCGCCTGACCGAACCAGCCACCTCAACTTTGTCTGTTTCGGGCAAATCTCTAAGCTGGCTGACCATTTTTCTAACAATCGGCAAGATTAAGCCGAGTAAAAATCTTCCTTTACTTGTTCTGACAAAAGCGATACCTTGTAGAATATTTTTTTCACTTTTTTGGCCAAAGCCTTTCAATCTTCTTATCTTTCCCGCCTTAGCCGCCTTTTCTAAATCAACCAGATTCTTAATCTTCAGTTTTTTGTAAAGAAACTTAATCTTTTGTGAACCCAAGCCCTCAACAGCTGTTAAAGATTCTAAATCAACCGGACATTCTTTTTTTAGTCTCTGATAATCTTTAATTCGGCCGGTTTTAAGAAATTCTTCAATTCTTTTGGCAATGCCTTTACCTACTCCGGGAATTTCTTCCAAGGCGGCTAAGCCGCCGGATTGATAAACCTGTTCAACGTCTTTTTCCAGGGATTCTAAAACGCGGGCTACTTTTTCAAAAGCCCGCGGCTCAAAAGAAACTCCCTTCATCTCTAACAAATCAGCCATTTGATAAAAAATTTGGGACAGTTCTAAATTTTTCATTAACTTCTATTAATATTTATTTACCATAAAACCATAATCAAAACAGAAATTACCTCAAGTATTGTTCTTTTTGCGAAGCAAAAAGAACGGGCGGGGGGAGGGGCTGTGGTAGATAAAAAATTTGGGACAGTTCTAAATTTTTCATTGGTTATTGTTTAGGCCGAGGCGGTTGAATGCTTTTAGCGACAATGATTTTAGCCGGCTCTTTGGTCTTGGGAACAACTTCTCTAAACATTAAAAAGGGCAGACCGGCACTGGCCAGAATAAAAATGCTGGTTCCGGCAAAAAGATAGGTAAAGCCAAAGCGATTAGCGATAATAGCGCCGACTGCTCCGGCCACACCCGCTCCCAGTCCTATTAGAGCGCTCCGGACGCTCCAATCAAAGGCCTCGCGACCTTTATCAATGTGCCGGGTAAAAATAGCCGTATAGGCAGGCACGTTCATGGCCATGCCAACAGCATAGACCACTTGAAGAAAATAAATGTGCCAAGGCAAACGGGAAAAAATATAGCCAAAGACGGCCACGGCGGCCAGCAAATTGCCGATAATAATAAACCAGAAGTCGTCCTTTTCGCCGTGATTTTTGTCTAAATAGCGGCCACAAGGAATAACCAGCAAGGATTTGACTATCCAATAAATAGCGGCTGCATAGCCGGCTACTTCAATGTTGCCTCCCTGAATCTGGCCGGTTAAAAAAATAGCAAAAATAGGAGCAACCAAGCCGTCACCGATAATTAAATAAAAATCGGACAGGATCAATATTTTGATTACTTTATTGATGGCTACCTTCATTGTCTTTATAATAACAAGATTGATTAAATAAAAAAAGGGTAATCCGCTAAGGATTACCCTGATGACCGCCGGCCGGAGAATTTCATTCTACCTTCCCTATCTTTCCGGAGACCCGTCATCAATATTTTCCGGAAGCTCATCCCCATGATAAGCTAGTTCTCCGCAAAGAGGGCAAACCCCTATGTATCCCAGGCCACAAGTAATTAGATATGTTTCGACCTCTCGATGACAACTTTGGCAGACAATCGTCGCCTTTATTTCAACCTGCCTAATCTTTAATTCTCCCATTTCTTCCCTCCTTTATCTTTGTTTTATTATATAAAATAATCTTAAAAATGTCAATCTGCCCAAGGATGACAAGTAGCAATTCTTTTTAATCCCAGCCAAAAACCTTTGAGAATTCCTTTCTCTGATATGGCTTGATAAGTATACTGAGAACAAGTCGGATAATGACGGCATTGGCCTAAAAGCCGGAGAATAGGAAAATAACCATGGTCCGGCGAAATAGTTTTTTGGTATATTTTAATTAAGGCAAGAATAAATTTCTTAAGCATTCAAATATTCCTTTATTTTTTGAGCGTTTTTGACGGCATAGCCGCCGGCATCATTATTGAAATAGACATAAACCCTTTTAGTCTTGGCCCATTTTTTTATCTTAACCGTCCAATTCTTTAATTCTTTATCAGTATAATCAGAAGAATAGAGAGATTGACTGCCATGGAGACGCAAATAAACAAAATCGGCCGTAAACACCGGACGTCTAACAAATCTGTTAGACACCCAGTGTTTAACAGAAGGAGAATCAACCAGACACAGAGCGACGTTGTGTTTCTTGAATAATTGATAAATTTCTTGAGTAAACCAACCGGGATGGCGAAATTCAAAAACATAACTATATTTTCCGGGCAAAATTTTTAAAAAATCTTCCAATCTTTGACAATTAACCGGCCAGTTGGCCGGAAACTGGAACAAAATTGGACCCAATTTTTCTTTCAACTGGCTGGCCCGCTTAATAAAAACTCTCCAAGGCTGACGGCAGTCTTTTAATTTTTTGAGATGACTGATATAACGACTGGCTTTTAGAGCGAAAATAAAATTGGGGGGAGTTTGTTGATACCAATCCTGGAAAGACTTAGCGGCCGGCAGACGATAAAAAGGATTATTCAGCTCAACCGTCCGGAAAAGCCGGCTGTAATACTTTAATTGTTCGGTTTTAGCCAAATCCGACGGATAAAAAACTCCTTTCTCCCAACAAGAATAAGAAAAGCCGCTGGTCCCAATGTATATTTTAGCCATATTTCTAGTTTAACAAATAAATAAAAAAGAGGCCAAGTTCTTAAATAGAAAGAGAAAAGGCCTTTAGTTTTTAGAAAACAACTAAAGGCCAGCTTATGGATATTTTTTTTTCAGGGCGTGAATTAAATTGCATTGATAAAAATAAGTCCCTGACTCTATCTCAAATTCTTTTTGGCAGTGGTTGCAAAAAAACACAATCATTTGCCGAGGAGGACTAGGCCTATTGATTACGTCTCTTATTCTCATAAAAGAGATGTATCTTCCCCGGCAATCAGGACAGCGGTAATCGCCGATTTCATTCCCAGCCATTTCTCTCCTCCTTCTTTACAGAATCATTTTTAAGAGCGCCATCCGGACAAAGAGACTATTCTGAATCTGCAGTTCAGAGTAAAGCGGAACTTTCTTAATATCCGGAAAGTCTCCTGGCCGGAAAGACAAATCCATAACCATTGACTCCTTGGGCAGCCTTTCCAGGACCTGGTCATTGACTGAATATTTATCCATCAATTCCTGATGTGAAAACATTTTATCCCTGACAACAAAGTTATCGCCGCCCAAGATTTTACCCGGAATCCGAGACTGATAGACCACCTGGACCTGGCCGGCTATCTCTCTCAAATCGTCAACTTCGATAAGCTGAGGGCCGTCCTTAGTCAAGTAATAATCCTTAATGTCCTGGCCCAGTTTCAAATTATCCGGCGCGACCGCGTATATTTTTACATTGTAATTAGCCAACAGATAACACAACGACCTGATTTCCCGATTGGTGAATAAATTGCCGGTCAAAGCTATCGACAAGCCGTCTATCTGTTTGAAAATATATCGAATTGTATAAAGGTCGGCAATCGCCTGGGTTGGGTGCTGATTGGCCCCATCGCCAGCGTTGATAACCGGCACATAGGAGACTTCCATAGCTCTCTTGGCTGCCCCGGCCAATGGATGACGCAAGACAATGACATCAGGCATAAACAAACTTAACCCTCTTATTGTATCTTCCAGGGCTTTCTCCTTAGCCGTACTGGAAAATTCCTGCTCACCGCTAAATGAAGTGACCACCTTACCGCCGAGAGTACAGATGGCTATCTCAAAGGAAGCTCGGGTCCGGGTACTCGGCCGGTAAAAAACAGTAATCATATTCTTCCCTTTGACTTCTTTTTGCATCTCTGTCCTTATTCTCTTTCTTTTTTTTCTGTCTTCAGCCGAAAGAGCGCCTTCGGCTTCTTTTCTCTTCCAAATATCTTCTTGAACCATCCAGTTAGCCTTTTCGTCGGTCAATCCGAAAATTCGCTCAAGCGTCTCCGGGTCAAACTGCTGAGCCTCAATAATATGGCGCAATTCTTTCATCTTCTCCTCCTCAAAAGATTTTAGTTCACAATTGACAAGGAACTTAAATTAACCAAAAAATAGCAAATTGATTAATAATTGTCAAGCGCCAGCCAGCTTAGTCGGTCAGTTGAGTTCATCTTGGCCAATTTAACTCTGACTGCAAAACAGACTAAACCAAAAAGCTACCGATTTAATCCCGACGATAGCTTATTCGTTTGCCTTAGTTTAATCAGATTTCTACTTCCTTTTAAAAACCTGGGCCGTAAAAATATAGATATCAACTTGGCCTTCTTTCCAGCAATCCCAGGGTAAGCCAGCTTTTTGAGAGCAAAGCTGGCCCAGAAAAGTTTCTAAATCCCAATTATTTTCAGTAGCTACCTGTGGCAGAAAAACCCCCGACCGCTGCCCTTGTCTGATTTGAACACCGTGTTTGCCCAATTCTATCTGGCGCCAGTCGTCTATTTTCCGCAAAGGACTTAAAACCGAAATTTCATACTCCAGTTCATCCAGTTCGCCGGCCTGAACCGGGTAAAAACGATTATCTTGACTGGCCGCGGCAACCGCCATTTGAGAAACAGTCTGATAAAGAGGAAGACTGGCTTGTTCGTCTTCAGAAGAAAAAAGACCGATACATCCTCTCAACTGCCCATCTTTTTCTAAAGTGACAAAAGCGCCCAAGGATTTATTCAACAAAGAATCGTTAACCTCAAATTTAGGAATTTTACCTTCCAAAACATATTCCTCAACAGAACTCTCAGCGATTTCCAAGAGCTTATTTTTTTGTGTTCGGTTAAGCCTAATCTCCGAAGACGTCTTTGATTTTTCGGGCCAGCTAAAGCTGATTGCTGAATAGCCAACCACTTGCGATTTACTCGCCTCGCTGCCAAGCGGGCCGCTGACCGCCACATCCCCGGAATTGGCATATTTTAAAAGCTTAATCTCATCGGCTTTCTTTTCCTGAGCAATAGCCATTAAAACCTCTACCGCTTCTTGGCCGCATAAACAAGTATCTAAATCAGGAATATTCTCTTGAAATAATTGGTCAATCGTTTCTTCTAATTTAGAAAGCTGACCAGTCAAAATTGCCTCAATTACCTTTCCATCTGCCTGATTGGCCTGTTCATAAGCAGGATAATGAGACATATCTGAACTGGCAATGACTAAAGTTTGTTCATCAAGATGTTTAACTAAACTCTGGCTGATTTCTTTCAAATCATCGTCAGTCAATTGATTGACTAAAATAGGAAGTATCCGAAAATCATTAAGAACCGTCTGCAAAAAAGGGAGCATTACTTCTAAAGAATGTTCCGACTGATGAGGCACGGAATCCAATCCGAATAAAGAATTTTCTTTAACTAAAGTTTTGGCTAAATCGGTAGCCAAATCAACCTGACCTAAAGGTGTTTGCCAAATATCGCTCTCGTCAATAACCGCCCTACTTAAATATTGGTGATGACTTGGGCCAATCAGAATAACTTTTTTTACCGCCTGAGCTTGAATAGCCTTAAAGCCGTAAGCGGCCACCGGTCCCGAAAAGGGATAGCCGGCGTGAGGCAAAACTAAACCCCTTATCTTCGCACTCTGAGCGGAATCATCGGGCTGAGGCAATTCGGCTTCTCCTAAAAATCGACTAATCATTTGAGTCAGCTCTTCTTTATCAGACGGATAAAATTGACCAGCCACAGCCGGTTGACGAATAGTTTTTTCTTGAAATATTTTTGACATAGAACCAGTCTGATTGTTTTCGTCCGTCTCTCTCAAGAAAAAAGAGTAAGAAATTCCTCCAATTACGATAATCAAAATAAAGAGATAGAATTTCCTCATCAGAAATTAGCAATTTAAATATTTAATCTAAAACAAGCTGGCTTGTTTGGAAAAATTGCCTCGCTCTTCGTCTTTAAAAATCTTAATTCGACCGTATTCACCGTCATAACCCGGTTCGATCTGGACCTCTTTTTGACGAACCCTTTTAATCCCCTCGGCTAGCTCCGGCCGGCCAGACTGTTCGACTTGTTCCGGACTGACATTATAGAGTATTTCAAGCTCCGAGCCAAAACGTTTAATCATACTCTTGTATTCTTCCCGAACTAGCTTACTGCTAACTCCGACTCCTTTGGCTTCAGCGATAATTTCCTCCAAGGGAACAAATTTTTTGAAGGGAATAACTTGTTCTGGAGACTCGCTTTCCTGACGGTCGGCCAAATCGTCAATCCGATGGAGAACGCCGATGGTTAAAGGCTTACCGCATTGAGGGCAAATATTCTTTAGCTTCTTGGCTTCTTGAGGGTTTAAACGAACCCGACAATTACGATGGCCATCGTAATGATACCTGCCTTCTTCAGGAAAAAATTCAATCGTCTCCAAGAACTTCTGTCGGTCTTTGCTTTTAATCGCCTGGACAATAGCTGGATAGCTTAATTCCGTCTCAAAAACATTGGCCTCCCGACCGATCCGGGTTGGACTGTGGGCGTCAGAATTGCTAACCAGAGTCAATCGGTCAAGAGCCGACCAACGCCAGTTCATAGCCGGGTCAGAGCTTAATCCGGTCTCGCCGGCGTAAATATACTGGCTGTATTCTTCAAAACATTCTCTCAAAGAATCAAAACCGGAATTAGCTCCAAACAGAGAGAACCAAGGCGTCCAGATATGAGCCGGGATAATAAAGCAATTTTCAGAAGTATTTAAGACAATCTTAACTAATTCTTTGGCATCCAGGCCCAGAATCGGTCGGCCATCAGCTTTAAGGTTGCCTATCCAGCCCAGGCGAGCATTAATTTTTTCGACTGTTTGGAAATCGGGAGCAAGAACGACAATATGGACTTTGCGAGTCCGATTATTCTTGGAATAGATACAGCTAATCTCGCTGGTCAGCAAAAAACGGGTCCCCTTATCTTGATGACTGCTATTAGGCAACCAATCTTCGTTAGACAGACCGGCCTGACTTTTCTTTTTAAACTTAAAAAGACCTGGTTCGGCTGGTTCAAGTCTTTCTTTAAGCTCCTTTAACCAAAGAGGGTGGGTGAAATCGCCGGTTCCTAAAACCTTAACACCTTTAATCTTGGCCCATTTATCCATATTTTCCAGGTCCATGTCCCGGGAAGTGGCCCGCGAGTATTTGGAATGAATGTGTAGGTCGGCAGCAAAACGCATAATTCTATTTAAATCTAAACCTCTTTCTTATAGCCAAGACAACTAACCCATATTTGTCTATCTGCTCCTTTTTATAAAATCTCTCTGTATCTTTTGTATTAAATTTATACAATACTTCACATTCTATCTGCCGACCGGTAAGTTCTTTCGCCTTTTGTTTCTGCTCTTTTAGGACGAGAGTATCGCCGGGCTTGCACTTAAAATCGGCTAAACGAACCTCAAAGCGCTTTTTACCCTCAATAATTGCCTTAAAATATTCTTGTTGAACCTTTTTCTCGATTTTCATAATAAAAAGACGGGCGTGCCTGGCAGGATTTGAACCTGCGACCCTCAGCTCCGGAAGCTGATGCTCTGTCCGCTGAGCTACAGACACAATTTACCTTCATTATACCCTTCTCTAATCAACGGTCAAATCGCGGAAAAACCCTAAACCGGGCTCCGGTTGACAGAACCGGACTTTGTCAAACGGATTTCATTTTCTCCGGCAACCAAACCTAAAACCAGCCAAAAAATTAACTGTCCCTGTTGAAGAGTCCAGAAGAAATGGTCAAAGAGTCCGATAAGAAGAAATGATAAAACGATAAACCAACCAAAATACTCCCGGCTTTTAACTTCTTTCAATAATCGGAAAATAAAAATCAGAAAAACAACCAAGCCGATTAAACCCAGTTCGCTGGCTATCAATAGATAGAGATTATGGGCCGGTTGGTGAAGCCAGCCGGCTAACAGATGAAGCGTCTCTCTTATCTGCCAGACAAAATTACCTAAGCCGATTCCCAGCCAAGGCTGGTCTCCGATAATGGAAAGGGCAGTTTGATTATAGAAGGCTCGCAAACCGATTGCCTGTTCGTTTAAGGAAATGGAAAAACGAGTCGATATTTCCGGCCAGAGTAAAATAGTGAATAAAGAGCAAAAAACTATAAAGATTGTTAGCAAGCCGAGGACTCTTCTACGAAGAGAAGGTTTTTTAAGATAAGTCCAGCTGAAAAATAAGAGGCTGGTTAAGATAAAAATGATTATTGTCAGTCGTGAGAAGGTCAGCCAGAAAGCAATTAATAAAAAACCAAAGACGGTCAGCCCCAAGCAATCTTTAATAAAAAGTTTCTTCTTTTTCAGCCAGAGAAAATAGAAAAAGAAAATAGCTAAAAAGAGAAAGACAGCCAAAAGATTAGGATGGGGCAAACTCCCGTAAGCCCGAATCAGGGTTATTTTGCCAACAACAATCTCGGCCACTCCGGCTATTTCCGGACTTAAGGGACTCTCTCTAAAAAACCAAAGACCTAAACTTTTTTGATTCAAATATTGAGCCAAGCCGATGACGGCCTGGAGAAAACCGCTGACCAGAAAAACTTGGGCCAGCCGCTTGAAATCAAAGAGCCGGCTGAAGTTATACCTAAGATAAAAAAACAAGCCGGCCATCTCTAAAATCTTAAACCAGGCATAAAAAGCCAATTGGATATTCTCGGCCCGGGCCAGAGAAATAAAGCCGATGACCAGAAAGATAACCAGCCAAAAGCCGGCTTTTTCTATCTTTTGAGCCAACCGGCTAAGCTGAAAAGTCAATCCCCCTTTTAAGAATCTTTCTCTCCTTCGCCGCCAGGCCCAAAGAATTACAAGAAGAATAAATAAGAGGTCGGTTAAATAAAGATAAGCGCTAGTCCATTCATTAAAGCTATTGCCCCATTGATAAATTATTGTCCGTGTCTGAAAAGGCAGACAGAAGATAAGCAGATAAAAAATAATTTTCTCAAGATGAATCAACATTTAACCATAAAGATTGGCCATACGTCTTTTAGCGAACGCGAAAATCCCCGGCGAGGATTTTCGCTCTTTATAATTGCTCGCTCCTCGCCTCTGGCGAGACCATGCCCGCTCGCAATTCTATGTCGCTAAAAGACGTATGGCCAATCTTTAACCTCGCAATTTAGAAAACTCTTCTCTAACTACCTGGCGGTCATCCCAGGGTATTTTTTTACCGTCTTCAACGCAGAGCCACGGTTCACACCCTTTGCCGGTAATAACAACGACATCACCAGCTTGAGCTATTTTTAGAGCTCGTCCGATGGCCTGACGCCGATTCAAAATCTTCTCGGCCGGTTTCTGCTTTAAGCCAGCCGACAACTGGTCAATAATTGCCTGTGGGTCCTCGTCATAAGGATCCTCGTTGGTAATAATGACTTTATCTAAATACTTTTCAGCAAGCTGGCCTAATTGAGGCCGTTTCCATTTATCGCGACCGCCACCAGCCGCTCCCAAAACGCCAATCAGCCGGCCCTTGGAAATCCGACCAGCTGTTTGATAAACTTTGGCCAAAGCGTCCGGGGTATGGGCGTAATCAACAATAACCGTAAAGGGTTCTTTAATAACAATTTCCAAGCGGCCCGGCAAACCTTTAATCTTCTCCAAAGCTAATTTAATTTTAGCCAGAGGGATTCCTTCAACCAATCCAAAGGTGATAGCCGCTAAAGCATTGGCAATATTAAACTCGCCCAATAAACTCAAATCAAAATTAATCCCTTTGACCAAAAAACTAACTCCCTTCTGATTTAGCTGACAATTCTCGGGCTGAACGATATTCTCAGCCTGAGCCCGTATCTGCAGACCGTATCCCCATTTCCGGCCAGCCGGAAATTGAAGAAAATAGCCGGCTGACTGGTCATCTAAATTAACAATCATTTCCCCCTGAGAACCGACTTTTTGGAAAAGTCTGCCTTTGGCTTTTCGGTAATTGTCAAAGCCGCCATGGCTTTCCAAATGCTCAGCCGTCAGATTGGTCAAAAGAGCTGTCTGAAAATTAATAAACTGATGACGATTTTGTTTAATTCCTTCGGAAGTTACCTCTAAAATGGCATACCGGCAACCGGCTTGAACGGCCCGGCGCAGAAACTTTTGGATTTTTAAGCGGCCGGGCATAGTCATTTTCAAATTATTGATCCAAACTTCATCCTTTATTTTAAACTGAATAGAAGAAAGAGCGGCGACCTGATAACCGGCTTCTTCTAAAATTCGGCTAATTAAAAAAACGACTGTTGATTTGCCGTTAGTCCCGGTCACCCCGATTACCTTCAGCCGTTTGGAAGGAAAGCGATAAATAATCGCTCCCAATAAAGCCCAACCAAAATGATACCAGTTTAATAAAAAATCAGGCGCCAATTTTTTTATAAAAGCTTTCATTTTTTTCATTATTAGAAAAAGGTCTTAGAAAAAGGTCTGGCCTTGTCCAACTCAGCCCGTAATTATTGATTATTTTTGAAAATTTTAGCCGGAAAGGCCAGACCTTTTTCTAAGACCAAACTTTTTTCCTAAACTTTTACTTTTTTAATCCTGAGTTTATCTAAGGAAAGGACACATCTCTAAAATAACAGCTTCTAAGGGAAAATAAAAGAGCCGGCCAATGGCCAGCTCGCTGAGTTTCTTTTAAGACGCCTTAGTGAGAGCCTCCGAAAGAGCCTTTTCAATCTCAAATGCCTTTTGATTAGCTCTATCCCACCATTTACCCGGGTTAATACCCGGTCCAAAGACCGGCGAAATTCTGAACCCTTTTCCAGCAATCTTCTCGACCAAAAAAGAAGGCTGGTCATCGTTCCGAAGGATCAAAGCCCCGCCAGCTTCAGTTGTCTCCAGCCGACCAAAATTTGCCAAAACCTTAGCCGCCGCTGTCAACGGTTTGTCCGTCTCCGCTATCTTTCCCATAACTTCGTCCCCTCCATATCTTAAATCTAAATTATTTTAAACAACTTCTTGATGATTAAACCCATATATCATAAAAAGGAACTTATGTCAAAGGTTAAAGAACCTTTTTAGCTAAACGATAAAGCTGATACCAAAGCGGCTGAAAAACTAAATCAAAAGAACCCGGGTAATTGATTTCTTGTCCATTAAATCCTTTTTTAAAACGAGTTACCCCCGGCCATTTATTTTCATCAATGCCCCAAAAATCATAATACTGGCAACCGAGTTTTTTGGCTTCCAAAATAGCCTGCCATTGGCAAAGATGAGGAGCCATTAAATGATGAAAATTGTAATCTGAAGCGCCATGTAAATAACAGGCGGTCTGGCCGAAGAAACAAATTAGATTGGTCGCAATAATCTGGTTTTGATATTTAGCTAAAAATAACTTAATCATCCCTTCTTGGCCTAAAAATTCTAGCATTTTACGATAATAGGCCGGGGGGTGAAGATGGAATTTATCCCGTTTGGCTGTATCAGCTGACAATTTTAAAAATCGGTTTACTTCTTTAGGGTTATCCCCGGCAGAAATTTCAATTTTAACTCCTTTCCGTTGGGCCAGTTTAATATTATACCTGGTTTTCTGGTGCATCTGGGCTAATAATTCCCCCTCTGGTCTAGAAATATCTAAAATTAAGCTCTTCACTGGCTGAATCCGGTTCTTTGACTCCTTTAAGGGCATCCCCTTCAGGGACGCTCTTGCGGGGAATTCCTTGTCCAGTTCTATTTTAAAGAAAATACTCTTTTCTGAGCGACCAATTTCTTTAACCTGATTCAAAAATCCTCGAAAATTATCTTCAGTCACTTGGCCGGCCGGCCCGCGCGAACAATATAAATAATTTCTGCCTAAAGGCAGATTGCGTCTAATAACCAATCCCTTTAGACCAGTTTCTTCCAACGACCAAACCCGATGACTAAGCGCTTTCTGAAACTGGCCCCAGGCCGACGATTGTAAAAAAGAGCCTTTATTCTTAATAACAAATTGGTCCCACCGATTATTAACCATTTTACTTCCCTAAGTTTTTCAGGGCTTCTTTAAGCCGATTAGCCGTTCCTTTTACTTTAGGCGAAACTTGTTTAAGCGCCTCTCGGGCTTGCCTCTGCTGATAGCCGAGGCCAACCAATGCTTCAACCGTCTCGTCATCGGCCACCAATTTGGAGACTTCCCGGCCGGGAACTAAAATTTTACTGCCTAATTCCAGAATGACCCGCTCGGCTGTTTTTTTGCCGATACCGGAAACTTTGGTTAAAAGACTAACCTGGCCGCTGGCAATCGAAGCTTTCAAATCCTTTAAAGAGGCGATTGACAAAACAGACAGGGCTGCTTTTGGACCGATTCCGCTGACCGAAATTAGCATTTCAAAAAATTCCAATTCGGCAAAAGTCAAAAAACCGTATAAATCCAGAATATTTTCGCGTGAGTAAAGATGAGTAAATAACTTGACTTTATCATGACCAGAGAATAATTTTTCTAAAGTATTGGCCCCGCAAAAAATCTTGTAGCCAAGACCATTCTCTTTTAGAATAACAAAACGTTCCGTTTTTAATTCAATTTTCCCTTCAACTAAAGCAATCATATTTAAAATCCTATCATAGACTTACCCAATACTACAATAGCATCGCGGTATTGGACTTGCCTAAATTAAAAGATTGAGTTAAGCTTTAAAGACTTATGGCTATCACTAAATCAGCTCAAAAAGCTCTTCGTCAAAGCCGTCGTCGACGGACTTTTAATCTGGTTCGATTAACCAAACTAAGAAGGTTAGTTAAACAGATTAGGAATTTAATCAAAGAAGGGAAAAAATCAGAAGCGCTTAAAATTATTCCCCAGACCTATCAGGCTATCGACAAAGCGGCTAAACGAGGAGTTATAAAAAAAAATACGGCCAGCCGCAAAAAATCGCGTCTAGCCAAGGCAATTGATAAAATTAAATAGTGTGGATAATGGGTGCTTGACAGTCGAAATAGCTCGTGATAATCTCTTATTGTACCTATGGGTACAATCAAACAATTTCTAAAAAAGCTTTTTAATCGCCTAAAATCTGAAACTGGCCGAAGCAATAAAAGACTGCTCCTAGCGGCAGTTATTTTATTTGGTCTGATTTTCTCTTTAGCCAACCCGGTTAAAGGAATGGGACAATTCCTGCTGCTCAATCTTAAACAAGACAAATCGGTTATTGTCGAGGAAGTTAAGAAAGAGACTGAAGACAGACCAACCAGCCTCTCGACTAATCAGACATATCTTACTGCCAATTCACTAGCCAGCTTAGCCAGTCAAACGGACGATTTTTCGGCTAGCCCGGAAAATATTTTTCAGGAGACCGGTTTAATTCTTCTTCAGGAGCAAGCTTTACTCGCTCAAAATTGTCCGACCACCTTTATTAGCCAGGACCCGCGGAGCGGAGTTATTAATTACGTTGTTCAAGAAGGAGACACCGCTTCCAGCATCGCCGCTTCTTTTGGCATCACGACCAACACCCTCCTCTGGGCTAACGATCTTTCCTCCAGAAGCATTATCCGGCCGGGCGACGAGTTAACCATTTTGCCAGTCAGCGGCGTCCTTCACCGAGTTAAAAACAGCGAGACGATCGGCGGTATTGCTAAAAAATATCAAGCTGACGAAGAAGAAATTATTGTCTTTAATGACTTACCGGCCGATGGAGCAATTCAAATTGGCCAGAAAATAGTTGTTCCTGATGGCCAAATGCCGGTTTCTAAACCAAGTTATCAGTACACCGCTCAAAGCAGCTACAGCGGAGCCGGCAGCGGTCAAAGCCATTCCTTCCCCTACGGCCAGTGTACTTGGTATGTCGCCCAGAAAAGAGTGGTCAGTTGGTCTGGACATGCTAAAAACTGGCTGGCCAACGCTCAAGCGACCGGTTATTCGGTCTGCTGGGGAGCAAGCTGCCAACCTCAAGCCGGAGCAATTGTTAGTTTAAAAGACGGCGGCTGGCTGGCCCGACTTTACGGCCACGTCGCCTACGTTGTTAAAGTAGAAGGGAATCGCTTCCTGGTCTCAGAGATGAACCGAATCGGCTGGGGACAGGTCAGCGTCCGTTGGATTTCAACCGGTAGTTCCAATATCAGAGGATTCATTTATTAATAAAGCTGATTCACAGCGAGGCAAAGCCAATAACAAAAACTGCCACTGGCAGTTTTTTAGTCCTAGAAATCATCTTGCTTAGGCCGATATTGAATCGCCTCGGCAATATGACTAGCCTGAATATTCTCGACTTTTTCCAAATCGGCAATAGTCCGAGCTAATTTTAATAATCGATGATAGGAACGAGCCGATAAATGAAGCTGGCTCATTGCTTGTCTCAATAAGCTCCGACCGGCTAAATCAATCCGGCAATACTTTCTTAGTCGTCTTATATCCAAATCACTATTAGTCATTATCCCCTTTTCCCCGCTAAATCTCTTCTTTTGTCTGTACCTGGCTTTAATAACTCTTTCTTTAATTAGTTTGGAAGACTGGCTTATCTGGTGGCTGGCTAATTTTTCATAAGTTAATCGCGGAACTTCAATATGCAAATCAATCCTGTCCAAAAGCGGCCCGGAAATCCTGCCCCGATATCTGGAAATTTGAGCCGGCGAACAGGTGCAAATTTGTCCGGGATCACCCAACTTTCCGCAAGGACAAGGATTCATTGCTCCGATTAAAATAAATTTTGCCGGGAAAGTTAAACTGCCGCTGGCTCGAGAAACTGTAATCAGATTGTCCTCCAAAGGCTGGCGCAGACTATCTAGAACCTGACGAGGAAACTCGGGAAACTCATCTAAAAAAAGAACTCCCCGGTGAGCTAAAGTGACTTCTCCCGGCCGCGGATAAGAGCCGCCGCCAATCAAAGAAATAGCCGAAGCCGTATGATGAGGAGCCCGAAAGGGCCGGTTGGTTAATAAAGGCCGGTCGTTGGGCAGACAGCCGGCCACGCTGAAAATATTAGTCACCTCCAAGGTTTCATTAAAAGTCAGCGGAGGTAAGATGGAAGGAAAACTGCGAGCCAGAAGTGTTTTGCCGGCTCCGGGCGGCCCATGCATTAGAAGGTTATGGCCGCCGGCCGCCGCTATCTCAAGCGCTCGTTTGGCTTGCTCCTGTCCTTTGATATAGGCCAGGTCAACCAATTCGTCGGCCGGAGCGGAATGTTCAATCCGAGAATAAAGACGCCGGGCAATCAACTCTTCTCCCTTTAAATGAGCGATTAATTGACTCAGTGATTCAACCGGAATAATCTCCAATTCCTTAACCAGGGCGGCTTCGGCTGCGTTGTCCTGCGGAACAAATAAAGTCTGGAATCTTTCCTGCTTGGCCATTAGGGCGATAGCCAAGAGGCCGTTAATCGGCCGAACCTTGCCCTCCAAAGACAGCTCACCAAGAAAAAGTTTGTCTTCCAAGTTTTCAAAATTAACTTGATTACTAGCCAAAAGAAAAGCAATCGCCATCGGCAAATCGTAAGCCGGGCCCTCTTTTTTTAAATGAGCCGGGGCCAAATTAACAATCAGCCGACGGCGGCTGTGTTCGGGCGGTTTAAAACCGCTATTTTTAACGGCTGAAGAAATCCGCTCCTTAGATTCGTTGACCGCTTTATCCGGCAAACCGACAATATGAAAGGAATACAAGCCGGTCGGCAAATCAACTTCTACTTCAATCGGCTGGGCCCTCAGACCAATCAGGCCAGCTGAATAAACTTTAGCCAGCATTAAAAAAACCCTCCAAATTTTATTAACCAAGTCTGTCTCAAGAACCTTTCAACAAACTCAGGGAATAAACTCTAGACAAACTAAAAAACCTGCTATGATTCTAGCAGGTTTCTCTTTTCTCGGCAATCAAACCCAATCTCAAAATTCTTTTTTTCGGCCACACTTCAGACAGAGTCTGGCTTCCGGAACCAGTCTTAGTCGCTCTGATTCAATTTCTTTCTTGCATTTCTCGCAGTAACCGTAATTTCCTCGTTTGAGCTTAGTCAGAGCCTCATCAATATCTCTGAGCCGCAATTCTAAGGCATGTTCAATAGACAAGAGTTTTTCGTACTCCTCTACCTCTTCAGCGCTCTCGTCTTTGGAAGCGCTGCCCAAATCAAAGAAAGGGAAACGAGTCCGCCAGTTCCCTTTTATTTTAGGGTCTTTTTTGGCAAAAGATTTTAACTCTCTAGTTAATTTCTTTTTCTCTTCTTCCAGCTGTTTCTTCTGTTGTTTGATGAAATCTTTGTTCATATTGCTGTTTCTATTCTAGCACAAAAGACGCTTGTCAACAATAACTTAGGGGGAAACAAAAAAAGCCAATTCTTATTGACTAATTACTAAAACTGTGATATATTAGAGGGGCCTTGATTTACCCATTAGTAAGTTACTTCAAAGGGTCAAGACCCCCCTTGTCTTTAAAGAATCCCAGACCTATCCATCAAAATGATAGAAAGAAGTCATTTTTATTATATTATCGGATTCCGGAAAGACACTTTCGTCCCCGGCTCGCTATTGGAAACATTTTCCAAATTCTCTTCTCTCAGCGACAGATTTTCCTCCTTTTTTAATCCTCAAGTAAAGAATTCAGAAAACCAAAAATGAAAGAACTAATAACCTGATAGTGAGCGGAAGACTCTAGTCTTATTTTAGAAAATATGAACCAACCTTGTCAACCCTGTTTTCTTCCATTTATTCCTGTTGACCGAAAATCAAAAAATGGCTATGTTAAGCCATTGAAGTAAAGAGAGAACTTGAACCTAATTCTCTTTATCCACAATTTATTCACAATTATTCGCCAATAACAGAATCAATTATTGTTTCCAAAGAAGTCTGGCAGTTGCTGATAATAAAATAATTTTCTATTTGGCCATAAAGATAATTAGTCGAGTCGGTTAAAGGCTCTAAAACGGTTATTTTGATTTGGCGGTAATTTATCGAAGAAAAATTGTAATCTTGTTTCAGTTCCGGCTCAACTTTTTCCAAAATCCGGCTTATTTCAGACCCAGAAGCCTCTCTTTCTAAAATCAAGACAAAAGGGAATCTTTCTTCTTGATTAGCCGGCAACAAGATAAAAGCTATTTCATTTTTAAAAAGAGATTGAACATCTTCAGAAAAACCCAAATTGGCTTTAGTTAGGTAATTATTAAATCCATCAATGACAGTCTGGCCATAGAAATTACTATCTTTTAAAAACTGAGTAAAAGGGTTAACCTGTTGATAAAAATCAGTTTGGTTAATAAGACCGAAAACGACCGTTTCTTCAGGGACTAAATCAGTAAAAGGCATTTCTTTTTGGTTGAAAATAAACCAGCTGATTAAGAAAACAACTATAATTAAAATAGGAATTCCCAAAAACAGCCATTTTCTTGATGGCTGTTTTTGTTCTGATTTTAAACCGTTCCGCAAATCAACTTTTAGCTCTTCAGCCATTGGTTTGATTGACTTGCCTTTCCTGATTTTAATCGGAATTTTGGGCATCAAAATTATTAAATTTATTCAAAAGAAATACTTCCTAAAATGCCGTCGCAAACATTACCTAAATATTCATCGATTCCTTGACATTCAAACATGTAAATTTTACTGTTGGCCTCCACATAAAAAGCCATGTTAGAAGGCGATTGGATGGACTGAGATTGATATATCTTTATAGCGTCGTGACCGCTAATCTCATAATTTATATCATTAGGAGGATTGTACCAAGATTCTTTCGCATATTTATCATACCATTCTGTAAACGATAAACCTTCTTGGTTCAACCAGACATCCGCACTAAAACCACCTACCCAGTATCCTTTAGTTGTGTCTCTAAAAAAGACTCCATATCTTATAACATAAGGCTCGCTATCAGGATTATCAAGGATATTATCCAATGTCCATTCCGAAGGATATTTAAAAGAAATTCCATACTCTTCACTCTGATAAGTCTGCCAGTTTGAGGTATCTATTTCGGTCTCGCCTTCCGGCTCACTTTCGGCGGACAACAAAGCCTCGATAGCCGCATACATACTTTCCCGGGAAGTAGTCAGAACCAATTTGCCGTCGACAATGCCATAATCAATGCTCAAGCCCGGGTCGGGGAAATTAAGATAACGAATGGCAATATCTTGATAGATGTTATCCTGAAATTCTTCGGTAAAAGCGGCTGGCACTTCCTCTTCCAGGAAAAGAGCCCTCAAATCATCAACCAAAGTCGCCTCCCAATTCTTCAAATCCTCGACTAAAGTCTCGCTCTGACCCATCTTGACTACCAGTCCTAAACGATTGCCTTCGGTCTGATTATACAAAAACAAAGTATAATTATCGCCCCCTATTTGACTGTCGGCTATGGCGGTCTGGATACCCTCGGGTAAACTAGTTCCCAAAGCGGTTAACAAAGTAGTCAAATCAGAGTATCGCTCTTCTGTCTGGTTATTAACTAATTTAACCAAAATTCGTTTAAAGGTACTGGTTGCCTGGGTCTGACTAGCGATTGTTTTTAATTCTTCAACCAGTAAATTTTCCTGGCCAGCCGTCAATTCAATAACCTTGGTCTCGGCAACCGGGATTAAAGTGGCCGGCTCAGTCGGTTCGACCGGTTGGCAGTCAGCGTCAATCTGGCATTGGTCATCCCCTTCTCCTTCTATCTGCCGGCATAAATTGTCCTGACATTCATAATGGAAAACCGGTTCAACTACCCGCAGGTAATTCCACCAGTAAACAAAACCGCCCAAGCCGCCGACGACAACCAGAATGACCAGTCCGCTCAGGATAAGCTTTTTTGAAATCGGTTTCTTTTTAGCTATTCCCGGTTTTTGAGCGGCAGCCAACTTCTTTTTAATTTCCTTCCGGCCGCCTTCTTCTTTTTTCTTCTCTTTTTTCTTTGCCACTTCACCTTGAACCGCCTTCTGACGTTCTAGTTCAGCTTTTCTTCTGGATTCTTCAATTCTCTTACGTGTTTCCTCAATCCTCTTTTTAATTTCTTCCTCTTTCTTCAATCTTTCGGCTGATTTAGGCGGACCGACTGGCGGAGTCGGCCGAGGAACCGGCGGTGAAGGCATTTCCGGTTTTTTAGCCGGCTCAAATACGGGCAAACCGACCGGCGGAACCGCTTTCTTAGGCGGTTCTTTCCTAACTAATCCGGACATTGGCCGATCCGGCTTAGACGGACCCTTCTCTTGCAAAGCGGCCAAGTCTTTCTCCATTGTCCGAATGAATGGCTTTTTTTCTGAACGTAAAAGCTCAACTAGACCAAGCGGTTTTTCCTGGCCAGCTGGTTTAACTGGCTCTTTAATGTCCTCCATGAATAAATTTATTTATTATTTATCTCTTTCGACTTTATTCATTGATAGACCAATCCGGCCCTGTTCATCAATTTTTTTAACCTTGACCGGAACAATCTGGCCGGTCCTGACAACGTCCTCAACCCGACGGACCCGATAAGGAGTTAACTCGGAAATATGAAGCAATCCTTCCTGGCCGGGCAGAATTTCAACGAAAGCGCCAAAGTCGGTAATCTTAGTTACCCGGCCTTGAAAAATTTCGCCAATCTTGACTTCGTGAGTCAAATTCTCAACCCATTCCAAGGCTTTTTGGCCGGCCGCCTGGTCAGTCGAGGTAATACTAACTAATCCATCATCTTCAATATCAATTTTAGCTCCGGTTTTTTCGGTTATCTCATTAATCATCTTGCCGCCCGGCCCGATAACGTCCCTGATTCTATCAGGATTAATCCTCAAGGTTAAAACCCGGGGAGCCAGAGCGGAAAGATTTTCTCTCGGCTGGTCAATCGTCTTGGCCATCTCTTTGAGAATATGGAGCCGCCCTTCTCTGGCTTGGGCAAAGACTTTTTTCAAGATTTCTAAACTAATTCCATCTATTTTAACATCCATTTGACAAGCTGTCACTCCCCGCTTGGTGCCGGCAATCTTGCAATCCATATCGCCATGATGATCTTCCGGGCCTTGAATATCAGTCAAAATCCGGTAATTATCAGCCGACTCCATAATTAAGCCCATAGCTACTCCGCTAATGTGGTTTTCTATTGGCACTCCGGCATCCATTAAAGCCAAGCTAGAACCGCTGACCGAAGCCATTGAGGAAGAACCGTTAGAGGAAAGTATTTCTGAAACCAGACGGATAGTATATGGAAATCCTTCTCTGGCCGGAATTAGTGGCCGGAGGGCTCTTTCAGCCAAAGCGCCGTGTCCAATCTCTCGACGGCCCGGTCCGCCCAGCCGTCCGGTTTCGCCGGTACAATAAGGCGGAAAATTATAATGATGGAAGAAACTTCTCTTCTCTTCAACTTCCATCCCATCAATAGTTTGTTCATCGCTGGGCGCCCCCAGGGTAACCGTCGAGAGAGCTTGGGTTTCACCTCGCTCGAACAGGCCGGAACCATGTGTCCGCGGTAAAAGGCCAACCTGGCTTTCAATCGGGCGAACTTCATCTAATTTGCGACCATCCGGCCTTTTTTCCTGGCCGGCCGGCTTTAAAATATTCTGGTGAACAATTCGGTCAATTTCCTCTTCAAAGATTCCTTCGATTTGATTGGTCTTTTCCTCGGTTTCCGGAGCTAATTGCTCAATTAGTCCCTTCCTCAGCTCAGATAATTCCTCCAGACGTTCAAACTTACCCGGCCGATAAAGAATTTCTTCCAAACGTTCAGCTACTTTTTCTTTTACCTTCCCGACTAACTCGGCAGTCGGTTCGGCAGTGACCAAAACTGCTTTAGGCGAACCAACCTCTTCAATAATTTTTTTCTGCCACTGGATAATTTCTTTAATATGAGACTGGCTGAACTCAATCGCCGACAGAAAAACCTCTTCTGGAAGTTGTTTGCCCCCTCCTTCTAACATACTGACTTTATTCTCTTTGCCGGCGACAACTAAGTCGAAATCGCTATTCTCCCGACCCTGATAAGTCGGATTCAAAAGCCATTCTTCTTTGTCAGAATCAGTCCGACCAACCCGCAGACCGGCCACCGGTCCATTCCAAGGGATATTGGAAATACCCAGAGCCAAGGAAGCGGCCAGCAAAGCAGGAATATCCGGGTCGTTTTCCTTATCAAAGGAAAGAACTGTCAGAACGACTTGAAGATCGTTTCTAATCTTCTGGTCAAAGTTAGGCCGGAGGACCCGGTCAATCATCCGACCGGTCAAAACCGCCTCATCAGAAGCCCGACCTTCCCTTTTCATGAAGCGACCGCTTTTAATCTTGCCGGCCGCGTAAAGCTTTTCCTCGTAATCAACGGTTAAAGGCAAATAATCAACTTGACGGGCCTCCGGGCTCATAACCGCCGTGGCCAAGACAGCCGTCTGACCATAAGAAAGTAAAACCGCCCCATTGGCTTGCTGAGCCAAACGGCCAACTTCCACCTTTAATTCCCGGCCAGCCCAATCGGTCTTAAATTGTTTAGGACTCATAAGTGCGAGCGTCCTCCGCCGATATTGATATCGACTTTCGTACAGGTTTCTGTCCAAAATCTTTGTAGTAAATATTTCCTGAGCTTGCTCGCCTCGCTAAAGCTTGGCGAAGCGGGTCGAAAGATGAGCATGTCGAAGGATTCGGCCTTCGACTCGCTCCGCTCGCTCAGGCAGTAATTAAACATTCCGGATAAAAACCTAAACGAAAAAAACGAGACCAAAATCAGCTAAAGAGCGCTTTATTTAATTATTTTTTCAACAAATACTTAGCCCGGTCAGCGCCTAAATCAGTGAAGTCGTCAACCATTTCCATCAGCTTGGCTGAAGCACTTTTAGAAAAAGCAATCGCTTCTACCTGACGGCCCTGCCCTTTCAAATATTCAACCAAAGGACAGAAGTCTCCATCTCCGGTGACCAAAACAATAGCGTCCAATTGGGTTGACAGTTTGACCGCGTCAACAGTTAGGCCAACATCCCAGTCGGCTTTTTTCAGACCGCCATAAAATATTTGGAGGTCTTTTACTTTTGTTTCAATTCCGGCCTTAATCAAAGCTTCAAAAAACTGTTTTTCCTCGCCACTCTCCGTTTTGATGACATAAGCAACCGCCCGGACTAATTTTCGGCCAGCCACTGCCGTCTCTAAAATGGCCTTAAAATTAACTCGGGCTCCATAAATATTCTTAGCCGAGTGATACATGTTCTGAGCATCAATCAGAACAGCTACTCTTTGTTCCTTGTGTTTAATAATAGACATAGTTTATTTGTTATTGCGAGGAGCTGCCTTTTTTACTGTCATTGCGAGTGAAGCGAAGCAACCTCGGGCAAAGACCACGAGATCCCTCGGTCGTCCCGCAGTACTGCGAGGCTCCCCAGAACGACTATTTTTTGCCAAATCATATCCTTCGACCCGTTTAGCCAAGCTTCAGCGAGGCGAGCAGGTTCGGGATGTAATTCGGACAAATGGTCATTTTTTCAAGCCTAATTTTTTAATCAACTTCTTATAGCGTTTTTCGTCTTCTTTTTTTAGGTAATCCAAAAGGCGGCGCCGTTTGGAAACCATTTTTAAAAGACCCCGCCGCGAGTGATTATCTTTAGGGTGTTTTTTTAAATGTTTAGCTAACTCTTCTATCTGTTTGGTAAATATGGCAGTTTGGACCTCGGCCGAACCGGTGTCCTTGTCATGAGTCTTGTACTCTTTAATTACCTTAGATTTCTTTGTTGGTTTTAACATATTATTGTCATTCTAAGTGAAGCGAATAATCTTTAAAATTATTCTAACAAAAAAAATAAAAAAATGCAACTGGGGAAAACATAAATCACAAAAAAACCGCCCAGTTAATTTTAACCGGGCGGTCCTGGCTTACGCCAGATTGCCTCTTTTTTTGCGACTATCTGAGTCAGCTACCTGTCAGATGCCGTGTTAATAAAGCATCCTCCTCCGTCTCCGCCTCCGCCTCTGCTTTTAACTGAAGAAGACAAAGTGGTTAATCTCTTGTCATTGCCATAGCTTGTTCCTTTGTCATTTCTGGCGACCATTCGGAAATGATAGGTCGTCCCCGGATTCAATCCGGCAAGCTCAGCGCTGACTGGCACTACGCTCGTTCCTGAACCAGTCTCTGTTTCAGCTGTACTCGAGCCGTAACCGGTAGTTAGACCATACTCAAAGTAGTAAGCAGCTTCCACTTTGCCGTTATTAGGGTTAACTGTACCATTAAGAGTGGCCGAGTTGGCAGTCACTAAAGTAGCGCTGCCGGTAGTCGCAATAGGTGAATTTATTAGAGAGAGAACAGCTTTATAAGCATTAGCTCTTCCGTTAGTAGCCACCTTGCCGATTAAGGACGGAACAACATCTACATTGTCCTCTATGATTTCCTTTATCTCCAGATTGCTTAAGCCGGAATCAAATGCTTGAATTAACAAGCAAAGACCGAGCAGATGTGGAACAGCCATCGAAGTACCGTCCATAAAGGCGTATTCATCGCCATCAAAAATATCCGAGTGGACGGTAAATTTCAGATCGTCAAAATAAAAGCCGTCTTCAGTAACGGAGGAATCTGTGGACAGGCGGAATCTGAAATAGATAGTAGATTCGCCGTCAAAATCTGCAAGGTCGATAATCAGAGGAATCCACATTCCAGCGGACGAACCGGAGAAATATCCACTATACCAATTCAGCAAATCATCAGAGGCCTCAACGTACAACCTGTCGCGATTACGCTCGCAGGCTCCATTAATTTTAAATCCAACTATCACGCCACTATACGAAGAGAAGTCCAGAGGACCAATTCTGGCCCAGGAATCAGTATCGTTCTGATAATTCCCAAACGGACTGTCGGTCAGTGAATGGGGACTGCTCCAAAATTTACTAGAGGTAATTCCCCAAGTATTGTTAATCCCGCCGGTTGTCCAGCCGGACATATTCCCGTCATCAAAATCATCATCCCAGATGACCGGCCTTGATGGGACAGTACTGTAAACATTCACTCCCGGTCCGGCCAAATCCACGCTGGCTGCTCCGTAATTTGAGAATCCGGCCAGCTCATCATTTTGGCCGGTGGCGGCTACAGCTATGATATTTGGACAATCATAACTGGCCGGATAGTGGGGACTATCGTCATTGTCGTTAGCAGAATTTCCAGCCGAGCAAACAACTACCGCCGAAGAAGCCTCAATCGCCTCTTTAAAGAACTGGCTAAAACCATCGCCGCCAAAACTCATATTTATGGCTGTCAGCCGAACCTGAAGCGCATTAGCGTATTCAACCGCCTCAATAATATCCGAAATCCATCCGCTGCTACTGGCATCCAAGACTCTAATCGGAACTATCCTGGCTTTCCAGCAAACTCCGCTTAACCCGTAAGCGTTGTTTCCTTCCGCGGCCGCTGTGCCGGCTACATGAGTACCGTGTCCCGCGTAATCCATAGAGTCGTTATCATTATCGACAAAATCCCATCCATGAACGTCATCAACATATCCATTACCGTCATCGTCAAGCCCGTTGCCGGGTATCTCATCTGGATTGGTCCAGATATTATTTGATAAATCAGGGTGGTTGCAATCAATCCCGCTATCCAGGACGGCGCTGATGACTGCCTGACTGCCGGTACATTGAGAACATACGCCCCAAGCCTCGGGAAGGTCCATATCAGCATCAGCCGCGCCGGTCGTCCCGTTCACTTCCTGACCGCTATTGTGCAGTCCCCACAACTTGGAAAAATCGGGATCATTAGGAACGACATCGGCGGAATAACGATAATTCGGCTCGGCATGCACTACATTGGGACTTTTGTCATAAACCGCCAAGGCCTCCTCCACGCTTAACCCGGGAGGAAGCTTGACCAATTGGACTCCGCTTTTAAGGGTTTTGGTGGCTCTAAAGTCATATTCTTCCTGAAAATACATGGCCGCCGCTGCCCGAACTGGAGCCCGGTACTTTACTAACACCTGACCGGCTTTGTAATCCGGACTAACAATCTGATTGTCAACATGGCCATCGGCCATACCCGCAAAGGCAGGCGTTCCTATGAAGATAAGGACTACAGCCAGAAACCAACCAATAAGAATCTTCGTCTTTTTCATTTCTTCCTCCTTTTTTCTAGTTGATGTTAACCATATAGTTCGGTTCTGCCTGGAGTACTTCCGGACATTCCCGTAACTGTTTTGCCATCTCTTCCACCGAATCTCCAGCCAGAATTTCCATTAAATAAAGGTTTTTGGGTTGAGAAATCACCTTTACAGTCTTCAGCTCTAATTTTTCCTGGATATTGCTTATAGCTTGTTCGCTGGTTTTATCATGAAATTTTACCAGAACCTGTTTAGCTGCATAATTCTCTCTTTCTCCGGTTGGTTGAACTCCTGTTTGTTGATCATGACAGCCAAACAGAGACACCGTAAAAGCCAGGAGAAAAAGAAATAGTAAAATAATTTTTTTGCGGTCTAATTTCATAATTTTCGTCCTTTCTTGCCTATATTTATTTTGAGTCTAATCTCATAAACCAACCTTTCCTAAAAAGATAGATTCTTAAGACCAAAGCATGAATCGTCTTTTTTGTCTTTATCTATAACTGATTTTCTATCTGACTAATTTGAGTATCTTTATTTAATTTTCAAACAACTAAAAAACAAACTAACCCTATCAGGCTATTTTGTCAAGCCCGAACCTTGTTTAAATCAAAACACCGAGTCATTTTTTGCGCGTCCGCTATGACCCGAACCTGGATTAACTGATTAAGAGCCAGTTACCCTAAGCCAAGCTTCAGACTTTATGCAGAACACAAATGTTTAATCTTTGTAGACCATCCTAAGTCAATCGCAACAGAAAAATAAAGAGAGTAACCAGGAAAAACGAAAATCACAGAAAAAACAGGGCTGTCCAGCTAATTTTAACCGGACAGCCCCAGCTTACATTTTTTGAAGAAGCGATAACAAAAGGATAGTCTCTGAGATAAAACCAACTAAACCTGCTACGGAGAAAGCAAGGCCGCCAAGGCAAAAAGTAACCACGGCCTCGGCATCACTAAACGACTTACATTTAACAGCCTTATACAATAAGTAAATTCCAAGAGCAAAGCCAGCCAGACAAATAAGCATGAGTACAATGACGCAGGCTATCGCTATCATATCAACCCCCTTAATCTTCAGGATTAAATTTTAAAACAACACTCAAACTTATATTAATTATCATCTCTTGGTGCGCCCACCAGGACTCGAACCTGGAACCAATTGCTTAAGAGGCAACTGCTCTGCCGAATTGAGCTATGGGCGCATTAAAATTTTCTGGTGCCCTCGGGAGGATTCGAACCTCCAATAACGGTTCCGAAGACCGTTGTGATATCCGTTTCACCACGAGGACGTTTTGTTTATTCTATCTTAAAAAACAAACTTGGTCAATTGTCAAAAAAGTCTTTTTGGATTATGATAAGAACATGAAATTAGCTAAAGAAATTGAAATCATTTTAAATAAACTGGAAAAAGCCGGCTTTGAGGCCTACGTGGTTGGCGGCTGTTTGCGCGATCTTTTAATCGGTCAAAAACCAAAGGATTGGGATATTACTACCAAAGCTGAGCCGGAACAAATTCAAAAAATCTTCCCGGATAGTTTTTATCAGAACGAGTTTGGGACAGTCACCGTCAAAACCAAAAGCAAAGAACCGACTCTTCAAGAAGTTGAAATTACCACTTTTCGGACCGAACAAAAGTACACCGATAAGCGCCATCCGGATAAAATCGGTTTCACTGACAACTTGAAAGAGGATTTAGCCAGGCGGGACTTCACCATTAACGCCTTAGCTCTGAATAAAAAGGGCAAGATTGTTGATTTATTTGACGGCCAGAAAGATTTGAAGAAAAAAAATATCCGGGCCGTTGGCCAGCCGGCCGAACGCTTTAATGAAGACGCTTTGCGAATGTTGCGGGCCGTCCGTTTGGCTGTGGAACTCGATTTCAAGATTGAACCGAAAACCCTTCAAGCGATTCAGCAAAACGCTGGCTGGCTGCAAGCGATGGCCAAAGAAAGAATCCGCGATGAATTAATTAGAATAATCATGTCAGCTAAATCAGACCAGGGGATTGAATTATTGAGAGAAACCGGTTTGTTAAAATATATTATTCCGGAATTGGAAAAAGGGGTCGGAGTTAGTCAGAACCGACACCATATCTATACCATTTACCAGCACTCAATTCTTTCTTTGAAATTCGCCGCCCAGAAAAAATACAGCCTGGAAGTGCGCTTGGCCTCCCTGTTTCATGATATTGCCAAGCCGCAAACCAAAGAGGGCGAAGGCCCGGAAGCGACTTTTTACAACCATGATATTTTAGGCGCTAAGTTTGCCGTTAATATTCTCAGCCGGCTTAAATTCCCCAAGAAAATCATTGAGAAGGTAGCTCTTTTAATCCGCAGTCATATGTTTGTCTATGATGTTGAAGAGGTGACTGAAGCCGGCGTCCGCCGCTTATTACGGCGAGTTGGTCGGCAGAACATTCAGGACTTGATTAACTTACGAGTAGCTGATAGATTAGGAAGTGGCTGTCCAAAAGCGGTTCCCTACAAACTACGCCATCTTCAGTATGTAATTGAAAAGGTTTCTCAAGACCCCATTTCGGCCAAAATGCTTAAAATCAACGGTCATGATTTGATGAAATTCTTGAATATTAAACCCGGACCGCGACTCGGCCTGCTGATTGAAGCGCTTTTGGCTGAAGTTTTAGAAAATCCAAAACTTAACGACAAGCAAAAGCTTTTGCAAAAAGCCGAAGAACTTAATAACTTGTCTGACCAAGAATTAAAAAACAAGACCAAAAAAGTTAAAGAGAAAAAAGAAGAGGTTGATTTGGAGATGAAAGGCAAATATTGGGTTAAATAGAGGTAAAACAGAGGTCCGGCCTCGCAGGCCGGACCTGCGAGGCCGGACCTGCGAGGCCGGACCTCAAAATGAACGGGGTGTGGCCTAGTGGCTTAAGGCGCCGCCTTCGGGAGGCGGAGATCGCTGGTTCAAATCCAGTCACCCCGACCGAATGAAAGGTCGTAAAAAGAAAGGAGATAAAAAAATGTTAGCCCAATCACCCTTAGACCTTAAAAAAGTCCCTAAAAAAGATTTAGACAAAGAAATTCTGCGTCTGGGTATGATTGCTGAACTGGACGCGGTTAATCTGTACGAACAACTGGCGGCCATGACTCAAAACAGGACAATGAAAAGAGTTCTCTTAGATATTGCCAAAGAAGAAAAAACTCACGCCGGCGAGTTTCAGGCTTTACTTCTAAAAATAGACAAGGAGCAAGTTAAAGAATTGAAAGAAGGAGAGAAAGAAGTCAAAGAATTAGCCAGATAAAAGATGACTGAAATAAAACAGATATATAAATGCAATATTTGCGGCCATCTTATCGAGGTTTTACATGCCGGAGCAGGCCAGCTGGTTTGTTGCGGCCAGCCGATGGAATTACTCAAAGAGAAAATCGAAGACGAGGGATTAGAAAAGCACGTGCCAGTCATTGAAAAAACCGAACAGGGGATTAAGGTTAAAGTCGGTTCAATCCCGCATCCAATGGAAGAAAAACACTATATTGAATGGATAGAATTAATCGCTGACGGCCGGGCCTACCGGAAATTTCTGAAACCCGGTCAGCCAGCCGAAGCTGAATTCTGCCTTAAGGCGGATAAAATTAAAGCTCGTGAACACTGCAATATTCACGGCTTGTGGCAATCTAAATAGATTGTTTCCGGGCCTGTAGCTTAGTTGGTAGAGCGCGGCATTCGCATTGCCGAGGTCAGCGGTTCGAATCCGCTCAGGTCCACCAGTGTGCCAGCCTAATAGGCCTGGCCTTGAAACTAATCAACTTTGAAAACAGACATGCCTAGCCAGAAAAGAAAATTGGGCGATATTGGCGAGAAAATTGCCGGTGATTATCTTAAAAAAGAGAGTTATCAAATTTTAGAGCGGAATTATCAAAAGCCCTGGGGTGAAATTGACCTGATCACCCGAAAGAAAAAAGAACTAATTTTCATTGAAGTCAAAACAAGGACTGTCCAATCAAGACAGTCCTTAAAATACGCCTATCCTGAAGAAAATGTCGATTGGTTCAAAAGGAAAAAATTAATCCGGACGGCTAAAACCTATTTAGCCGAGAAAAGTTATCCCCCAGAAACAACTTGGCAAATCGATGTCATTGCTATAGAATTAAACGTTCAAACCAGAAAAGCTAACTTAAAACATTTTAAAAACGTTGTTTGGCAATAAGGTCCGGACTGGGACATACGAGGCCGGACCTGCGAGGTCCGGCCTGCGAGGCCGGACCTCGGATACTCGGATAACAAAAATTTATGGACTATTTTAAAGAATCACTACGACTGCACAAAAAAGAAAAAGGGAAGCTAGAAATCAAATCCAAATTTCCTCTTAAAAACAAAACGGATTTAAGCATTGCCTATACCCCGGGTGTAGCCGAACCCTGTCGTCAAATTGCCAAGAATCCGGCTAACACCTATCAGTACACGATTAAAGGCAATAGCGTAGCCGTAGTCACCAACGGAACAGCCGTTCTTGGTTTAGGCAATATCGGCGCCCAGGCCGCTCTACCGGTCATGGAAGGCAAATCTCTCCTTTTTAAAAAATTCGCTAATATTGACGCTTACCCGATTTGCCTGAACAGCCGGGATAACCAAGAAATTATCCGAACAGTCAAACTGCTTAGTCCCGGCTTTGGCGGAATCAACTTAGAAGACATTAAAGCGCCCGACTGCTTTGTCATTGAAGAACAACTTAAGAAGGAATTAGATATTCCAGTCTTTCACGATGACCAACACGGAACGGCTATCGCTGTTTTAGCCGCCTTGACTAATGCCCTGAAAGTGGTTAATAAGAAAATAGAGCAGGTTAAGATAATTATTAACGGAGCCGGAGCGGCCGGCATCGCTACAACCAAACTTCTGCTAGCGGCCGGAGCGAAAAAGATTATTCTAATTGACCGCCAGGGAGCTATCTATCAGGGCCGAGACAATCTTGATGCGGCTAAAAAAGAAATGGCCCGGTCAACCAATCTAGAAAAAGCCAGAGGCCGGATTGAAGACATTATTCAGACCAGCGACGTTTTTATCGGTCTGTCCGTCCCCAAGGTTCTTAGAAAAGAATGGGTTAAAATGATGAACCCTAAAGCGATTGTCTTTGCCATGGCCAATCCGATTCCGGAAATTATGCCTCAAGAAGCCAAGCAGGCCGGAGCGGCTATCATTGCCACCGGGCGGAGCGATTTTCCCAACCAGATTAACAATGTTCTCGTTTTCCCCGGTATTTTCCGCGGTCTTCTGGACAGCCGAGCCAAACAAGTAACCGAGAAAATGAAACTAAGCGCTGCCCGAGCCCTATCTTCTTCAGTCAAAAAACCAACCACTAATAAAATTATCCCTTCTATTTTCGAAAAGGGGATTGCCCAAAAAGTCGCCTTGGCCATAAAAGGACATCATTAAAAAGAGCGATAAAAGGTCTAAAAGTTAATAAAAGGTCTGGCCTTGCCCATCTCAGTTTTTTTTATTGACATCTACCGAGAATTTTCGTTGGAAAGGCCAGACCTTTTATTAAATACCTAACAATATGTATCAACTAATTATTATCGGAGCCGGGCCGGCCGGCTTAACAGCCGCCCTCTTCGCCCAGCGTTACCGAATCAACTATCTATTAATCGGCCAACCAACCGAAGGTGCTCTTAATCAGGCTCATCTAGTTGAGAATTATCCGGGGGTTAAACCAATGAGCGGTCCCCAATTAATTAAAGAATTTCAAAAACATTCAGCCCTTAAAATCAAACGAGAACAAGTCAAGCAAATCTTGCCCAACAAGCAGAAAAAAACTTTTCAGATAATCACCAATCAAGGCCGCTACCAAAGTCAGGCCATCATTCTGGCTCTGGGCATGAAAATCAGGAAATTAGGCATTAAAAACGAAGAAAAATTCTTACACAAAGGAACTGCCTATTATACTCCCAAATTTCTGACTAAAGGAATATCTTATTATACCCCCGATGATGTACGTTTTTTAAAAAACAAAATTATAGCAGTAGTTGGCGGCGGCGACACCGCTTTAACGACCGCCCTCAAATTGGCCGACCAAGCCAAAAAGGTCTATTTAATCCATCGCCGCGATGAGTTCCGGAGCGCTCCTCTGCTAGCCAAACAAGCCAGAGCCCAAAAAAATATAGAAATTATCTACAGCGCTCAAGTAAGCGAAGCCCAAGGCCAAAAGTCCTTATCTAAAATTATCTTAAATACAGAACAGGAATTAGCCGTTAATTACCTGTTTATTGAAATCGGCGGCGTGCCCAATGTTCTTCTCTGTCGAGACTTGAAATTAAAGATGGATAACAACTTTGTCGCTACTGACCAGAGACAAGCAACCAGCCTGCCCGGCCTGTTCGCGGCCGGCGATATGACTAATTATCCGCTTAAACTGATTGTCACCGCCACCGCCCAAGGAGCGATGGCCGCGACCAGCGCCTACGATTACCTGAAAACCCTTGACAAGTAATTTTAGGGGTATAAGCTGGAATAAAAGTCGTTAATGATAGCTTCCAATCAGTATGGGCAAAACAGATTGGAAAATTAAACCGCTAAAAAGATAACTTGAGAAGGGGCGGTTTTTTTATTTTAAAAATATAGATACTAATTTTCAGAGCCGCCTCGGCCAAAGTTTTTACCAATTGAAACCTTTGGCGGAGGCAGGTCGAAAGTGACTGACCCTAAGTCCTCCCCATCCTAGCTAGGAGGATAACAGGGAAACCGAGGCCAGGAGGACCTACGGCGAGTCACTCAAAACAATCTTAAAAAGAAAGGGGGTGTGAAAATATAAAATGAAGAGAATTATAATTAGTTTGTCAATCGTCGGCTTAGTGGCCGGAGTTACTTTAGGCATCACCGGCGCTTATTTCACCGATGAAGAGCCGATTGAGAAGAATGTTTTTCAGGCGGGGACTCTTGATATCCGACAAGGGGTAAACGACTTGGGCAATATGACCCTTTCCGGCCTAATGCCCGGCGTAGCCACGGAGCCGCAAAAGCTGACCATGGGCAATAACGGAAGCCTACACGCAGTAATCGATAAAATCGAGGTGACTTCTTTGGCTAACGCTGATGTCAGCGGCACATCAAACGATGTCACCGCCGCCAACTACGCTGATATGGTAAAAGTGACTATTTCGGACGAGGTCGGCCGACCTCTTTGGAAAGGAACGCTCGGTGATTTATACGGCGTCGACAAAGACAACGCTGTTGACGGCACCGACCGGGTTTTCTTGGCCAAACAAGGCAGCGGCGAAAATTACACGACCCGCGACTATTGGTTCACTTTTGAGCTGAACGAAGAGGTTACGGACGCTTACCAAAACGAGGGAGTGGAAGCGACTATCAGCGTTAACGCTACCCAGATTAAAGATAATGAATTTGACGCGGCTGAAAGATTAGTCGCCAATCAAAATAACGATGACGGCTGGGACTGG
>CAZFBL010000003.1:0-7619 GCA_964517275.1 uncultured Candidatus Saccharibacteria bacterium
CCAAAAACAACAAAAAAATAACCGGTTTTTTAAATATAAATCCCTCCATAATATCTAACCAAATGCCTTTCTTAGAAAAAGGTCTGGCCTTGTCCAACCCAGCTCGCAATTATTAGTTAGTTTTGAAAATTTTAGTTGGAAAGGCCAGACCTTTTTCTAAATTTGCGCAATTCTAAGGCAACTTCTTACATTTATGAACTCCCCAGCCTAAAAATAATCCTAAAATTATGCCCATTAAACAAAAAGTAATCAGATAACTGACTAAAAGAGAATTAAGAGTATTGCCTAATAAATTGCCAATCACCGGCCCAATTAAAGAGCATAGAGCAAAGCCGATCCCGCCTCGCCAAATCAAAGACCAAATCTTTATTCCGAAAAATAAGGAGTAGAATAATCCGATAACAGCTCCTATAAACAAAAAAGATAACCAAAAAACACTTATACCAATTCCTGGATCCAGCTCAAAAAAACTTTCGTTAGTCAAAGGAGGTAAAATAATACTCAAAATAAAAACGCCATAAAGAGATGATGGATAGATAAAAAATGCCATTCCTACGAACCCAACCCCAAATCCCAACAATCCAGCCAAAACGCTCTTAGAAATATTTCGTACGCTCTTATCAAACCAAACTAGGGAAACACCCCCAAAAACACTCATTATCAAAATAGCCATAAAATGAAAAGGATATTCTAAATCAGGCAGTTCGCTATACAAAACTAAACCCCATAAAAAACCGCCCAGGCCAAAGCCAAGGACGCAAACTAATAAATATTTCTTTAAAGATATCTTCCTCTTCATAAAAATTAATTAATCCCTCAACAAAGTCAAGGGATTAATCCCTCCTTTTTCATTTTACCCGAAAAAATAAACCAAGGAAAGTGGATAAAAAAATCCCCATCACTGTTTCTTGTAATATTCTATGTATTCGCCTGATTTAATTCTCTCCCACCAATCCTTATTATCGACATACCACTGAACAGTCTTAGCCATTGCCTCTTCAAACTGGTAGCGGGAACGCCAACCCATTTTCTGCAGTTTAGTTGAATCCAGAGCATAGCGGCGGTCGTGGCCAGGCCGGTCCTGAACATACTCAATAGAGCTTTCGTCCTTGCCTAATTGGTCTAAAATTATTTGGGTAATCTCTAAATTAGTTCTTTCGTTATTACCGCTGATATTATAAATCTCGCCTATTTGGCCGTGATGCAGGACAAAGTCAATCCCGGCGCAGTTATCTATGACATAAAGCCAATCGCGAATTTGCTGGCCATCGCCATAAACAGATACTTTCTTTTCTTCTAAAAGATTGGTCACAAAAAGGGGAATCAATTTTTCAGGATAGGCGTAAGGGCCAAAATTATTGGATGAGCGGGTGATAATAACCGGCAGGTCAAAGGTTTGCTGATAGGCTCGAGCCATTAAATCAGCGGCTGTCTTAGAAGCAGAATAGGGGTTATTCGGTCGCAAGGGACTTTCTTCAGTAAAAAATCCTTTCTTAATGCTACCGTAAACTTCATCGGTTGAAATCTGAATAAATCGCTTAATTTTGCGCTTTTTAGCCGCTTCCAACAGGGTTTGAGTGCCCAAAATATCGGTTTTAATAAAACTCTGTGGGTTAAGAATTGACCGGTCGACATGGGATTCGGCGGCAAAGTTGATAATTGCTTCCGGCTGACGCGAAACTATTTGGTCAACTATTTTCTGGTCGCAAATATCTCCTTTGATAAAAGCGTAATTAGGATTATTTTCAATATCGCGCAGATTTTCCAAATTGCCAGCGTAAGTTAACTTATCTAGATTGATAATCTTGTAATCCGGATATTTGTCAAAAATATATCTAATAAAATTGGAGCCGATGAAACCGGCCCCTCCAGTGATTAATAATTTCATTTTTTGAGGTCCGGCCTCGCAGGTCCGGCCTGCGAGGCCGGACCTCGGCTTTAGAGACCGATAAACTCTTTTATTCTATTAGCTGGAATGGTTTTAAGCAGTCCCTTGTAATCGACTAAATTAAGGCCGACTACTTGGCCTTTGACATTAATTAAAGGACCGCCGTTAGCCAGCGAATTCTCCTCGTCTAAATTAACTTCCAAGAGCTGGTGATTGATACTTCGGATAACCCCCAAATTGACAAAAGGCAGAAACTCATCTTGATGGTATTTCAGCCCGATGATAACGATTCGCTGACCCAGCCGAAGCTCCTCTAAATTAACCAGGGAAACGACCGGCAAATTAGTCTTTTCTATTTTTAACAAAGCTAAATTATTCTCTAAATCCTTTTTAACCAACTGACCGGTTAAAGATTGGCCATTTTGGAAAACCAAATACTGATTAGCCCGACTAGGAAGCAAATCAGCGGCGGTAATAATTAGACCATCGCTGGTCATAATAAAGCCGGTCCCCTGGCTAAGTAAACTTTCATTCTGATAAGCCTGGATAACCACTAAACAAGGGCTAATTTTATCAATTGCCTTTTCTAAGGCTTCGTTTTCGGTGACAATTATTCTTTCGGTCGGATGAATGATAGTCGTTCCGTTACCGGCCTGGTGGATAAAGCCAATTTCGGAAAAAGGAGTAATAGTTGCCAGATAAGGCAAAAGAAACTGGTCGGCTAAAATTCCTCCCAAACCGCCAATAATCAAAATAAGTAATAGATTTAAGACCTTCTTCTTCAATTTAGGCATAAACTTCCTTTCAAGTCCGAGCCTTCAGGCCCGGCCTTGTTCTGAAGCCACTAACTATATACTAAAGGCCGCTCCAGGTCAACTCTACTTTCCGGCTGGTCTTGCCGAATTGGCCAATAGAAATAACCGTGCCCGCTTCGTGACTGCCGCTAAACCCGGCCTGATAGCCGGCCTGATAATCCCCGCTGCCGATATTTTCGGAAATTTGGCCGGTATTATCACAGCCCTGTCCGGTCAGATTCCTGACTTGGTAATAACATTTTTCGGCCCCGGCTTCGGCCGCGTAATAGGCGACCACCGATTGACCAATCTGACCGGACATTTTCAACTGCTGAACAGCCAAAAAAGAAATACCCAGTCCGATAATGGATAGTTCGCTTAGAAGTAAAACGGCCAGGAAAATGGAAATTGCCCCTCGTTGTTTAAAATTTATTTTCTTCATCATTTTCTTCCTCATTCAAATTTTTGTTTTGAGGCCAGACCTGCGAGGTCCGGCCTCGGAGGTCTTCGGGGATCTGACCTCATTATTCAAACGACCTTGAAGACAAGGTGCTCTGTAAATTAATCTCTGTCTCTTCCTCGGTCAGACCATGGCCGGCTATTTCCATAACTAAGGTAACGGCCGCCCGAACCGGTTGAGAAAAACTTCTCCTGATATAAAAATCTCCGTCAATTTCCAAATCAGATGGATTTAAATCCTGCCAAGCGCTTCCATTGACCCGTCGCTGAAACTTTTGGCTATCAAAACGGTAATAGACATCCTCTCCTTTGGCGTTGGTAATATGCAAACTATCGACCCCGCCGCCGCTGGAAGAAAGAACCGTGCTCATTCTAATTTCCTTGCTGACTGATTCCAGAAGATAGCGAGCTGTCTCCTGGCTTTTTTGAACGGCAAATCCTTTCCGTTGACTCTTAATTACCGAAACGGCCGTTGAGGCCATAGCCATAACAACCAGACTGAAGGCAGCCAGGGCGACTAACAATTCAATTAAAGTAAATCCTTTATTTTTTACTTTTGTCATTCTGAGGTCGCTGAAGACGGCCGAAGAATCTCATAGTATTCTACGGGGTCCTTCTCCGTCTCAGGCGAACCAGGATGATTATTTCTTGCTAAATTAGATCCTTCGACCCGCTTCGCCAAGCTTCAGCGAGGCGAGCAAGCTCAGGATATATAGATTTAGAGAAATAGTCATTTCCAATTCCATAACCTGTCTTCAGTGATTATATAGTACCAATTACCTCTAACTTGCCATTTGACTTCGACAACCACTTTAACCTGCTCATAAGAGATTTTTTTCAAAGTCAGACGGCGATAAAAAGGTGAGTTGCTACCCGAATCATATTGATAGAGACCGCTGCTCGGGTCAAATTTTAAGGGAGTATCAGAGTAACTCATCAAACCGGAGCTATCATACTGGACTAAATGATTTTGCTCGGTGCTGGTAGCTATGGCCGAACTGTACCATTCCCAATCACTCCATTCCAGATTAGACCGCCGCATATCTCTGACCACTTCAATTCCTTCTTGAGCCAAGCCGGAAGCAATCAATCTGCTTCTGCTTAATAAAGGTCCTTTCAAGGAAATACTGGCCAAGCCCAAAATACCAACCAAACCAACGGCGACGATAAAAATAGCAATAATTACTTCTAATAGACTAAATCCCTGTTGACTGTTTTTAGACATTTTACTATTGGTTTTAACAAAGATATTTCTTCAAAGACAACTTCAGAGACTGGAGCCAAATCTCTTTATTTCTATTTAATCACTTTCAATTAAGCCGGCTGTCGTTACCGTAACTGTCTTACTAAAAGAAGCTCCACTGATTTCCAGGGTAATTGTCCCTGAAAGACCGGCTCCGGCGCTCTGGTTAATATAAGCAGTCGGTTCGGGCGGCTTAAAAAAAATATCGAGCGGCGAAGGCGAAGTTGTTTGAAATTGAACCAGGTCGGGCAAGTTAACCGTTTCAATAATGTCATCACCGCTATCATATTTATTGTTGCTAGTCTGACAGTTAGCCGCCTTGTCAGCGTAAAAATAATAGGAGGTCGGACGGGCCGTCCGGTTAATTTGAATACCATAGCCGCAATATTGTCCTTTAATATCCACTCCGCTCATGGCCATATTTTGAGCCTCCCGTAAATGAGAGACCAATTTTTGGCCAGCCTGAGAAAGAGCATACTGTTTTTGGCCGGTCCGATGGCTGGCCACGACCAAGGAAGCCATAATAGCCATAATGGAGATAACTACTATTAATTCAATCAGGGTAAATCCCTGCTTTGAGCGATAACCCTTTCGTTTTAACAAACGAGCCTTTTTTAGCATTATTTTTATTATACCATCAACCGTCAAAAAGAAAAATCCACAGAAAATAAAAAGAGGCGCTTTTAAAGCGCCTCTTTTTGTAAAAATCTCTAAAAAATCTACAAAAATCTACCAAGGCAAAATCTCCTGCCAGTCCGGTAACTTAAATCGAGCGCCGACAGTTTTGGAACCGGTGCAGAAATAACCATCGGAATCAGTCACCTTCAAACTGACATCATGCGAACCGGAACTATTGAATTGGATGGTTGGATTCTGCTGGCTGGAACTAGCCGGGTTGCCGTCAGCAAAGGTCCAATCCCAGCTTGACTTGCTGGCTCCGCCGTAAACGGTTGACTGATCGGCAAAGAGAACATCTTCCTCCTGGCTTGGTTCGGCCGGAGACCAGTTAAAATCTATGAAAGGATAGCGGTGTTTCTCGGTCGTAAAAGATGTTCCCTCAACCCAGCCGGAATCTGCCCCTTGGTCATCGTAAACCTTGACCCGCCAATAGTAAGTCGCATTATAGCCAATCTGGTCGGAACCGGGAGAAACAGTGACAATAACCGTTTGGTTGTTAGAATCGCCATCATGCCAAGCGCCGGTTTGAGTCCGGTCAATCTCCGGCGAACCAAAGTCGCTATTATTATCTATTTGAAACTGAAATTGGCTTTCATCATTGCCGTCCGGGTCAGAGTAAGTCCAAGAGAAATAGTGGCTGGGAATCGAACAATAATCTCCCTTAGCTACTTGCAAATTAGTCGCGGTCGGCGGATGATTCACTCCCCCGAGAGCAACTTTATAATTACCGCCGGCTCCGCTGTCGGCCCCGTTAAAGCTGAGCCAGCCGACTACTTCCGAACCCCAGGCCCAGCCATGCCAATCGCCACCAACGTCTATATACGGCTCGTTCGCCTGACCGTGGTCGAATTTAATCCAGCCGTCCCAGCCGCCGCCATGAGCCAGAGCTCTAGCCCAGCCCTCAATATCAACGTTCGATTTGCCCAACTGGCCGGCTGGATGTATCTCGGCTTTGCAAGTTCCGCTTGGACACCCGGACAAATCGCTCTCATTAAAACTAAGCCAGCCGATATTCTCCGACCAGGCATAGCCCGATAATTGGCCAGTTCCATCCAGGTCAACACCATAAGAGTTAATCGACTGGCCAGTCGGACATTGAAGATAATTCCCGGTATCGGTCTGACCATCGCCGTCCGAATCACAATTAATAGAATTAAAACTAAGCCAGCCGACATTTTCCGACCAGGCAAAGCCGGAAACATTATCGCCGCTGGTAGCATAAGTTTTAGAACAAACAAAAATCCCCAAATAAACCAACGAAACAGCCAGAACAAAGAGCGTTATAATTATATTTTTTTTAAGCACAAGAGATATTAAGAAATTAAAAAAACCGACTATCCGTTTATATCGGGGCCGTCATTGATGAAGATAACTTCCTGGGCGCTTATTTCCTGTTTATTAAAAGTATTGACTTCTCCTATAACAGAGATAAGATTTCCCTCTTTAAAATCACCCAGCCCGATTTCTTGCATCTCTTGTTTATCGGCAATCTTGTATATTCTTGTTTCTGAATTCAAAACTATTCTATATTCCTTATTGTCCGGGTCGCTAAATTTCACTGTCGTATCTTCTCCTTCTACTGACAAAGGAAAAACTCTGCCTTTCAAGAAAATATCTCCATCTTCTATTATTTCAATAAATCCGATGGACCGGATTAAGCTGATTTCGGCCATCTCATTTTCCGAGAGATTTTCTCCCAAAGGAGCTTTTTCATTTCGCAGAGCGACTATTTCCATCTTTAGGCCGAACACCTCTTCTTTGAGAGCTTGGCCGCGCTGAAAATCATAAACAAAATAGCCGCCGATTAAAAAAACGATGACGGCAAAAAATATTAACTGGCCTGTTTTGCTTTTTAGATTAATCATATTCTAAATTCTCAAATTAATTATCTTATTTAGGATAGACAATAAATCCACCGGCTGTAAAACGTCGGCCACAGGACTAATATGTCACACTATTAATAATAAACGCATGTTCCATAAATACACGTACCACCTGAAGAATAACACGACCAATAATCGCATGTTCTTGTGAATTGTCCACTAACACATCTATATTCATGGTAGTAGCCGGGGTTGAGCCAAATTTCAGGACTTGTTATTTGCTGAGAAGCTATATTGTCATTGCCGTCGCAAAAATATTCCACTAAAGTGCTATTATTAACGCAGTAATCTGGCGCTTGGGTCTCCATCTTAGTTGTGACCCCTGCCACCGTATAGTTTTTTCCACCATCCGAATCATTGCATTTATAATGATCCATAATTTGAGTCCAAGCACCGCCGGCAATCCCCGCGGCCGTCACTGTCCCATCGACAGTCAAATTACCACTTCCTCCCCATGCTTGGCTGATAATAACTCCGTCTCTATTGAGTAAATATAAAATTTCATCGCCATAGACATGCATTCTGTTGGTGCCATAGATTGTCTTATTGTTGCCTAGGAGAATATTGCCGTCAAAATATGCCGCAGAACTCGCTGCTCCTTGTTTTGCGTAAAGCGCTGTCCAAGCATTATCTCGATGCGCCAGCGCTGCAAATTCTGTATCAGCTAAGCCGCC
>CAZFBL010000003.1:7719-24724 GCA_964517275.1 uncultured Candidatus Saccharibacteria bacterium
GAGCCGATAACTACGGCTGTTACGGAAAGATAAGTAATTGCAGTTCGACCTTGCTCACTATAAATTTTCTTAGTCATAATTTCTTACTTGATTATATATATCTATTTTACCAAAAATACGAGAAAAGGATAGTTAAGGTTATCCACAGTTTAAAAAAGAAAGACTGACCACCAGCCAGTCAGATATTGTCCGAAAAGAATAACCAAAATAGTTGCCTCGGCCAAAAAAGGGCCGAAGGGAATCTGCGACTTTAGCCCTTTTTTGCCTAAGATAACCAAAAGCAGACCGATTATCGCTCCGCTCAAAAAGGCCAGGAATAGAGCCAAAAGAATATTCGGCCAGCCGAGGACCAAGCCGATCAGGCCAGCCAATTTAACATCGCCCAGACCCATCCATTTGCCCTTGGAAACGACGACCAGAGCGAAAAAAAAGCCGGCCGATAAGACGGCCGATAATAAATAGGGAGTAAAGAATTTATACCCTTCGACAAGCTCAGAGTATAGATTACTGCCTGAGCGGAGCGAAGCGAAATCAAAGGCAAAAGCTAATTGGTAAAGAAGAGTTATACCAATGGCCGGGTAGACAATTTTATCGGGAATCAGATAATGCTTTAGGTCGTAGACAAAAATAACAACTAAAAAAGAAATGATTACTAAATAATAAAAAGAAGTAATTGCCGTTAGACCATGGAATCCTTCGGCCACCGAGGGCAACCTCAGAACGACAGATAAAAACAGCAAGCCGGTCGCCAATTCGACCAGTGGATACCGATAACTTATTTTCCGCCGGCAGTAACGGCAGCGGCCGCCTAAAAAGACAAAACTCAACAGGGGAATGTTATCAAACCATTTTAAGGAAGTGCCGCAATAAGGGCAGTGGGAGCGGCTTAAAAAGATTGGTTCCTTGGTCTCCAAACGGCAAATGACCACATTAAGGAAGCTACCGACTGTTAAGCCAAACAAGAATATTAAAATATATAACATGGTCTGTTGAAGTCAGTTAAAAAGGCCTATAAAAAAGGTCTGGCCTTTCCATCTAAGTCTTTTCAAATTGACTTTTGCAAAAGAATTTTCGTTGCAAAGGTCAGACCTTTTTAACTTCAATCAGACTTCAACATGCTGAACAGACTATCTTCCATCTCACAAAATAGTCTGACAATCCCAAGCTTAGCAAGAAATAACAAACCTGCTAAGCTTTCCGATTATCAGACTGTTATAATGATTAAGGTTGAATACAATACTCGTTGCCAGTACAAGTACAACCTAAAGGCGTTCCGTCAACATCATCATCTAAGGCAGGATTATTACTATCTTCCAAGGTAGCGTTCAGAACATAACTCTGATTATCACTTTTAACCCAATATTCGTAAGTGTTCGTCCCCGGGTCGGTCGGCACCGAAGCCATATAATCCGTTTCTAATGCCGTATCCATCGCTGTCCATTGGTTACTGCCACTGCTGCCCGGGTAACCGGTGCTGGTATTATCATCGTAATACATTTCTAAAGCCAAAGCGACCTGACGCAGGTCACTAATTCGACGAACGTCGCGGGCCTTTTGCCGGGCCGTATTTAGGGAGACCAAAACAATGGTCGCCAAAATACCGATAATGGCGATAACAACCAGCAACTCAATCAAAGTAAAACCTTTTTGGCCGCGGCGAGAGCTGAAAATCTCTAACATTTTTTTCACCTCCTTTCAAAATTAAATGTGTTTTATTTTTTATTTTTAATATATCGACCTTTATTTTTACTAAATTAGAATTAAGGTCTGACCTTTCCAACGATACTCCTTAATATATGGTTGAACGATGATGCTTAGTAACAAAGGTCAGACCTTAATTTTACTTGCCCATCCTGGTTCCTTTTACTGACATCTATGAATAATTTTTGTTGGAAAGGCCAGACCTTTTACTAACCAATGATTACGGGCTGGGTTGGGCAAGGCCAGACCTTTTCTTTTTCATCCGGAAAGGCCAGACCTTTTCTTTAATTGATTACATTTCCAAACAATAATTCGGGTCGTCGCAATTACAGCCTAAAACGTCATCACCTTCAACATCATTATCTAAAGCTGGATTGTCTGGATTTTCCAAAGCGGCTTTTAGAACATAACCCTGATTGCCGGAAGCAACCCAATATTCGTATGTGTTCGTCCCCGGGTCGCTCGGCACCGAAGCTATATAATCCGTTTCTAATGCCGTCTCCATCGCTGCCCATTGGTTACTGCCGCTGTTGCCCGGGTAACCGGTGTCGGTATGGTCATCGTAATACATTTCCAGAGCCAGAGCGACTTGTCGAAGGTCGGCCAGCCGGCGGACATCACGAGCTTTCATCCGGGCCGTATTTAGGGAGACCAAAACGATGGTCGCCAAAATACCGATAATAGCGACAACAACCAGTAGTTCGATTAAGGTAAACCCGCCTCGATTTTTTTTCTTATCTAAGAATAACATTTTACTTCCTCTAGTTAAATTAGCTATTAACAATTGGACCGACCCTTAGAGTCCGCCAGCCAAATTATAGATGGGCATAAAAACAGAAAAGACCAAAACAGCCACCCCGACTCCCAAAAAAACCAGGAGCAGAGGTTCGATTAACTGGCTTAGATTGTCAACAACATTGCTGACTTCCTTATTATAGAAAGTGCTTAATTTTCCCAAAATAGTTTCCAGTTTACCGGTTCGCTCGCCGGTCTTAACCATCTGGGTGAACAAAGGAGGAAATTCTTTATGTTTTTCCAAAGAGGAACTCATGCTCCGGCCGACCCTGACCTCGTCGCGAGCCTGCCAAATAATCTGCTGAAAGACAGTATTGCCGATTACCTCGCCCGAAACACTAAGCGCTTGGATAATAGAAACGCCGCCTTTAATCAAAGCGCTCAAATTATCAGCCAAGCGGGCGATATAGGTTTTTTGTAAAATTTTTCCGAAAATCGGGATTTTTAATTTTATCTTATCCCAAACCACTTTTCCCTGTTCCGTCTTTCTATAGCGCCAAAAGATTATTCCGCCGATTATCAAGAAAACCATAATTAACCATCCCCAACCCCTGGCAAAATTACTGACCCAAATAACCAGCTTGGTCGAGAAAGGCAGCTCTTGGCCAACTTCGGTTAAAATAGAGGTTAATTGAGGAATAACCATAACCAAAACCAAAATCCCAACCAGTAGAAAAGCGGCTAAAATAAAAATCGGATAAGTCATTGCCCCGCGGACCTTGGAAATAAGATAATATTCTTTCTCCAAATAATCAGCTAAATAATTAAGGCATTCCTGAAGCTGACCGGACATTTCTCCCGATTTAATCAGATTAATCGAGAAATTAGAAAAAACTTTGGGATAATTGGCCAGCGCTTTGGAAAAAGCCGTCCCTCCGTCAACATCTTTGGCCACCTCAAAGATAATTTCCTTGAAATAGGGATTTTTGACTTGTCCGCTAAGCGTCTTTAAAGACTGAACCAGAGGAACATCGGCCCCAACCAAGATAGACAATTCCCGAAAAAAGACAAATGCTTCTTTCCGTTTTACCCGTTCAAAAATTTTCAAGCGTTTACTTAAAAGAGAAACCTCTTCGATTGACTGGAGCCTAATTACAATCATCTGACGGCCTTGGAGGATCTGCAGGGCAGCCTGACGGTCAGAAGCTTCAATAACTCCCTGTTGGGTTTCGCCTTTTGGAATTCGAGCCAAATAGTTAAATTTCATATTGATAGAGCATTGGTTATCCTTTGACCCGCTTCGCCAAGCTTCAGCGAGGCGAGCAGGCTCAGGATGTAATTCGGACAAATATTTACTTTCCTTTCAGTAACATATCCAGCTCAGAGACATTAGTTGAAAAGATTCTGGCATTTTCCTGTGAAATCATTTCTTGTTTGACCAGACTGGACAAAGAGCGGTTTAGGGAAATCATCCCTTCTTCCGAGCTGGTCTCGATAACCATATCGACTTGATGGGTTTTGCCTTCACGAATTAAATTTCTGATAGCCGAATTAGCAATCATCAACTCAACAGCATTTATCAGGCCTCCTTTCTGACAGGGAATCAAACGACGTGAGAGAATACCCAAAACAGTCGCCGCTAACTGCATTCGAATCTGGCCTTGCTGATAAGGCGGAAAACTGTCAATAATTCGGTCAATAGTCTGGGAAGCGGTATTGGTATGCAGAGTGGCTAGAACTAAATGGCCGGTCTCAGCCGCTGTTACCGCGCTACTAACCGTTTCCGCGTCACGCATTTCGCCAATCATTATCACATCCGGGTCCTGCCGAAAGGCCTCCCGCAAACCCCGTTGGAAATTCTGGACGTCTTCGCCAACTTCCCGCTGGTCAATAATACATTTATCCTGCTTAAACAAATATTCAATCGGGTCTTCAATGGTAACAATATGGTCGGAACGAGTATGATTTATCTCGTCAATAATAGCGGCCAAGGCAGTCGATTTTCCCTGACCTGAGGGACCGACTACCAGAAAGAAACCTTGTGTCGCCTTAGCGAACTGATGACAGATAGGAGGCAGATTTAATTCTTCAATCGTTCTAATTTTGGTCGGGATAAGCCGTAAAGCGATACTGATCTGCCCTAATTGATGGTAAATATTAATTCTAAAACGGGCTTTGTCTTGATAGGAAAGAGATAAATCAATGTCTTTTTGCTCGAGAAATTTCTGCTTACGCTTTTCAGAAAGTAAAGAAAAAGCTATTCCTTGAGTATCTTCGGCCGTTAAAACCGGTTTCTTATCCAATGGCTCCAAATGACTGTTAATCCGGAGAACCGGCGGCAAACCCGGCGAGATATGAACGTCAGTCGCTTCCTTTTTGATAGCTAATTCTAAAATTTCCTCAAGCCGTTTTTTATTCTGCTGATCCGTTTGATTTTGTTGGTTTTCCATTTTATCTATGTTTCTTTCTCTTTTAGAATTTCTTTCACCTTAGCGACCACTGCCGTTGGCGTAAAATGAGCTTTAATAATATACTCATCCGCCCCTAAATTTAAACCTTTTTCAACTTCCTTTTTCTGGCCAAGATTAGTCAATAGGACAATCGGAATATCCTTTAGCTGGTTATCTTCTTTAACTTTCTTTAATACTTCGAAGCCATCCATCTTGGGCAAGACAATATCTAAGAGGACTAAGTCCGGCTTGACTGATTTAATTTCTTTCAGGCCTTGCTGGCCGTCGGCGGCTAGCTCGACCGAAAAATCACTTTGTTTAAACTTGGCCGCATACATCTCACTAAGAAAAGGGTCATCTTCAATAATAAGAATTTTCTTCATATTTTCTAGGAGAACTTTGGCCTCCAAATATCACAAAGTTCTAAAGTTAATTAACTCGGCAATTTAATATAGACTTACTCCCCGGACACGGAAGCCGGGATACTACCCTCTATGCTTATCAAGGACCAGCTTGATTCAACCCTTGAGACTTGCCGTGAATGGAATCGGTCTCCAGATAATACTTTATCAGATAAGTCTTACCTTGATTGGAATAATAATGATATTTGTAGGTAACTCCTTCAATACTGCTGTTAAGCGGGTCGGTCGGGACCGATTGAATCAATCCCTCGTTGACCAAAGCCGCCGACATAGTGTCACTACCGGTAATATAACCATCATAGACCGGATAGATCTGATGATTATTCTGGTAAAGAGTCAATCCTTCCTGAATAGATTTAATATCGCTAACCCGGCGGGTATCACGGCTTTTAGCTCTGATTCCTTCAACGGCAAAAAGAACGATTGTCGCTAACAATCCGATTACGGCAACTACAACCAAAAGTTCGATTAAAGTGAAGCCATCTTCTTTTTTTGTAACTTTTCTGAACCGAAATAGCTTAAAATCAGAAAAGCTGAATATTTTTTGTTTCTTATTTATCATCTTTATTGCTCCTCAACCACTCTCAGCATCTCTTCAAAAGAAATAAGACCTTGAAGAACCTTAGTAATTCCGTCCTGCTTCATAGTGACCATCCCCTGCCTTTTGGCCTCTTCTCTTATCGCGGTCTCGCTCAAGTCTTTGCTGATAATTGTTTCCAGCTGAGGAGTCATTTTTAACATTTCGTAAAGGGCGACCCGCCCCTTCGTTCCTTTGCCGCCGCAATATTTACAACCGACCGGCCGATAAATCTTAAGTGGTTCCTTAAGCGATAGCTTTTCCTGCTGCTCCGGACTTAACCGGGCAACTTGCTCCTTAATTATCTTAACTGTCGGCGGCGAAGCGGCAACTTCTTTCTTGCACTTCGGACAAAGCCGTCTGACCAAGCGTTGAGCAATGGCTATGTTTAAGGCGGCTGGCAATAAAAACGGGCCAATGCCCATATCAACCAGACGAGGGATTACCCCGACCGCGTCGTTGGTATGCAAGGTAGAAAGAACGATATGGCCGGTCAAAGCGGCGTGGATGGCCAAATTGGCTGTTTCTTCGTCCCTAATCTCGCCAACCATAATAACATCCGGGTCCTGCCTGAGAACATGCCGCAGACCGGAAGCAAAACTATAATTTATTTCCGGTCTAACCTGCGACTGGTTGATTCCCTGGACATGGTATTCAACCGGGTCTTCCAGACTGACAATATTCACCCCTTCCTGGTTCAATTCATTAAGAATGGCATAGAGAGTAGTCGTTTTTCCGGAACCGGTCGGCCCGGTTATCAAAATCATGCCGAAAGGCTGCTTAATCGATGATTTCAGGACTTCCAGATTATAATCCTGGAGACCTAACTGCAGAAAAGTTCTTAAGCCTACTGTCGGGTCAAGTACTCTCAAAACAACTTTCTCTCCGCCGACAGTCGGAAAAGTGGAAACCCGAAAGTCAATCTGTTTGCCGCCGACAATGGTATGAAAACGGCCGTCTTGGGGAACTCTCGTCTCGTCAATCTTCAGATTAGAAAGAATTTTAATTCGAGAGACAATCGCCGCCTGAGTCTCTTTCGGCAACAGAAGACTGGTATATAAAATACCATCAACTCGGAAACGAACCTTGACCTTGTTCTCAACCGGCTCAATATGGACATCGGAAGCCCGTCCTTCGGTAGCGTGCCTTAAGATAACGGCGACTATCTTAGTAATTGGCGCTTCGGCAACAATCTGTTTGGCAACTTCCCCTGTCTTTCCCTTTAACGGCTTGATTCTTTCTTCGGTCTCCAACTCTTTTTCCAATTCCTGGAGGGCTTTTTTGACCTCGCCCCGAAGTGTCCGGTATTGTTTCAGAACATTCTTGAAATCGGCCGGGCTGATAATGAAAATATTTGTTTCTAAACCGCTTTGGCGGGTAATAAATCTTAAGGCTTCTTTAGCCTTAAGGTCATCAGGATTAACCATGCCTATCTCAAGAAGATTTTCTTTCCTGGAGATAGGAACGAACTTATAAAAAGCGGCTGCCTCTTCGGGTATTTCTTTAAGAGCTTCTTCAGGAATCTCCCGGCCGGTTAAATCGATAAAAGGAACTTTGAGAGCGGCCGCCTTAGCCTTGACCGATTCCATTTCTTCTTTTTGATTATTTTTTAAATTATCTGACATGCCAATTTTATCTAAAAAAATCGGGCTTCTTATCTTATTTCGATTCCCCTGCTTATTCGGGTCCGGATTCCGACTGACGAGCCGATAGTTGTTAAATAATACCTTTTGGTTCCCGTTTACAGATAACCATCAAGTCGCTAATCCGGTTGAATTCATCAAAAGTTTAATAAGGCAAAAAAGGATTAGAGCGACCTTTTTCCCCTATTTCAATCGGCCATTGTCCGTATGACTTCAAAGCACGGAAACTCTCCTCTTTTAAGAAACCAACATCGAAATTAATTTTTTCGACTATTCCTTCTGTTCCAGCCAAGACGTTTTCCCAGCCGCTTTCTCCGGCAATTCCTTCTTGGCCGGCCGCCGGGATTCCTTCATGACCGGCTTCACCGATTCCCTCGGAAGGCACAGAAGTCGATGAAGGACGTAAAAAACCGAAATACAAAACGGCGACGGTGATTAAGGCGACAACAACCAAAGAGACAATCATAGTCTGCTGTTTTTTCTCCTGGGAAAAACCGACAGGATTTTTGGAAAATAGTTTAAAAGCCATAATTTACTTCTTATAATAAACGCTGATTCCCAAATCAAATTCAAAAATACCCGGATTGAAAGTAGGAGAACTTTCTCCTCCTTTGCTTGACTTAACCTCGAAACTAATCAAATGTGTGTCCATCGCCCGAATGTGATTTTCTAAACTAGTCAAATATCCTTTGAAAGCATCATAGGAACCACTCAGCTTAACCTTCAATGATAAACTCGGAAAGACCGGACTTATCTTTTTGACCTGAGCTTCGGATGACTGGCTACCGCCAGACCCCTGGTTTCCGCTTGCTTGAACAAAATCAATTGTTTCCAACAAAAGACCGTTGGCCGAAGCCAAATTTTCAAACTGAACTAATAAATAAGGAATGTCTTTTTCTTCCGGCAGAGCCAAGGAGATCTTTTCGGCTTCGCCCTCAAGACCTTGATATTCTTGGTTAATTTCGGCTACTTTGGCTAAAATCTTTTCGGTTCTGACCATTTCTAATTTCTCTTGTTCAATTTCTTGTTTTAAAAACTTAATCGACGTCCAAAGCGGCTCAATAAAAATAAAGACTGAGATCAAGGCGCCGACCAGACTGACTATAATTATAATATTCTTTTTGCTCATCTTATCTTTTAGTTGAGGTTAATCGATCTAAAGCTGAGGACGCAAAAAATCTAATTTTAGCTCCAGGTCAAAAGCTGATTTAATTTGGCCGGTCATATCTAAGCTAATCCCGGAAACGTCCAATTCTTCTATCCGCTCATCTTCTTTAAAAACAATCATTTGTTTAGCCAGAGTAGTATAATCAATTAACTCGGCGTTCAGGCTCAGAACGGCTTGAGTAAGATCGACATCCAAACTGGTAAATTGGACCTGGGACAGGGTCAATTCTTCAAGCATTTCAAAAAGCCGAGAAGGATAAACCGAATTTTTCAAAACCTTTTTTAAATCTTCAATTCCCTCTTTCAATTCAGCGAAATCAGCTTCCAGTTCTAAATCACGCTGTCCATTCAATTGAGCCAACTGATTTTCCAAATCAGTCTTTTCATCAGCCAGACTTTCTTTGTAACCCCAAAGGCCGAAACAGGTCAAAATAACTAAAATCAAAAAGGCAATCGATAAGATTAACCAGAGATTAGTTCGGAAAAAAACCCTGCTCAAAATGCCAGCCAAAGATGATTTCTTTTCTTCGACCGCTTCTACCCGCTGTTTATATTTTTCGGGCATTATCTTGATGTCCATAGCTGCTTTAAACAAAAGTACTAAGCTTAAGCGAAGTACGATTGGCTTATAAAATTATCAGTCGCCTGAGACGACTAAAGGTTCTACTTTCCCCTCATTGCTAAACCAACGGCCACCGCCAAAGACGGACTCAATTCCCCAATGGCCGACTCTAACGAAGCAGGATAAGCGACTCGGGCAAACGGTTTGCCCAAAGAAACTTCCACTCCTAATTTATCTACAAAGTAATCAGTCAGACCGGCCACCCGGAGACCGCCGCCGACCAGGATACACCTTTCCACCCGACGCTTATATCTATTTTGGTAAGAGTCAATTACCTTTTTAATCTCAAATGTAACCGCCCCTAAAAGTAAATGGACTATTTCTTTTAATTGGACGCTTCTTTCAGGACTGACCCGCTGACCAGTTAAATCTTTTTTTAATCCCTCCGCTTCTTCCAAACTAACCTTCATCTTTTCGGCAATAGTCTTAGTCAGTTTCAGACCGCCCATTTCCAAATTGCCAACCATTCGAATAAAGCCATTGTCAACAATGCTTAAACTAACCGAACGAGCCCCGATATCGACCAAAATGAGTGTGCTCTTATCATTGCCGACCAACGCCCGGCTTAGACTGAATACTTCTGATTCGAAAGCGGACAAACTCAGATTAGTTAATTGTAACATTTTTTTGTAATCATTAACAATTTTTTTAGGAACAGCCATTAAAAGAACCTGGAAACCTTTCTGTTGGTCTAAGGGGTTGACAATACTCCAATCTAAAATTACCTCGGTTAAGGGAACCGGCACATATTTCTTAGCCTCATAAGGAATAGCCGTTCCGATTTCCTTTTCGGACATAGACGGGAAATCAATCAAAGTAGAAAAGCTGGAATAGACTGGCAATGACAGGTAAGCATTGACTGATTTAATCTTAGCCTCTTTAATTGCCTCTTTAATAACTTCTGCCCGGTCTTGATTAGATAATCCACTTATTCCTGACGCAACCCGATGCCAGTTTTCTTTGAGACAGTCTTTAAGAGAAAAAACAGCGTAATTCTTTAATTTATATCGTGATTCTTCCCGTTCCAGTTCGACAATTTTAACAGCCGAAGCGCCAATATCTATTCCCAAACAGTTTTTCCGTTTTTTTTTAAATAAAAACATTCTTGTTTTTGCTTTTTAGAAATTATACCATAAATCAGTAAGTCAAGAAAACGGTTTATGTGGAAAACTATTTTAGATTTACTTTTCCCAATCAACTGTCTTGGTTGCGGTCGGCCCGGTCAATTTATTTGTCCGTCTTGTTTCCAAAAAATACCTGTTAGACAAAATCCTCTAATCAGATTCAGTCAAGGTCAGCCCTTAACCGGCTTGTTCGTCGCCAGCTACTATAAGCATCGTTTGGTCAGAGAGGTAATCCATCGCTATAAATACGATTTCATTAAAGATTTAGCTGAACCGTTGGGACAATTAATGTTTAAGACGCTCGACGAGTACCATCCCCAAAATACCTTGCTAATTCCGGTTCCGCTGCACAAAAAGAGACTAAGATGGCGCGGTTTTAACCAGGCTGAGCTGTTAGCTCAAGTTGTCAGCCGGCAATCAGGAATCCCCTTAGCTAAAAATGTTTTAAAACGGACTAAATACCAATCGCCCCAAATGTCTATTGAAAACGCTCAACAGAGAAAAGAAAACATCAAAAAGGCCTTTGAACTTAAGTTTGAACTTGAGGGAAAAGATTCAAGGGTTGCCATTGAGACCGATAAAGAATTGCCATTGAGAATGACGCCCTCGCCTCTGACAAGGACGTGTCCGACTCGCCTCGCTTTGCGGGCGAAGCTAGAAAGACAACCTTTTGAGAAATATTTTCAGAGAGGAAATTCTCTTAAAGCATTTCGGAATAAAACCATTATTTTAGTTGACGATGTGACCACCACCGGAGCTACTCTGGCCGAGTGCGCTCGCGTTCTAAAACCACTCCAGCCCAAGCGGATTTGGGGGCTGGTCATCGCCCATGGCTAAGGAACGCCCTTTTAAGTGATGCCCTTGAAAGAGCGTTCTTTAAATTGACTATCAAGCGATAAAATGGTAAAGTAAAAAACAGGGAGGAGTCGGATAATGGTTATTCCACAGGTTTGCTAAACCTGCGTCCTAACGGACTTGTGGGTTCGAGTCCCACCTCCTCCGCCAGCCTTTTTTAAGGGACGTCCTTAAAGGGGCGTTCTTTGAGAGGAGAGGTGCCAGAGCGGCCGAATGGGGCAGTCTTGAAAACTGCTGTGGCAGCAATGTCACCGTGGGTTCGAATCCCACCCTCTCCGCTTAATAAATAACGGCCAACCAAAATGAAAAATCACTTAGCCTGGACTGCTCCGGAATTCGAATATTATCGCAAAGACAAAAACTGGCTTACTGTCGCCAGCCTGATTGCGGCCGCTTTGTTTCTCTGGGCTCTCCTGACCAAAAATTTCATCTTCGCCCTGTTAATTGCTTTAAGTTATTTTGTAACTGTCAGCTATGCTTTTAGAAAACCAGCCCAAGTAAAATTAACTATTACTCCCAAGGGAGTGAAAGTTAATCGGACTCTTTACGAATTTGACAATCTTAAATCGTTCTGGATTTTTTATCAGCCGCCCCAAGTAAGAGAAATCAGCCTGCGCAGCAAAAAAACGGTCATGCCCTACGTCAAGCTTCCTCTGGGCGAGCAAAATCCGGTTGAAGTCAGAAAAATTTTGCTTAAATATCTACCGGAAAGAAGACATAAAGAATCGCTGGTTGATAATCTGGCCCGCAGTTTAAAATTTTAATGTCCTCGTAGCTCAGTGGATAGAGCGGTTGCTTGCGGAGCAACAGGCCGCAGGTTCAAATCCTGCCGAGGACGCTAATGTTGTCTCCTTCAACTAAAATTGACCAATTGAAGAAAGTAGGTCCCACTTATTTAAAACGGCTTCGTCAATTGAAAATCGAAACCATCGGGGGCCTTTTTTTACATTTTCCTCATCGCTACGATGACTTCAGTCAAATCAGCCCGATTAGCCAGCTTAAAAAAGGCCAGCTGGCCACTATCCAGGGAAGGATATCCAAAATTAAATCCGGCCGGACTTGGCAGCGGCGGCTCAATATAACCGAAGCAATGATTAAAGACGAGAGCGGCACTATCCGGGCTATCTGGTTTAATCAACCCTATTTAATCCAGACGCTTAAACAAGGTAAAACCGTTAATCTGGCCGGCAAAGTTGTTTTTGCCGGTCAAACTCTTTGCCTCTCCAATCCAGTTTACGAAACAGTTACTCCTCAAAAAGAGACTGTTCATACCGGTCGCCTGGTGCCTATTTATCACGAGACAGTCGGCTTAAGCTCGCGCTATCTGCGCTACCTAATCAAGCCGCTCCTGCCGCTAACCGGGCAAATCAATGACTTTCTGCCTGAACCAATAAAAAAAGAATTCAAATTAATTGATTTAGCCGAAGCGGTCAGGCAAATTCATTTTCCGGATAATTTTCGTTCGGCTGAAGCGGCTCGCCAGCGCCTGGCTTTTGACGAGCTTTTTCTAATCCAACTAAATAATCTGCGCCAAAGAGAAAAACTGAATCAGGAAAAAGCGACCATTATTCCCTTCAACCAAAAATTAATTAAATCTTTTGTCCAGAAGCTGCCTTTTAAATTAACCGATGACCAACGCAAGGCGGCCTGGCAGATTTTTCAGGATTTAGCCAAGCCCAAACCGATGAACCGTTTACTTAATGGCGATGTCGGTTCAGGCAAAACAATTGTCGCCGCCATGGCTGGTCTAGCCGCCGCCAAAGACGGCTATCAGGTCGCCTTGATGGCCCCGACTGAAATTTTGGCCAAACAGCATTTCCAAACTTTCTCCGAGTTCCTAAAAAAAACTAATCTTAAAATTGTTCTACTAACCGGTTCAGAGGTTCAAGGGTTGCCATTGAGAACTACGCTCTCGCCAAAGGCGAATACGTATCCGACTCGCCTCGCTTTACGGGCAAAGAAGGAAGAACGATCCCTGAACCGTTCTCAACTAAAAAAACAAATTACCGACGGCCAAATAGATATTTTGATTGGCACTCAGACTCTTATCCAGAAAGAGGTAAATTTCAAAAACTTGGCCCTGGCCATTGTTGACGAGCAGCATCGCTTCGGCGTCGCCCAACGAGCCGCTCTTCAACAAAAAATTTACCAAGTCAAAGATGGACTAGCTACTTTGCCTCACTTGCTCTCGATGACGGCCACCCCTATTCCGCGAACTTTAGCTTTGACCATCTATGGCGATTTGGATATTTCCCTAATCAAGCAGATGCCCAAAGGTCGCCGAAAAATTATCACTAAAATTATCCCGCCAACCGAGCGCCAAAAGGCCTATCAATTTATTAAAAAACAGGTTAAGCAAAAAAAACAGGTCTTTGTTATTTGCCCTTTGATTGACCAGTCAGAAAAATTATCCGCCAGAGGCGGACCGGCCTTGGGAGGGGAAGTTAAATCGGTCAGCCAGGAATACGAAAAATTATCCAAAAAAGTTTTCCCTCAATTTAAAATAGCCATGCTCCATGGCAAATTGAAGCCGAAAGAAAAAGAATCGATTATGAAAAAATTCAGAGAGGGTAAAACAGATATTTTGGTTTCCACTTCGGTAATTGAGGTGGGAATTGATGTGCCAACGGCGACGGTGATGATGATTGAGGGAGCCGACCGTTTCGGATTAGCTCAGCTTCATCAGTTCCGCGGTCGGATTGGCCGGGGTAAAGACCAATCTTACTGCTTCCTTTTTACCGACTCGGCAGCTAAAAGAACTAATCAGCGCCTTAAGGCTGTTTTGACCGCCAAAGACGGTTTTGCCTTAGCCGAAAAAGATTTAAAGATTCGCGGCCCCGGTGATTTAACCGGTCTTCGCCAATGGGGCCTGCCTGATTTAACCATGGCCTCCCTAAATGATTTGGAACTAATTCAAAAAAGCCGCCAAGCGGCGACTCTTGTTTTAGGAAAAAAACTCTTTAATCCCCTTTTAGAGAAAAAATTAAAGCAATTCCAAAAAAATATCCACCTGGAATAAGCTCGAGTCTGACAGAGAGATATTCGCTCATTATATACTTGACAAAGAAAAGGCGTTTATGGCAAGATTATATCAGGAGAAAAGGGAAAGCTCATTAACTCAAATTTCTTTGCCGTCCATTGCGGCAAAGATGAGAAAAGAGGAAGGAGGAACTGAAATGAATGTTTCTACTAGTATAGAAATGATGATGTCTTTGTCGCAATTAGATAAGTTTCTCTCTTACGCGTTCACCGGGGAAGAACATAATCCTGCGGAATCACATGAGATAGTAAAAGCAAGAGGGGAAATTCAACATCGTCCTCCGAAAAAACCAACTGAAGGAGTCGCAAAAAATCTTTTACCTGACGTGGGGGTGGGTTAGCTACTCGCGCGAGCCCTTCCGTCAGATAAGAGTAGAGAAACTCTTTTCTCCTAAAAAGCGGCTTGGCCTGTTAATCCGAGTCGGAAAAAAAGCCGGGCAAACTAATGTTTCTAATGTTTGCTCCGGCTTTTTCATTTTTAAATCTTGAGGTCCGGCCTTGGAGGCCGGACCTCAAAAACTCTTCAAGAACGGCTCTTCTTGGGAGTGACCCAGAAGCCCATATATTTACCTAGCATCAATCTGGTCTGACTTTCCAGACCGGGCAGGCAACCAAAAACTATAATAGTAAAAGGTAACAAAATCCATTGAATAATTATGGTCAAAATTTTACAAAAGCCCTTAAGCCGGCTATATTCCTTGGGCCGCCGGGGCAGAAGCAGAGTACTGTAGATAGCCGAGCCAACCAAACCAATCATCGCTAAAGTCATCAGAGTCCGGGTGACCCGGGGTAGATTATATGACAAAAGAGTAACATTAAATCGCTGGCCGCCTAAAAATAAAGGCAGCCAGCCAAGAAGAAAAATCAACAAAGCATTGGTTCCCCAAGACCAAAAACCTTCCAATTGAATCCAGAACCAATGAAATTTCTTTGGCCAGGAAATTTTTCTGTTCTTTAAAAACCCGAAAAACAAAAAGGGAATATTCTCCACTCCCCAGCCCCAGCGTCTCTGCTGTCGATAAATATTAAGAGCTGTTTGCAAAAAAGTTGGAGCCAGATTGGCGTCCATCGAAACCGGATAATGAAGCGGGATTGTCCGGTATCGGCCATTATAATGAAGCAGATTCTGCCAGAAAATACGCGAATCTTCAGAGACCATATTAGTCGGCCAAAAATCGACTTCAACCAGAGCCCGAAAACTAATTGATTGTGAGGAAAAGGTTGAAAGACGTTCCGGCCGCTGCTGCTGCATCATCTGCCAAAAAGTGCCGGAAGTAGCGACCACCCGGGAAAGACAAGTCGCCTGCCAAATATTATTATTATAAATCGGAATCGGCTGATAACTGGCTCGGGTCGGCCGGCCAGTTGTTAAATAGACGTAGGTCAAACGAGAAAAATATTTAGGATAAACCTGAGTATCAATATCAAAACAAGAGACGATAATGTCTGAATAATCAATTTTTAAAGGATCAATGATTTCTTTCTTTGCTCGGCGAGCCGCCCAAGTGGAATTAGCTCCTTTTCCGGCCAGCTCGCCGGCTATATCGGCAGGATGAACGGTAATCAGAAATTTAAAAAACTGGCTGCCAAATTCTTTCTTGATTTTTTGGGCCAGTTGGGCTGCTCCTTGACCAGCTCGTTCCTCAATGGCTAAAACAATCAGCATTTTATCTTTAGGATAATCTGAATTAACAATTGCCCGAAAAGTTGACTGAACCGTTGACAAAGACTCTTTGTAAAAAGGCAGAATAATCAAATGGTGAATCTTCTGCCAATCTTTTTTTTCTGACCGACGACTAAGTAAGCTTAGTTTTTCCAGCCAATTAATCTCCAAATTTCTTTCCATTCGGTTATAACCAGCCCTTAAATGAACTGAGAGATAAATAGTTTTAAGTAACCAATAAACGTCAAAGGCAATAATGAACAAAGCAATCCAGACCGGCTTCAGCCAAGATAAAAAAATAACGCTTGACAGCGTTAACCAAGCTAAAAAGCCGGGCAATATCTCAAAAGCCCGATAGATTATTCTTTCTTTCGGGCTTTTGAGGTCAGTCGCTTTAGATAATTTTAAATAATATTTTTGCTTGGAGAGCATAACTGGTAGCCCCGCCGGGAATCGAACCCGAATTGCTTGATTGAAAATCAAGTGTCCTAACCGTTAGACGACAGGGCCATTTGACATCACTTTAGCAGAGAAATTGAAAAATATCAAGAAAGCTGATAGAGTAATAGAACCAGTCAAGGTTCGACCTGTCGAGCCTAACCTTGCCTACTGCAATGTCACTGCTCGATTAGTTCAAACCCTGGTTATGATAAAACCGTGATTATACTCGGCATTGAAACATCTTGCGACGATACCGGTATCGCTCTAGTTGAAGGCAGCCAAAAAGGTTGCCGTATTTTATCTAACCTGGTTTCCTCGCAAATAAAACTGCACGCTCCTTATGGCGGAGTAGTCCCTAACTTAGCAGCCCGGGCTCATCTGGAAAATATCGGGCCAGTTCTGAAAAAAACATTAAAGCAAGTCGGCCATCCGAAAATTGACTTGATTGCCGTAACTATCGGCCCCGGTTTAATCCCTTCTCTTTTAGTCGGAGTCAATTTCGCCAAGTCATTAGCCTATAACTGGCAAAAACCGATTATCGGCATTAATCATATCGAGGGACATAT
>CAZFBL010000003.1:24824-29597 GCA_964517275.1 uncultured Candidatus Saccharibacteria bacterium
CGGCGGTCATACTCAGCTGATTTTAATGGAAGGACACGGACAATACAAACTGCTGGGAGAAACGCGGGACGACGCGGCCGGCGAAACTTTTGATAAAGTAGCTAAATTGCTAAATCTCGGCTATCCGGGCGGACCACTCATTTCCCAAAGAGCCCGAAATGGTAACCCCCGAGCCTTTGATTTGCCTCGGCCAATGCTTAAGACTAAGGATTTTGATTTTTCTTTCTCTGGATTGAAAACAGCCGTCCTCTACGAGGTTAAAAACAACCAAAGCAAACTCTCTCCAAATTATATCAATAATATGAGCGCCTCTTTCCAGCAGGCGGCCATTGATGTATTAGTGGCCAAAACGATTAAAGCAGCCAAAAAATACCGGGTCAAAAATGTATTGCTTTCCGGCGGGGTAGCCGCTAATCGGGAACTAGGCAGTCAGATGACCGAAGCAATTAAAAAGGAACTACCGATTATAAAATTATACATACCCGAACCAAAGTTCTGCACGGATAACGGAGCGATGATTGCCGCAGTTGCTTTTTACAAAAAAAGGTCAGCCTTGAAACAAAGTTGGTTCAAAATTGAAGCCCAAGCTAATCTAAAATTGGAATTCTAAGAATTTTAAGGGACGCCCTTTTAAGGGACACCCTTAAAAGGGCTTCCCTTATTGGTTGCTTAAAAAGGCGATTTTTGTTATATATTAAGTATCAATGAAAGAAATAACTAAGGCCTATAATCCTCAAGAAAACGAAACTAAAATTTACCGACTTTGGGAAAAGTCGGGCTATTTTAATCCGGATAAACTGCCCGTTCCGTCAGCCGACCGACCCGTTAAAAAAACAGCCAAAAAATATTCCATCGTTATCCCGCCGCCCAATATTACCGGCGAACTTCATATGGGCCACGCTCTAAACAATACTCTTCAGGACGTTTTAATTCGCTGGAAAAGAATGCAGGGTTATCAAACTCTTTGGCTGCCAGGCACCGACCATGCCGGTATCGCCACCCAAAATGTGGTTGAAAAAGAGCTTAAAAAAGAAGGGAAAACTCGTCATGATTTAGGCCGGGAAAAATTCTTAGAGCGAGCCTGGAACTGGCAGAAAAAATACGGCTATCTCATTTTAGAACAATTAAAAAAATTGGGTTGTTCCTGTGATTGGTCGCGGACCGCTTTTACCATGGATAAAAATTATCAAGAAGCGGTCAAGACGGCTTTCCTACACTATTATCGGAAAGGTTGGATTTATCAGGGCAAGCGAATGATTAATTGGTGCCCCCGCTGTCAGACTAGCTTGTCTGACCTGGAATTAGAATACAGAGAAGAAAAAACTCATTTGTGGTATCTCAAATATCCGTTGCTTAGCGAAAAAAAACATATTATTGTGGCGACAACCCGACCGGAAACAATGCTTGGCGATACGGCGGTCGCCGTTAATCCTCAAGACAAAAGATATAAAAATATGGTCGGCCGGCAGATAAATCTGCCTTTGGTTAATCGACGGATTACAATTATTGCCGATAAATTAGTCGATCCTCAATTTGGAACCGGGGCGGTTAAGGTTACGCCGGCTCACTCGCCAGTCGATGCTGAAATGGCCGAGCGACATAACCTGCCCTCTATCCAGGTAATCAGCGACAAGGGACGAATGACCAAGCAGGCCGGTAAAAATTTCGCCAGTTTGACCGTTTTGGAAGCCAGACAAAAAGTGGTTGACGAATTTAAAAACCAAGGTCTTTTGGAAAAAATTGAGGATTACAGCCATCAGGTACCGGTCTGTTATCGATGTCATACTCTAATCGAGCCTTTATTCAGCCAGCAGTGGTTTCTGAAAATGGATAAATTAGCCACTCAAGCAATTAAAGCGGTAAAAAGCGGCCAAATCAAATTCCATCCCAAGCATTGGGAAAAAGTATATTTCGACTGGCTAAAAAATATTAAAGACTGGTGCATCTCCCGACAAATCTGGTGGGGACACCGCATTCCGCTTGAGGGAGAAACCGATGTTTTGGATACTTGGTTTTCCTCGGCTCTTTGGCCTTTAGCCACCTTAGGCTGGCCTAAAAAAACTGCTGATTTAAAGAAATTCTATCCAACCGACACCTTGAGCACGGCCCGTGACATTATTAATCTCTGGGTAGCCCGAATGATTTTCTCCGGCCTGGAATTTATGAAAAAAGTTCCTTTTAGCGATGTATATATCCACGCCACTGTTCTGAATAAAGAGGGCCAGCGAATGAGCAAATCTCTGGGGACCGGTCTTGACCCTCTTGAATTAATCAATCAGTACGGAGCTGACGCAACCCGTTTCGGTTTAACCTATCAAACTTTCGCCGGCCAAGATATGAAATTCACGGAAGACAATATCATTATGGGTAAAAAATTCGCCAACAAGATTTGGAACGCCAGTCGATTCGTCCTGAACCAAACCGGAGACAATAAGTTGGAAATACCAAACGATAAGCAAATAGCCAGTTCCAAATTCCAAAAAACGCTTAGCTCGGCCGACAAAAAAATCATTAAAAAACTCAAACTGACCGCCCAGAAAATGACCAAAGAGCTGGATAATTATCATTTCGGCCGGGCCGCTCATTTAATCTACGATTTCTTCTGGCATGATTTTTGCGACCAATATGTCGAAACATCTAAAAAGCAGAATAATCAGCAGACTAAACAGGTCTTGGCTTATCTGCTGATAAATTCCTTAAAACTGCTTCAGCCGTTTATGCCATTTGTCAGCGAGACTATTTACCAAAAATTACCCTTTAAAGAAAAAGAACTGCTAATGATTGAAAACTGGCCGGAATAAGAAAGCGAGCTAAGAATTTAGACAGTAGTTGCCTTTTTGAAAAACATCTGGAGTTTTGGAAACAAATAAATGAGCGGAGCCAGAGGGGAGCCCGATGGAGTGTCGCCGTCAGGCGACCGACATTGGAGGGGCCTCCCCTGGCAGAGCGAAATATTATTTGTCCAAAACGGAAGCAGTTTTTCAAAAAGGCAACTGCTGTCCGGTATTCCATGCAATATCTTTTTTACATCTGCCTTGGCCTGCTGCCCAGCTTTATCTGGCTGTCTTTTTATTTAAAGAAAGACAGACATCCAGAGCCGAATACTATGGTTTTGAAAATTTTTTTCTACGGTATGCTCTTGGCTCCGTTGGCCATCGTTTTGGAACTGTTTCTAATCTGGCTGCTCAATCCCCAACTGAGCATTTCAGAGTTACTCTCTCAAACCGGACAAAACAGTTTTTTGAAAATAATTCTGGCCGCTACCTTAATTCCGGCCTTGGTTGAAGAATATCTGAAATACGGGGTGGTCAAATTAAAAGTTCTGAAAAACTCGGCCTTTGACGAACCGGTCGACGCCATGCTATACTGTATTATTGCCGGCCTGGGCTTTGCTGCTGTCGAAAACCTGCTTATTCTCTTTAAGGGACTCTCAGTTGAAGAGGCCTTAATCACTGTCGGTCTGCGTTTTCTGGGAGCTACTCTAGTCCACGCTTTAGCTTCAGGAATCGTCGGCTACTGGCTGGCTTTAGCTCTCCTTCACAGTCAGCAAAGAAAAAAAATGATAGTCAGAGGTCTGACTATTGCCATTATTTTCCATAGTTGCTATAATTACTTTACAGTTAGTCTTTTTAGCCAGACCGGCCCAAGCCAGAAAGCTGTTTTTCTTCTAATCATTATTTGCCTGCTTGTCTCAAGCGCTGTTCTGGTTTCCGGCTACTTTAGAAAATTAAAAAAGCAACAAGCTATTTGCCAAGTCAAAGGACAGTAAGCAATGAACAAAATATCGGCCGTTAGCCAAAGTTCTTTGTTGACTATTCTTTGCTCTCTGAATTTATGGCCAAAAAACCATCATTTTTTGAAAGACTGACTGGAGCCAGCTGGTCAGAAGATAAATCCGACAATGACCAATCAGTGAAAAAGTCAGTCAAAACAAAAAAGATTAAAAAATCTAAGAAACCTAAAATTAGTCAAAAAATTATGCCGAGCAAAAAGGAAAAAAAATATACCTCTCCTAAAAAGGAAACTGAGGACTGGCTGACTGAATCAGAGGGCCAGTTAACTATTGATGTCTATCAGACACCCAACGAGATAGTCATCAAGTCAACTATCGCCGGAGTCAGACCAGAGGATATTGATATCAGCATTACTAATGATATGATTACTATCAAGGGCCGACGGCAAAAAGACGAAGAAGTTAAGGAAGAAGATTACTATTATCAGGAATGTTACTGGGGGCCTTTCTCCCGTTCGGTTATTTTACCGGTTGATGTCGAAGTTGACCGGGCTGATGCCTCGATGAAAAACGGCATTTTAACGATTAGACTGCCTAAGGTAGAGAAAGTAAAAACCAAGAAAATAGCCATTAAGTCCGAATAGAAACAGTTGAGAGAAACAACTAGCTACTTCCAAGTTAGTTGTTTTTTTATTGTTGGCCGTCCCGAGGCATGCTATTATGTATAAATGAAAAAGATTCATAACCAGCTGATTTGCTTCGGCTTAATCACTACTATCGCTTTTATCTATCTGGTCTTCTTTCTACAAATAGCCAACTGCCAAAAAATTAGCTGGGGGGTCAAGGTGGCCAATCTCGACCTTGGCCGGACTAATCCGCAGACAGCTCAAAAAATTTTAGAGGAAGAGCTAAACAATTTTCTTGGACAAGAATTAAATTTTCTCTACCAGGAAAAAAAGTGGCTTGCCTCGTCGCAAGACGGGCTTGCCTCGTCGCAAGACGGGCCTGCCTCGTCGCAAGACGGGCCTGCCTCGTCGCAA
>CAZFBL010000003.1:29697-50497 GCA_964517275.1 uncultured Candidatus Saccharibacteria bacterium
CAAGACGGGCCTGCCTCGTCGCAAGACGGGCCTGCCTCGTCGCAAGACGGGCCTGCCTCGTCAAACCAAGACGGGACTGCCTCGTCAAACCAAGACGGGACTGTTAATCTGATTAACTTCGGCTTCCAATTCAATGAACAGGCCACTCTGGAAGCCATCTATCGAATCGGCCGTCAAGCCGGCTTTTTGGCTAATATCAAAGAACAGCTAATTGCCTTAGCCGGCGGCTATCGACTGACCCCGGTTTATCAACTAGACCAAGAAAAATTCCGAATCAAAACAGCCAAGCTCTTTAAAGATATTGAAAGGCCGGCTCAAAACGCCAGCCTGGTTTTTAATCAAGAAACGGATAGTTTTTCTCTTGAACACTCGACCGAAGGAACGGCCATCAAGCGCAACCAATTGCTGGCTGATTTAACAAGCAGAATTGAATCACTTTCCAGCCAGCCGATTGAATTACAATTGGCCCTTGACTACCCGACAGTTAAAAATAACGAAGTTGAAGAAGCCCGTCAGAAAGCCGAATCAATTTTAGCCAACCAACCCTACCAATTGACCTTCGGAGAAAGCTACTGGACAATTGACAAGGAAACTATCATTGACTGGTTAAAGTTTGAACCGGTTTCGGCCGAAGACAAAGAAGAAAATCCCAACAATCAGATTCTGGGCTGTTCTCTAAATGAGGAAAAAATTAAAACTCATTTAGCCGAGATAGCCAAGACGATTGACCGGCCGACAACCAATGCCCGTTTGGAAACCGAAGGCAAGCGAGCAATTGTTTTTTCAGCCGGCCAGGCCGGTTTCCGGGTTTATCAACAGGAAACTATCCAAGAATTAACCAATAATATCTTGGGCCAGCCGCCAATTAAACAGACTAAGCTTATTGCCGATGTCGCTCCGCCCAGAATAAGTTTGAGCCAAACCAATAACTTGGGTATCAATATTTTAATCGGCCAGGGCAACTCTAATTTCGGCGGTTCGCCCAACAATCGAATTCACAACATCAAAACAGGGACAGCTAAATTTAATGGCTTAATCCTGAATCCGGGCGAGGAATTTTCTTTCAACGAGCTTTTAGGCGGCAGCGGGCCGGCCGAGGGCTTCCTGCCGGAACTGGTTATCAAAAAAGGCAAAACCGTCCCTGAGTACGGCGGCGGCCTCTGTCAGGTCTCGACCACCCTTTTCCGAGCGGCCGTTAACAGCGGCCTGGAAATCACCGAGCGCCGCCCCCACGCTTTTCCGGTTGTCTATTACTCTCCTCAAGGCTTCGACGCGACCGTCTACAACCCTTCTCCCGACCTCCGTTTTATCAACAACAGGCCGGGCCATCTTCTAATCGAGGGAGTCGTTCAGGGCAGTCAATTAATCTTCAACTTTTATGGAACTGACGACGGCCGCCAGGTTCAAATTAAAGGGCCCTACATTTTAGAAAAAAAAGAAGACGGTTCAATGAAAGCCGTCTTATACCAAGAGGTTTACCAAAAAGATGAATTAGTTCATCAGCAGACTTTTTACTCAAATTATGATTCGCCCGATTTGTATCCGATCGGCGGGAGCGAAGAAGACGAAGAAGAAGATTAAGAAAAGTCCGCCCACAGCGGACTTTTTTAGTCGAAGTTTAGTGCGGACGGTGGGAGTTGAACCCACATGAGATTGCTCTCACCAGGTCCTAAACCTGGCGCGTCTGCCAATTCCGCCACGTCCGCTTTTAGTCTATTTTAATCCCCTTTCAGTCAAAAATCAATACTCTTGACATTTAAGATTTTGTTGTGTATAATAGTGAGTATTAATTTAGGTAAGGGAGGGACTTAAATTATTTAGGTTCCTTTAAAAATCAAACTCTGAAAAGGAGGATAATCAATGAAATCATTTTTATTGGGAGTTTATATCGGTTTAGGTATAGTTGGCTTAGCCGCAGCTGTTTTTGGCCTAATTATCTTAATTCACTTCCTGGCCAAAAATAATATTTTCATCACTTCTGTCCAGGAAGGAATGGCTAAAGCAATCCAGAAATTCGGTAGATTCCATCGGGCAGTAATGACCTATGAAGGATACGGGTTCGACACCGAATGGACAGTCCGCCCTAAAGAAAAAACAGATGAAGACGGCTATATCCTCGGTGAAAACGGAAAGATTGCTAAGAGCGAACAAGAAACATCTCTTAAACTTCGGTTAGAACCATGGTTTCGATTTGGCGGTCTCCGCTGGGTAGGCATTCCTCTAATTCATTCTGTCTATAGGTATAAATTCAGATGGGCTTCGTTTGAACAAGGAGAGGAGCAAGGCACCCTTGTTCAGAAAATTATCTCTCACGAGGAAAAAATAGATTATGTTCTGGTTCAAGACGACATCTATTACAGTTTTGTTACGGAAGCAGAAACCGAAGGGATGGTTCCAGTAAATGTGAATTTACTCTTGACCATTAGGATAGTTAATCCTTATAAAGCTCTTTTCAGAGTTCAGAACTGGCTGGAAGCAACTCAAAACTTGCTTAAACCTGCTCTGAGAAAGTACATCTCTGGAAAATCATTTGAAGATTTAATCAGGAAAAAAGAAGAAACAGAAAGAGAAGCAGATGAGTTTCTAAAAGAATCTGAGGTAGATAAATACCTGGAACGAGATTATGGTGTTCGTCTGAAGAAAGTTGGTATGGTGCTGATTAACCCAGCTGGCGAACGAGGTCAAACTTTTGTCGCGGCGGCAACTAAAGAATGGGAAGCCGAAAAGGAGAAAAGCCGAATCAAGATAAGTGCCGAAGCCGAAGTAGAAAGAATAAGAAGGATTTACGATCAAATCAAGAGTTATGGCGAAGAAGGACTTTTCATCCGAGCCACCGAGGCCATTGAGGAAACTGGCAAGGGGCCAAGCAATTTGGTTCTTTTTCCTCTCGGCTCGGCTAAATCTATGATTGAAGGATGGCTGGGAAGAAAAAATCAGTAAAGAGCAAGAAAAAAAGGAAGGCAAGGAAATGAGCATAAAAGGCAAGAAAAAAGCAGGACAAGGAATGAGCGTAATAATATATATCGTTCTCGGTATAATAGTGGCAATAGCCATGGCCAGCCTTGTTTCAATGAGCATGTTATATGCCATTTTCGGTATAATAGTGGTAATGTTAGTAGCTGCTCTGGTTTCTCTGATAGCCGCCTGGCTGATAACTCGGACGTCAAAAGAAACAACAAATGAGATAAGCAGAGCAGAAAGAACCAGAAACATAAAGGATTTCTGGTGGAATTACTTCAAGCCCCTGGCGGCTGTGCCAATTGGCTGGTACATACTCCATATTGTTGTCTGGCTTATGTTTCCAGAAACCGCCAAAGCCATTTGGGGATACCATCTTCAAACTTTACTGGCCGTCGAAATAATTGTCTTTGTTCTTAATTCTCTCCTCAATAAACAAGTTGCTTTCCGAGACAGGAATACCAGAAAATTGATGGAGGGGGTTTACATAACATTTCTAGTCATGGGTTTATTGATAATACTGACAGGCGTCTTCGCTGGCGAATGCAAAGCAACCATTGATATGTATTTCTACTCGCGGATAAAACTCTCGGAAGTTGCTAAAATGGAGGTAAAGATAGAAATTGGCCAGACCGAATGGAAAAGCAAACCGTCATTCAAAGAGCTAAATCAATTGAGCAAAGAGATTAGCAAACGACCCTTCAGCGACACGGAAATGGAAAATGTCAGAGGTCAAGCTGAAGAGGCAAGAGACATAATTTCCACTATGCTGGAATCACATCTGGCAAACCTCCAACCGAGCAGTGACGGACAAAATGGTCAGCCAGCTGGTCCTTTTAAGACATCGGCCAGTATCATTCAAAATCCGGACGGCTCTTGGGATATGCCGGTCTTGGCCAATAGATTGGAAATTGATTCCACCCTGGAGGTCAAAGAGGGACAAGTCGTAATAATTACGGCTAGTGGCCAAGTCAACGGTTGCAAAAGTCAATACGATGCTGCTTATGGCTGGACCGGACCAGAAGGAAGAAAATGGGACTTCGACCCAAAAAGAAAACGCCCTCTGGGACCGGGCTCTCCATTTATGGCTCTCGGGGCTAAAATCGGCGAGAATGGAAAATGGTTCAAGGTGGGAAAAAAGATAAACTTTCGGGCAACCGAGGGAGGAAAGCTCTATTTCACAGTCAACGACGACATCCATGACAGTCAGGGTAGATTCCGACCAGGATGGATAAAGGACAACGAGGGACAATATACGGTTAAAATCAAAATTGATTGTTGAAAGGAGGGAAATGAACAAAGAGGCAGCGAAAATTCGCTTCACTGCCTCTTTTTTGTTAAAATAAAAACATAATCATAAAGATATGTATCGAAACAAAGTCATCTCCGTGGTTATCCCCTGCTATAACGAGGCGAAATCAATTGACCAAGTAATTAAATCTCTGCCTAAAGAGATAGACGAAATCATTGTTGTAGATAACAATTCAACCGACCAGACAAATAGAGTTGCCCGAACGGCCGGAGCCAAAGTTATTTTTGAACCGAAACAAGGATATGGCCATGCTTATAAAGCAGGTTTAGGTAAAGTCAAGGGCGAAATTATCGTCACCTTAGACGGCGATATTCAATATCCCACCGAAGAAATTACCGACCTAATTAAGTTTTTGATAGATAAAAAGATAGATTTTCTCTCTGCTTCTCGTTTCCCTCTTAACAATCTAAAATCTATTAACAGGACTCGACTAATTGGTAATAAAATCCTCACTTGGTTAACTAATTTCTTGTTTAAGACAAAAATTAAAGATTCCCAATCAGGTATGTGGGTTTTCAAGAAAGTAGTTTTAGACAAACTTTCTCTTGTCAGCAATGGTATGCCCTTTTCTGAGGAAATAAAGATTAGGGCTTTTTTGGAACCGAAACTATGTTTCGCTGAAAAAAAAATAAACTACCGTCCAAGAATAGGAGAATCTAAACTATTTCCCCTAAAAGACGGTTTTAAAAACCTCACTTTTTTGTTCAAACTGCGTTGGCAGTCTAGAAAGAGGAAAAAGGGATTTCTTCTGTCAGCTTCATTTATATTTCTCATCTTCGCCGCTATCTTTTCCTTTATCCAATTTTCATCTCCTAATCTGGCCGGCGTTGATGCTTATTATCATATTAAATACGCTTATCTTTATCGGACTTTAGGTATTCAAGAAACACTCAATAACTTCAGCCTAGCCGGAGAATACTCCATTTTGAACCAATATCCAAGCGACCTTTCTTTTCTCTATCACGTTATTTTAATCCTCTTTACTTACGGCAATCTAATTACTGGCAGTAAAATAGTCGCTGTTCTTTTGGCCGCTTTAATTTTTACGGTTTTTTACTGGGTCTTTAAAAAACTCGAGATAAAATACAGCTTTGTCTGGACTGGCCTATTCTTTGTCGCCTCCAGTGCTTTTATCTTCCGGCTGACCCTCTCACGTCCTCTTCTTTTGTCTATCCTTTTTTCTATTTTGGGCTTCTATTTAATTGCCAAGAAAAAATATGGCTGGCTTTTTGTTTTGTCTATCCTTTACGCCTTAAGTTATGCTATTTCTCTCCTTATTTTAGTCATGAGTTCTATTTATTTACTGGCCGAGTACATTCAAACTAAAAAATTTGACTGGAAACTTCTTTTTTATCCATTTACAGGCATCTTAATCGGTTTGATTATCCGGCCTGATTTTCCCCAAAATTTTTATCTTGTTTTTGCCCAAAGTTTTTATACCATTTTCTATAAACTTGAAGGAATTCAGTTAGGTATCGGCGCTGAAATGTCCTTAATCAGCACTCCTTTGAGAACTAATTTCATTCTGCTTTTTCTTTTTAGTTCTACTTTAGCTTTTGTTTTAGCGGACTTAATTAATAAAGGGTTCAAAAAGAATAATTACTCAACCGTTCATCTTTACGCTCTCTTTTTGGCTATTTTCTTTTGTCTTTTGACTTTTGTTAGTCAAAGATTTTTTGAATACTGGACTCCTTTTACTTTGTTTTTTGCCGCTTTTAGTTTTGAATATATCTCTCAAGACGGATACTGGCGAGATTTATTCAGCCAATTCTTCAAATTAATAGGTTTTTCTTTAAATCGATTAAAACTTCTCTTTTTAGTTTGTCTCTGCTTAATCATCATCTCCTATGGTTATATTAATGCCTCAAAGGCGGTTGAATCGATGGAGGAAACCATTCTTACCTCTGACCGTTATCAAGAAGTCAGTCAGTGGCTGGAAGACAACACGCCAGCTCAATCAATCGTCTTTAACGCTTCTTGGGATAATTTCCCCCAATTATTTTTCCATAATCATCACAATTACTATATTATCGGTAAAGACCCTACCTTTATGTATCTCTATGATAAAGAACTTTTTTGGCTCTGGATGAATGTGACCCGTCAGGGTATTATTTGCGCCCAGCCTGAAAAAAACTGCTCTGACTCGGTCTTCACCGAAAAATTATCCCAACGGGCTCAAGAAATACATCGGATTATCGAAAACAGATTCCAAAGCGAATATATTTTTATAGACAGTCAATTAGAATTTGACCAATCTCAAAGACATCAAGTATTTAAAAAAATATTAGAGAACTCTTCTCTGTTTAAAAAAGTTTACCAAGACAAAGAATATCCGGAAGTGATGATTTTCCAATTAGCGGATAGTACTATTTGAATATAAGGACTCGTCCTGTTTAAACTATAAATTCAAACCGCAAACTAAAAACCAGGCAAATCAAAACGCTTGTCTGGTTTTTAGTACATATATGCAATAAAACTATCCAATTCCTTTAACTCAGCTTTTCGGCTAACTAAATCTACTAGAGCAGGCCGATGACAACATTGACTATAGCCAGAGCAGCTAAAGCAATTAACAAACCAACTATACCGCTAATCAACAACTTTCTGGCTTTAGCTTGTTGGTCTTCATTACCACCGGCCGTTGCCCACATAATTCCGGCAATAACGATAACCAAGGCAGCAACTAAGGCGGCAATGCCGGCTATCCAGTTAACCACGCTTTCTATAATTTCCCGAACACTCTTATTAGAGACATTACTCATATTGGTCGGACCTGTGATAGCCGCTGAGACAAAATTAGAACCAACCAAAAAGACAAAAGCGGTTAGTAAAAACAAACTAACCAATGATTTCTTCTTAATAATTTTCACTAGATTTCACCCCCTTTCCTTAAGATAAATTAATTTATGGTGTAATACCCAAAATATCGAATAAGGCCTGTAATAATCCCCAAGAGGCTAGAATAATAGCCAGACCGATTAAAGACCATTGTATAGTCTGACGAGCCTTCTTAACTTTTTCTTCGCTCCCTCCGGAAACCATATATTGAATACCACCAATAACAACCATTAAAACAGCTACCGTTGAAGCAATGCCAGCCACCCAATCAGCGATCCGGAGGAAAAGCTCAGTAAAAGTATTGGCATTAAGAGGATTATTTATCACCATATTGGCAGCTTTAATACTAATCAGAGGCAAAATGATCACTAAAAAGCTAAAAGTCAAAACTGATAATAAAGAAAACTTTTTGAGGATGTTTCTAAACATAAATTTTTATTACGGACAAGGAGGAAATACGTTCCAAGCGCCGCTGAAAGCTCCGGTGGCAATAGATTTTAATAAACTGTCGATTATTAACCAACTGGTAAAAATGATGACTAGGCCGATAACCGCATTGGTAAAAATATTTTTGGCCAAACTGACTCTTTCCTCGCTGCCGCCGGCCACAAGAAAGATAACCCCGGCCGCCACAAATAGGAGAACAGCCGCCGGAATAGCCAGATTAAAACTGATAAAATTGATAATATTACTGGCCAAGTGCCAAAGATGACAAAGACTACAGTCCGGCTGACCTGTCCGGCCACAAGGGACTATCGGTTCGGTAACAAAACCGGCATAGGCCAAATTAGCGGCCAGTAAGCCAATTAAGATAAAAGAACCGATTAGAATTTTCTGAAAACTATCCATCTAATAATTATTCCTTCATCAAGAGAGTTATTTGATTAGCCGCCCGTTCAATCGCTTCCTCGATAGTCGCCCGGCTTAATACCACTGATTCTATCATATCGGCCAAATATTGCTCAATAGCCGAGTTATCCACCTGTTCCCAGGAATAGGCGGTTAAGGCCTGTTCGGCAAAAACCCCCAAGTCCGGGTCGTCTCTCTGCCAGTTAACCAAGTCGCGACGGGCGGTTGGTTTATTAGTCGATTCCAAATACTGTTGACTATTCTCTTTCTCGACCAGCCAGTCAATGAATTGCCAGGCTCGCTCGGCCTCCTGGCAGTTGCGAGAAACGACCAGTCCCCAATAGTTGGCATAATTGACTTCTTTAGTCGCTGTTTTGATCTGAGGCATCGGAGCAACGGCAAAATTTAAATAAGGCGATTTAGCCCGAATAGTCGGCAATTGATAAGCATAATTAAAGAGCATTGCCACCTGACCTTCGGCAAAAGCGTCGACCGAGTAATCCATTCTTGTGTTCCAGGTATAAACTGCTTTAAGAGGGTTGGCGAAATCGGTATAGAATTCTAAGGCTCGTTGGCCGGGATAGAAATTTTGACCATTGAGCTCAACCGACTTGTCGAAAGTGGCGGCCGTCCTTTCCTGATTAACCATTTGAGCGCCCGATTGAAGCATTAAAAGAGATAAAATATCTGTCGACCGGTTAATATTGCGGGCTGTTCCCAGAGCCGCTCCGGCCCGGATAACATTGCCCCGTTCATCCTTGATAGTTAAAGATTCTAAATCGGCCATAAATTCTTCCCAGCTGGCCGGCGGTTGGGGAATGCCGAGACTGTTGAAAATATCCTTATTGTAGTAAAGAGCCAGCGTGTCAACGCTTAAGGGCAAAGCGGCAATAGTCCCGTCGGCGGCAAAATCTTCGCAGACAACATCGACAAAATTTTCTTTCAATTCTTTGAGGGTGATTAAACCCGCAGGAGCCGCCCAAATTTTATCCTGGTAACGAGACAGCCAGCTGTTATGGAGCATAAAAATATCCGGGCCGCGTCCGCTGGCCATTGCTTCCAACAAATCTTCTTCATAGTTTTGATAGGTTTTTCTGTAATAGTTAATTTTGGTCTTCGGAAAATCCTGATTAAATTTATCAATCAACGGTTTAAAAACGTCGGAGCCGTCAAAAACACCCCAAAATTCCAACTCAACTTCTTCAAGAACCGGCTCCTTACAGCCGGGTAAAACAGCCGCTAAGCCGATGAAAACAACCGGTAGAATGATTGTATAGAGAGTAGCCGTTTTGACTTTGGGCATATGGTCGCCAAGTTTATTTCTTAAAGTAAATTCCGTAATGCTGGTTGTCCATAGTTAATTCCTTAACCAAACTTAAGCCCTGGCTTTCAGCCAATTGACAGGCTTCTTCTTTAGAGATAAACCAACCTTCCTTTGGAGCCAGCGAAGAGCCGGCCAGCCAATCAACAATAACCAATTGTCCGCTCTTTTTTAGCACTCGCTCGGCTTCTTTCAGAACTTCTTCTTTTTTCTGCGACTGGAATAAAATATTGGCCAAGATAACCAAATCGACCGACTGGTCAGCCAGTTTAGAGCCGCCAGCTACTTCCAGATTAGCCCGAACCGTTTCAATATTAGAAATCTTTTCTATTTCGGCCCGGCTCTTAACCGCCTGAAGCGCTTCTTCCAAAACATCCAGAGCATAGACCTTGCCCTGACTGACCCGTTTGGCCAAAGGCAGACTGAAATAGCCATGTCCGCAGCCAAAGTCAGCGATAGTCATATTATCGCGGATATCCAATTGGTCTAGAATAGTCCCTGGTTGGGAAAAACCGCCTGTTCCCTCAGCCATAATTAGATGCAGGCAATCGAGGCGACTTTGTCTCCTCGAGCCAGTTTCATTAATTTAACTCCCTGAGTTGTCCGACCTAGAGAAGGAATGTCTTTAAGGCTGGTCCGAATGACTTGTCCTTTTTGAGAAATAGCGATTAAATCTTCCAGCTCCGGCTCCAAAACCTGGCCAGCGACGATCTGGCCGGTTTTATCGGTCAGGCGGGCCGTTTTAATGCCCATCCCGCCGCGCTTCTGCAGCTTATAATGACGCAAATCGCTTCTCTTGCCAAAGCCGTTTTCGGTTACTACTAACAATTTAATTTGGCTTTCTTCCTTCATGTCGTCAGCCGTAATTATCTGCATGCTAACTAAGCGGTCATCCTTTCTCAGATTAATCCCTTTGACTCCGGTCGCCGTCCGACCCATCGGCCGGACCTCTGTTTCTTTAAAACGGACACTCTGGCCCTGGGCAGTAACTAAAATAACTTGGTCCTGACTGGAAGTAAGTTTAGACCATTTCAGGCTGTCGTCTTTCTTTAAATTAATGGCCGTCAGGCCGTTTCGCCGGACATGGCTAAATTCCTCCACCTTGGTTCTTTTAATTATACCATTCTCTGTGGCCATAACCAAGTATTTAAAAGGTTGACCGTTTTCGCCATCCGCCTTAACAGTAACAACGGCGGTCACTCTCTCCTGAGCGGCTAATTGCAAGATATTGACAATTGCCTGGCCGCGGGCAATCCGACTGACTTCAGGGATTTCATAAGCTTTGGCCTGAAAAACGCGGCCACGGTTGGTAAAGAAAAGAACATTATCATGCGTGGAAGCGGATAAAAACCAACTAACCGCATCTTCCTCGCGCGGTTTAATCCCAAGGATTCCTTTGCCGCCGCGCTTTTGAGCCCGATAAGATTGGGGGTTAACTCTTTTGATATAGCCGCCTTGGGTTAAGATAATGACACAGTCCTCCTGCGGGACTAATTCCTCCTCGGTTAACTGGCCGACCGCCTGACGATAAACTTTAGTCCGCCGCTGGTCGCCGTACTTATCTTTTATCTCTCTTAACTCCTTCTTGACCAAGCTTAAAATTTTCCGGGAACTTTTTAACAAAGCTTCTAATTTTTTAATTAACTCTTGCTTCTCTTTTAATTCGTCCTTAATCTTTTTCTGTTCCAGACCGGCCAAGGTCTGTAATTTCATTTCCAAAATAGCGGTTGTCTGGCGGTCGGTCAACTTGAATTTCTTCATCAGGTTCTGGTGAGCCGCTTCCCGGGTGGCTGATTTCTTGATCGTTTCAATGACCGCGTCAATCTGATTAAGGGCCTTGCTTAAACCGGCCAGAATATGAGCTCTTTCTTTAGCTTGCCTTAACTCAAAGTGGCTGCGTCGGGTAATGACCTGCTGGCGATGCTTAATAAATTCTTCCAAAAGCCCCTTCAAGGATAGAACCTGCGGCTGAAGGCCGTTGACCAAAGCAAGCATATTCATATGGAAAGTTTTTTGCAAATCGGTTAACTTAAAAAGGCGATTAAGGATTTTTTGCGGCTGACTGTCCGTTTTCAGTTCAATGACTACTCGGACTCCCTGTCTATCCGATTCATCGCGGATATCTTTAATCCCCTGGATCTTCTTGTTTTTAACCAACTCGGCAATCTTGGCAATCAAGCTGGCCTTGTTAACCCCGTAAGTCATTTCGTTAATCAAAATCTGGAATTGGCCGGCTTTCCCTTCGACAATCTCCGTTTTCGCCCGCATAACAATCGGCCCGCGGCCCGTGCTATAGGTCTGGATTAATCCGCGACGGTCGTAAATCGAGCCGCCAGTTGGAAAATCAGGTCCTTTAATAAACTGAAAAAGGTCTTTGACTGTTGCCTGTCGATGGTCAATCAGGTAAATAATTCCGTCGATAATTTCGCCTAAATTATGGGGCGGAATATTAGTGGCCATTCCGACGGCAATACCCATTGCTCCGTTCAATAGCAATTGAGGCAGGCGGGTTGGCAAAATTATTGGCTCTTTTCTGGTCCCGTCATAGTTATCAGCCCAGCCAACCGTGTCTTTGTCGATATCAATCAGCATCTCTTCGGCTATCCGGGACAATTTAGCCTCAGTATATCTCATTGCCGCTGCCGCATCGCCATCCATTGAGCCAAAATTTCCCTGACCATTAATCAACGGGTAACGCAAAGAGAAGTCCTGGGCCATTCTGACCAAGCTATCGTAAACGGCCGAGTCGCCGTGAGGATGGTATTTCCCGAGAGTTTCGCCGACAATGGTGGCCGACTTGCGATATTTAGCCGCGCTGGTCAGACCAAGACCATGTAGAGCATACAAAATACGACGATGGACCGGCTTAAGCCCATCGCGAACATCGGGCAAAGCCCGCGAGACAATTACGCTCATTGCGTAGTCCAGATAGGACTCTTTCATCTCATCGCTTATACCTCTTTTTTTGATGTAACCTATTTCCATATAGTTCGGCCAATAAAGAACAGCCGGGAATAATTTTCATTCATCGACTGTTGGTTAATTTATTCCTCTAACGGCAATCGAGCTGGTTTAATCGTTCTTTTTTCAAAAGTTGTTTCAGTGGTCTGAAAAAAATCGGATTCGTTTTCCCCTAAAAGTTCCTTCTCTTTATTAATCTCTTCCTCCAGTAAACTGCTTTTTTCAAAAAAGGCGTTGAGACTGGCCCGAAAAACTTCTCCTAAAGAAGGAACTCCTTCTTCGATTTTCTGCTCGCTTTCTTTTAAAGCCTGGCTGGTCTCTCCAACCGAGGCAATCATGGAATACTTTAAAGAAAGTATCCAGAGAGAGCCAATTAAAACCATACAAATAAAAACAGTCAGCCACAGAATTTGAAAGCGAATATGGCGCGGTTTCTTTTGGATTTTTTCTAAAAAATCAATAAAAGACACGGCTCTGTTTAATACTTAAAAATAACGACTTCCATTTCTTTACCGGCTAAATCTTTTTTCTTAATTGTTAATTTGTCCAAAGCCGGTTTTTTATCCAAGCCCATTTCTTTCAAAAAATTATCCAGACCGGCTAAATTAATTTTTAAGCCGGGTAATTTGTAATGCATTGGTATAATTAAATGAGGCTCAAGTTGTTCGGCCACCTTGACCGCCTCAGCCGCTTCAATGGTGTAAGTGCCGCCGACCGGAACAATCAAGACATCGACCTGGCCGAGCGCTTCCAATTGTCTGTCGGTTAATCGCTCCTGGCCAAAGTCGCCAAGATGGCAAACTCTAAGTTTGTCTATTTCCATCAAGTAGATGGTATTAAGGCCTCTTTCTTCGCCTTTTTTCTTGTCGTGGTAACTGGAACAGCCAATAATTTTAATTCCCTTAATCTCATACTCGCCCGGGGCGTCAATAATAAAAGGCTGGCCGCTGATTGCCTGAACATTGTTATGGTCGGAATGGTCATGAGAAACAGTAACAATATCAGCATTGCCCCGGGGCGGGGTTAGGCCAACGCTTTTATCAAACGGGTCGGTAATAATAGTTAAGTGGCCACCTTGATTAGTGATTTTAAAACAAGAGTGGCCATACCAATTAATGGTCATAAACGATAGTTGGCTGTTCCCGAGATTGTCTCAGTTAAGCGAAGAATTTTATCATTAGAGAGATATAATTCCTGGCCTTTCAGGGGACAGCCGAATTGATTTAATTCTATCACAAAATTTTTCTATTGCCAAGTCAATAATTTTAGGTTATACTCTATTAAACAACACTTCCAAAAAGTCAATTTACTGCCTGAGCTTATTGAAGGCATAAATTATTATAAGCTAAAACTTTACCCTTTGATAAGCTCAGGGGATAAAATTTTGACGCTTTTTTAGGAATTTCAATATGACTACAGAAAAAACAAATTTAATGAAAGATTTAATCAACAAAGACAAACAAGGCCCCATTCTTCCTCAGGTAGGCGATTTAATTGAGGGAAAAATTATTAAAATAGGCAAAAGTGCCATTATCCTTGACCTTGGTCCGCTAGGCACCGGAATTATCTACGGCGGCGAGATAAAGGAAGATAAAGGAGCGCTCAAAGAATTGTCCATCGGTCAAACCATATCGGCCTTGGTCTTAGAGTTGGAAAATGAAGACGGCTACGTTGAGCTTTCTTTAAGAGAAGCGAATTTGGAAAAGACTTGGCTGGAACTGAAAGAAAAAAGAAAAGCTGGTCAGTCGATTACGGTCCGGGTAGCTGATGCTAATCGCGGCGGCCTGGTCATCAGATTGTCCAATCTGATTGGCTTTTTGCCTGTTTCTCAACTATCGGCCAAAAACTATCCCAAAGTCGAAGGCGGCGACAAAGAAAAAATTTTGGAGCAGCTAAATAAATTCGTCGGCCAGGAAATGGAAGTTAAAATTCTTGACCTTGACCAAAAAACAAGCAAGTTGATTGTCTCTGAAAAGATGCTTCAAGAGAAAAGTAACTAGCTATGAAATATCTTCTTAAAAACCTAATCATCGTCTTTCTGGTTTTCCTGACTATTGCCGGCTTCTTTGCTCTGGTTAGTCAGCCCGGCCAGAAGCCGGAAGAAATTACCCTGAATCAGCTAGTCGAACAGATTAACCAGGAAAAAGTGGCTAAAATTATTATCAAAGGGAACCAATTAGAAATTGAATTAAAAGACGGCAATCAAGAGAAAGCGAATAAAGAGGAGGAAGCTTCACTAACCGAATCTCTGAAAAACTACGGCCTTGCTCCCGAAAAGCTAAAATCAGTTAATCTAGAAGTAAAAAGCGAAAGCGGTCTGGTGTTCTGGCTAGGAACAATTCTCCCTTTTCTCTTACCTTTACTGATTATTGGCTTCTTCTTTTGGTTTATCTACCGAGGCGCCCAGCGCGGCCAAATGCAGGCTTTTACCTTTGGTCGCTCGCGGGCCCGTTTATTCAGCCCTAAAGACAAAAAAGAACAAGTCACTTTCAAAGACGTAGCTGGCTTGAAAGAAGCCAAGGAAGAATTGCAAGAAATCGTTGATTTTTTAAAAAATCCCAAGAAATTTGTTAATTTGGGAGCGAAAATCCCTAAAGGAGTCCTCTTGGTCGGCCAACCGGGCACCGGTAAAACCCTCTTGGCCCGAGCAATCGCTTCTGAGGCCAGTGTTCCCTTTTTTAGCGTCTCCGGTTCTGAGTTCGTTGAGATGTTTGTCGGAGTCGGTAGCTCACGCGTCCGCGACTTGTTCCAAACAGCCAAGAAACAGGCCCCGGCTTTAGTCTTTATTGACGAATTAGATGCCATCGGCCGGCAACGGGGAGCCGGCCTCGGCGGCGGCCACGACGAAAGAGAACAAACCTTAAATCAGATTCTAGTCGAGATGGACGGCTTTGACCCTAATGCCGGAATCATTCTTCTGGCGGCGACTAACCGGCCGGACGTTTTAGACCCGGCCCTTCTGCGACCGGGCCGCTTTGACCGCCGAATTGTCTTATATTTACCTGACCTGAAGGACCGAAAAGAAATCCTGAAAATCCACGCTCGAAACAAGCCCTTAGATAATAAGGTTAACTTGAAAGAAATCTCTGAACGAACGCCTGGTTTTTCGGGAGCTGATTTGGCTAATTTAGTTAATGAAGCGGCTATCTTAACCGCCCGACGAAATAAGAAGAAAATTAGCCAAGATGAACTGCGGGAATGTATTGAAAAAGTTCTTTTGGGACCAGAGAGAAAAAGCCGTCTTCTTTCCAAAAAAGAGAAAGAAATTGCCGCTTATCACGAAGCCGGCCATGCCTTAGTCGCCTCTTCCTTAAATCATACCGACCCGGTTCAAAAAGTTTCCATTATCGCTCGCGGCCCGGCGGCCGGCTACACCCTTAAACTACCAACTAAAGAAAGGCAACTCCACAGCCGTTCCGAATTTGTCGATGAACTAGCTGTTTTGATGGGCGGCTATGTAGCCGAGGAACTAGTTTTCAATGAACTAACCACTGGCGCCTCCAGCGACTTACAAAAAGCAAGCGAATTAGCCCGGGATTTGGTCACTAAATACGGAATGAGCGAAAAAATGGGACCGCGCACCTTTGGCGGTCGGGAAGAAATGGTTTTCTTAGGCCGGGAAATTGCCACTGAAAAAGAATATTCGGAAGAAATAGCCGCTCAGATTGACAAAGAGGTAGGCAAATTTATCGACAATGCTTACCGAACAGCTAAAAAAATATTAAGCGAGGAAAGAAAACGTTTGGATTTGATTGCCAAGCGCCTAATCAAAAAGGAAACGATTGAGCGAAAAGAATTCCAAAGCTTAATGAAAAAGAAAATTTAAACAGCTCATTGACAAAAAATTTCAGCCAAGGAGGGCCGTATGGATATTTTCAATATAACCTCGGGAGACTTGGGTGTGATTGTGGCGCTTGTTCTAGCCATAGTCTATCTGCTAACCAGGATAAAGCGAATAAAAAACAAAAAACCATTACCGCAAAAGGAGGGACAAAATGGATTTTACTGATTGTTGGATTATAATACTGCTCTTTGTTATTCTGCTTCTACCTCAAATTCTTAATTGGCTTTCTGTCCATAAAAAGCTCCCTCAAAGACTAACCGATTCTCTTGTCCGATGGGTAAAAAGAGATCTTTAATAAGAGAAATGCATCGGTCATTCTCTTTTTAAAAAACTGACCAGGCAACGAGATAAATCAAAAGACTAACCAACCATAATTTGAAAAAGACAAGAATGGAGGACCTAATGATTCAGAAAGAAACTATTAAGGGAGTGATTTTGGATTTCGACGGCGTGGTTATCGATTCGACCAACATAAGCATTCAAGGACAATTAGACTTTGCCAAGCAAAAAGGTTATCCTTGTGTTAGCTACGAGCAGCTAAGACAGCTTTGGGGGTTGCCTTGGACGAATGTAATCAGTGCCATTTATTCTAAGTCAGATGCAGAAAGATTTATGGAAGAATATTATCCTTGGAAATTGAAGCAAGGAATTCAATATCCCCCTTTCCCAGAAACTCTTCGTTCTCTTACTAGACTAAGAAAAGCTGGTTTGTTGCTCTCTCTACTGACTAGTCGCGACAAAAGAACCCTTTTTTTGCATATGACTAATGCCTCCGTACCAACTGAAATTTTCTTTTTTATCCAGGCTCCCAACGGCCATCAAGACTCCAGGCCAAAAACATTTAGGCCAACTTTCAAGCAATTCAAGCGAGCCGGCTTAAAAAAAGAAAACCTTATCTACGTAGGCGACACTATTTTCGACGCCCAGGCCGCTCGAGCCGCTCAAATTGAGTTTATCGGAGTTTTGACCGGAGCGACAACCAAAGAGGAGTTCCTAAGAATCGGCGCTAAATATATCATAAATTCAATCGCCGAATTACCGAGTCTTATTGGTTTATAAACTAGGCTCCAGATTAAGCTTTAAAAAAAGAGGTGACGCCATCCAAAGGCATCGCCTCATTTTTTTTAAAAAGATTGACCGAATGGCAAAGATTGACTAAAATAGAATTGTTTTGGGCGTGTAGCTCAGGGGTTAGAGCATTGCTCTTATAAAGCAAGGGTCGATGGTTCGAATCCATCCACGCCCACCCCGGGCGGTTGGCGCAGTTGGTTAGCGCGCGTCGTTGACATCGACGAGGTCAGAGGTTCGAATCCTCTACCGCCCACCCCGAGTAAATCTACCTCAAAAGACAAATCTGTCCCCCATCTTCTATGGATCAACGATCTAATCAACAGACTAATTCCCTGAAGCCGCAAACCACTCCCAAACCAGAAATACTCAAAGAGTACAAATCGCCTAGGTGGGCTATTGTTTGCATTGCAGCATTTTCTGTTATCGTAGTTGGCTTAGTTAGCTATGGCGCTTATCGATATTTTGCTCCTCGACCTGAGTCGGCTGAATTACCAACGGCTGGTGAAGAAGAACTTGCTAATGAATTCGCTAACTGGCAAACCTATCGCAATGAGGAGTATGGGTTTGAAATAAAACATCCAGAAGATTGGGAAGCATGGGAAAAAACGAGTAAGATTCATTTAGTGGCTCTTGGTTTTGGTTTAAAAAATCATAAAATAGAGTCTACTGGTTTAAAGAAAGCTATTTTCAATATCTATGTTTATTCAAAAAAAGGATGGGAAGAAACCCAGTCTTGGGGAGAAGATTATAAGGCAGAGAAATTAGGCGAGAACAATAAAGACTACATCCTTGCATATCGTTTAAATGATTTAAAGTATTCAGAAGATGTTCTAAAAATTATTTCTACTTTTAATGCAATAAATAACTGGCAGGTTTATAGGAACGAAGCATATGATTATGAAATAGAACTGCCAGCTCATTGGGTAGCGTATTCAGAATATGATGGCTCAGTGATAGAGAAAGCGGACTCTCCGGAGAATTTTCCAGATAATCCATTGATTTTAACTGGGACACCACGCGGAACTGGAGCAATGCCGATTTTAAACTTTCAAATCGAATTTATTAGTAATATGACGGTTAGTAAATATAAGAATTCTTTTTTAGGCGATGTTCAGCAATCAACTGAATTACAAGTTAAGAGTGGACAAACAGGCATAAAATTAGCCAAGAATGAAAAGGTCTTTTTTCTAATAGAGATGAATAATAATCTTCTTAAAGTTTATTCTTCTGATAGCGAATATATATATAACGATAGAATTTTTACTTCCATTAAATTTATTGAACCAGAATCCACTAGTAGTTATAAAACCTACCAAGGAGATTTTTTTGAAGTAAATTATTCTTCTGCTATCTGGACAGAAGAAAATTGTAAATATCAATTATGTTCCGTAGAGTTTGCTGATGACCAATGTGTAATTAGTGCCGGGCTCTGGCGGAATAAACCCTGGAATCCAGTTAATATAACAACCTGGGAAATTGGAGAATATTCACCGCAAGTAAAAGAATGGGCTAAAAGTAGTGACGATATTAATGAAATTGAGGTAATTTTTGATATAGAGGATGTCGGAACCCGTTCATTCGATTTATTTATCTTCTCACCTAATTTATACGAAAAATGTCAGGATAATTTCAAAGAATTACTTTCCACTGTTAGATTTATTGAACAAGAATAGTTCGGATAAAGTCTCGTAGGGACCACCAAATTGGATTTCGCAAATTTTTTGATGTGGATAAGTTGTTTCGCTCGCCTCGTCCTCGCTTGGCTCGGGCTCGGCTTCGGAGTCGTTTGGACGGTAGCTAAAACTTCTTGCCAAAATTTTGTTCAAAAACGGTTCGCGCATTTTCAATTATAGCCCACCAAATTAAACCAAAAGGATTAATTATTAGCTTAATCATTTTAACAGCCGCTATTGTTATCGGCATTTTCTAATACCCCTTTATTTTCCTAATTCAAGACAGCCAATCCAGCAATATTCTGTTCGTAGGCCGGGTGAATAATCCCAGCTAATAGTTTTTTAACTTTAAAAAAACCTAAAAAGGAGGGGCATCATGGTCAAAAGCAGTGGCGGTGGCGGCAGAGAGACGCCGACAAAAGCGGAAAAGTTTATAATGAGATTCCGTGAAACCGCAAAGAAAAAATCGGGAGATCTTTTGAATGAATTATTAGAAGGACGAATAACAGTGTTGGAAGCTCTAGACGGGATGAACAATTTTTTCCAAGGTGCATGCGACACTATTCTAAATATCAAAGAGGAGGAAGAAAAATAGATCTTTTTCAGTCCCGAAGTTATGATAAAGGGCGCTGGTAAAACCGGGCCCTTTATTTTTAAATTCCCGAGCTTGCTTTTTAGCCAATTTTCTGCTACTTTATGGTTAGTCCGCAAGAGGCGGATACTGAATTTTCTATCCAAATCATAGATTTGGAGAAAATTCGTACGGGCCGGTAGTTCAGTGGTAGAATATCTCTTTTGCACAGAGAAGGTCGTGGGTCCGATTCCCACCCGGTCCACATGTCCCTTAAATCAAATCTATCTATCAAGTTAAAGATTGTTTATGAAGACAAAGATGTTTTTGCGCTCGAAAAGCCGGCCGGTTTAATGGTTCATCCGATTAGGCCAGAACAAAATGACACCTTAGTTAACGGATTAATCGCCTACTATCCGGAAATTAAAAATGTTGGCGACCCTTCGACAAGCTCAGGGCAAATTAATCTGCGGCCAGGCATTGTCCATCGCTTAGACAAAGATACTTCCGGCTTAATGATTGTAGCCAAGAATAATCCAGCTTTTGAATATTTAAAAAAGCAGTTCGCCGACCGGAAAGTTGTTAAAAAATATTTAGCTTTGGTTCACGGCCGGGTCAAAGACAAAAAAGGAACCATTACCAAAGCGATTAGTTTGTCTAAAAAAGACCGCCGAAAGAGAAGCGCCTTATTGGACGATAAAGCCAAAAAGGCCTGGACCGAATACAGGGTCATAAAAAGATTTAAAGATTATACTTTACTGAAAGTCCGAATTAAGACCGGCCGGACTCATCAGATTAGAGTTCATTTAGCCTCCATTGGTCATCCAGTGGCCGGCGACCAGCAATACAAATTCAAAAGGCAGCCGGAATTGGCTGGTTTGAAAAGACAATTTCTTCATGCCGCTTACTTGAAATTAAAATTACCTAATGGTAAGCTAATTGAGCTTAAATCAAAACTACCGGAAGATTTAGAAAGAGTTTTAAGAATTTATGAATAAAATCGACTCATTCAATAAAAAACAAATTAAAGAAGAAATTCCCGAAATCAGACCGGGTTATACGGTCCGGGTCCATCAAAAAGTGAAAGAAGGCGACAAAGAGAGAATTCAAATCTTTGAAGGTTTAGTTATCGCCTGCAAACACGGCCGGGGCGTAAACGGGACAATCACCGTCCGAAAGATTAGTCAGGGATTTGGCGTAGAGAGAATCTTCCCGCTTCACTCGCCGGTTATCGAGAAAATAGAAGTGGTAAAAAAACATAAAGTCCGACGGGCCAAACTTTACTATATTCGTCACAAAACAGCCAAACAGGCCCGGCTGAAAGAAAAAATAGAAAAAAAGAAATAGGCCCAGGTGGCGGAATTGGCATACGCGGCAGCTTGAGGAGCTGTGCTCGAAAGGG
>CAZFBL010000004.1:0-3413 GCA_964517275.1 uncultured Candidatus Saccharibacteria bacterium
TTTTGTCGTCGGATGTTTTTCAATTAGTCCCTCAAATTAAAAGACACAAAAGAGACAAATATTTATTGGAAGAATTTGAAATTCTTTATTCTTTGTCTAAAATAGTCCCTAAGTTGATTGCCGAGAGTTATGGCGATAAATTTTCCGACCGGGCTCTGGCCATGGCCAAATTAGAGCAGGACATGAGAGTAATTTCCAATATTGTCGCCAAGATAGATTTTATTCTGGCCGTTCTTAAAGACCAAGAATTCAAAGAATCACTGAATAAACTGTTGGCTAAATACCAGAGCCAGCGGGTGAAGATAAATAACTTGCGGAGAGCTTGGTTAAGAGTTTATGAGGCAAGACCGATTAAAAGTAATCAGCGCTAAGGACTTAGGAAAGTTGGATATGCCGGATTTTTGCCCGCGTTGTTTTTGGTTGGAGAGACATATCGGTAAACCGCCGGCTATCTTTCCGGGGATATTCAGTACAATCGATGCGCTGACCAAGCGAAGTACCGGTCGTTCTTTTTCTGAACGGGGAAAAGTTCCTGACTGGCTGCCTATCCCGGACTTAGTCGAAGTTGAAGAAGGCGATACCTATTTTAAACTGCCGGTTGGTTATGGGGATTGGACTTTAATTGGTAAACCAGACGATATTTTCAGAACCAAAGATAATAGCTATCATATTGTTGATTACAAGACTGCTAAATTTACCCATCGTCAGGACGAGCTCTTCCCCTTATATCAGGTTCAGTTAAATTGTTACGCTTATTTAGCTGAAAAATATGGTTTTAAGCCAGTAACTAAATTATCTTTAGTCTATTGTCAGCCCAATGAGGATTTAGACAATGACCATAACTTTAAATTGAGTTTTGAAGCTTATCAAGTTAAAGTAGATTTAAAACCGAATATTGTTCAGGAATTACTCTTAAAAGCTCGACAGATACTCGAACAACCAGAACCGCCCTTAGCCCGCCATAATTGCCAAGGAATTTGCCGATGGGTGGACAATGCTTGGCGTAAAATTTCTAACGGACTTTAGTCAAAAGAGTGAAAGTTTTTCAGATAAAATTAAGGTCAGACCTTCGCAACTAAGCAAGATAAAAGGGCAGACCTTTCTCATCTAAATATTTTCTAGTTCGTGTCGGCAAGGAATCTTTGCGGGGAAGGCCAGACCTTTTAATTAACGAGGCCCGAATCTTTGTAATGAAGGCCAGACCTTCTATTTGCAGACCTTATTATAGAATGGAAATTCTAGGAGTTAGAATAGATAATTTAACGATGAATCAAGCCCTCCAGAGAATAGAAGGTTTTTTAGCTGATGGCCGGCAGCACTATATTGTTACTCCCAATCCGGAATTTTTAATTTTAGCCCAAAAAGATGAAGAATTCCGGCAGATTTTGAATCAGGCCGATTTGGCCGTGCCTGACGGGGTTGGTTTGGTTTTTGCTTCTTGGTTTTTGGGACGGCCGCTGAAAAGGCGGGTGGCCGGGACCGATTTAATGGAAGAAATTTGCCAAAGAGCCGCCTTACGAAAGTGGTCTGTTTTTTTATTAGGCGACTGGGCCGATGGTTTGGTTGAAGAAACGGCTGACCGGTTGAGAGAAAAATATCCGGGTTTAAAAATTGAGGGGTCTAATTTTGAAAACGGCTCTTTGAAAGATACCCTTGAAGAGACGGTTCCAAAGATTCTTTTCATTGCTTCGGGGGCGCCCCGGCAGGAAAAGTGGATTGCCCAAAATTTAGCCGAATTGCCGGCGGTCAAATTAGCCATGGGCGTAGGCGGCGCCTTTTATTTTATCTCCGGTCGGATTAGGCGGGCCCCTGGGCTTTTGCGGGGAATTGGCTTAGAATGGCTTTGGCGGCTGGGCCGTCAGCCCTGGCGGATTAGGCGGATTTTTAGAGCGGTCGTTGTTTTCCCGTGGCTGGTGGTTAGGTCGAGGTTTTAAGCAATTTAAGCAATTAAAGGTCTGACCTTTCTCATCCAGATGCTTTTTAATTCGTATCGACAACGAATTTTCGTGGGGAAGGTCAGACCTTTTAGGACTGCGAGGTCCGGCCTCGCAGGCCGGACCTAAGATTAATGTTTATGGATTTATCAAAAATAAGAAAAGCATATTTTATTGGCATTAAAGGAGTCGGCATGACTGCCTTGGCTCAAGTGTTAAAAGGCCGCGGAATAGAGGTTTCGGGCTCTGATAATCAAGAAAAGTTTTTTACTGACCAGGTCTTGAAAAAATTAGACATCAAGGTAATTGAAGGTTTTAATCCTAAAAATATTCCGGCCGATGCCGATTTGATTATTGCTTCGGCCGCTTACTTGGGTCAGGAGATAAAAAATCCGGAAGTGGCCGAGGTGAAAAAACAAGGACGGCCTATTTTTACCTACGCTCAGATTCTCGGTCAACTCTTTCAAGAAAAAAAGGGTCTCGCCGTGGCCGGCACTCACGGCAAAAGCACGATTACGGCCATGCTCGGTTTGATTCTGGAAGAAGCCGGTTTTGACCCGACGGTTATTGTCGGCAGCCGGGTTATCCAATGGCAGAGCAACGCCCGGGTCGGCCAGTCCGAATATCTGGTCGCCGAAGCCGACGAATACCGCAATAATTTTTTGGAATACCGGCCTCAAATTTTGATTCTAAGCAGTTTGGAATACGACCATCCTGATTTTTTTGAGGATTTTCAAGCCTATCAGGAGACTTTTAGGCAACTGGTTCGGAAAATTCCATCAACCGGTTTTATTATCGCTAATAGTTTGGACAAACAAGTTAAAGAAGCGGTCAAGGGAGCTGAATGCCAAGTGATTGAATACGGATTGCCCAAAGAAAAAATCAAGTTGAAGATTCCCGGCCGGCACAATCTTTTGAACGCGGCGGCCGCTCTGGAAACCGCTTTGAAGTTGGGAATTGATAAAGAAATAGTCAAAAAAAGCTTGGTTAATTTCCGGGGGATTAGCCGGCGGTTTGAAATTAAAGACCAGTGGCGAGAAGTTTTATTGATTGATGATTACGCTCATCATCCGACTGAAATTAAAGCGACTTTAGCGGCAGCCAAGGAGTTTTATCCGGAAAGGAAAATTTGGGCCGTTTTCCAACCGCACACTTTTAGCCGGACCGAAGCTCTTTTAGATGATTTTGCGGCTTCCTTTGAACAGGCCGACCAGGTGATTATTCTGGATATTTACGGTTCGGCCCGAGAGCCGGCCGGTCAGGTTAAGGCCGCCGATTTGGTTGAAAAAATCAGAGAGAATGTCCGAAGGACGCCCTCGGCGGGGGCGTCTCTGAAAAGGGCGTCTCTCTGCCACACCATTGAAGAAGCAGTTGAATATTTAAAGAGAAATGTTCAAGCCGGACAGATTATTCTGGCTATGGGAGCAGGCGATGTTTGGCAGGTTTTGGAGAAAATTAAACGCTGACCGGTAGCCGAAG
>CAZFBL010000004.1:3513-11541 GCA_964517275.1 uncultured Candidatus Saccharibacteria bacterium
TTATCCACAGCCGCCTTTTTTATTTTTCTTCCGTTTGTGATATACTATAAACAGAAAAAATATTTAAAGGTCGATTATGCTTTAATTTGTTATATCGATAAATTAAGGCCCAAATAGGTAGGCGAAAAATTATGCTGTGGATATATATCATTATCGGCATCGTGGTAGTTGTTGGTTTTGTCTATTGGCTCAAATCGAGAAGTAAAGACGGTGGGGGACCAGAGATGCCCAGTTCTCCCCAGACTCCGCCTCAGACTCCTCCGCAGACGCCTCCGGAAACGCCTTCTTCGGTTGGTCCGAGCGAGAGCCAAGAAAGTCCTTCTTCAGAACCATCAGAATCAGAAGAAGAGAGGCCGATGTAGTCATAAGTTGGCTGCTCTAACTAGAACTACTAGGATGCAAATCTAGAATTAAGAAATTTATTCTAGGCAAGTAAAAGTCTGGCAAGTTTGTTGAAACTGGTCAGACTTTTTGTTTTTAGTTATAATTGTGTTAAAATGGTTGCTGATTGCAATTCGCGTCTGAATTTCGAGGGACGCTCTATTCAGGGACGCCCTCGGCTTTAAAATGAAAAAAATATTAACCCATCCCTTTATTCTATCTTTGCTAATTGTCTTTGGTCTTATTTTTCTGAACAGCCAGGGCTGGTTAAGATTCCCGCGGGATGTTTTTTCGGGTTTAACTGATTCTGTCCAAAAAATTAGTTATCAACTCTCTTCAAAAGTAAATCAACTGGCCAGTTCTTTAGCTTCGCTTAGCCGGCTCAATCAGGAAAAAACCGGATTAGAAGAAGAAAATAGGAACTTATTAAGCCAGTTGGTCCAATTAAAAGAGGTTGTTCGGGAAAACGAGTTTCTGCGTCAGCAGCTAAATGTGGTTTCTCCGGAGCCGATGGAATTAATCCTGGCCGATGTTATTGGTCGGAACGTATCTCCTTTTGAAGAAACTATCTTAATTAACCGCGGTCGCCGGGACGGAGTTGAAGAAAAAGCGGCTGTTATTACAGCCGGTAATTTTTTAGTCGGCCGGGTAATTGAACTGACTGATTGTTCGGCCAAAGTCCAACTAATTCTTGATCCTAACAGTCGAATCAATGCTCTTATCCAGGAATCGGGGGTAACTGGTTTGGTTAAAAGCAGTCAAGGTCTTAATCTGACAATTGATTTTGTCCCTCAGGAAGAAAACATTAGAAAGGGGCAGACGATCGTTACCTCCGGGGGAGCCGGTCTCTTTCCGGTCGGTTTGTTAGTCGGCCGGATTAGCCAAATTATTTCAATCGATGTCGAGGTTTTTCAAGAGGCTAAGATTGAGCCAGCCGCTGACTTTGTTAATTTGGACAAGGTTTTTGTAATTAGACAGTAATTGTCATTGCGAGCGGAGAGAAATAATCCCGAGAGAACGCCAAAAGATTGCTTCGTCGCTACGCTTCTCGCAATAACTGAGAAGTGGCACTTTCGCGAGGCCGGACCTTAAGGCCTGGCCTTAAAGGAGCAAAGGCGCTCGAGGGCGTCCCGCCGAATAAAAATGAAGACTTTTATAGTCATTTTAGGCTTACTATTAGCGGCCATTTTACAAACAAGCCTGCTTTCTTTTTTGGCCTTTAGAGAAGTAGCCCCTAATTTGGTTCTGGTTTTAATCAGCTTGCTGGTTATCTTTAAAGATTTTAGAAAAGTTTGGTGGTTAGTTATTTTGGGAAGTCTTTTCTTGGATTTATTCTCCGGTCTGCCTTTTGGCCTGATTAGTTTAAGCTTGGTGGTAACCGCTTATTGTCTTAGCCAGTTTAAGCAAAGTCTCTTTTCCGAAGCTAAATTCTGGATTGTTCTTTTTCTGGTTGGTTTGGCCGGTTTGTTTTATAACTTAGTCCTGACCGGTTTGGGCGAATTGTTTATTCTGTTTGACTTGAGCCGGACGGAAATTTATCCGGCTATCATCTCTTTAAATTATTTGAGCAATTTGTTTTTGACCGCTTTTTATAATATAATTCTGTTAACTTTTTTATATGGGCTTAAAAAAATATTTTATCAAGAACAAAGCTCGGGAAAGTATCGAGGCCGAAGAAATTTTTTTAGACGCTGAAGCAATTCGTTCTTTGGAAGACAAAGGAAAGTTGGAGCGACCGGTTAGCCGCCGCAATTTTTTTATTTTCTATACTCTGATTATTGGCTGTTTGCTGGTCCTTTTTTTACGGGCTGGCCAGCTGGAGGTTATTAAGGGGGAATATTACCTTAACTTGGCCCAGGGTAATCGTCTGAAAGTTTATTCGTTAGCCGCGCCTCGCGGGATTATTTACGACCGCCTCGGTTGTCCCTTGGTTTATAACACTCCCAGTTTCGATTTAGTCGTTGACTTGAATAATTTTTTGGCCAATCCTCAATCTGTTCAAGAGGAGATTTTAGAAAACATAAGCCTTGTTCTAAGCGCTTCTCTGTCGCTTGGCGCAGGCTCTGAGAAGAATCTTGAGGAAAATCAAGGAGATTCTTCGGTCGCTTCGCTCATTCAAGATGACTTTAAGGAAAAAATAGCGCAAGCGGCCGGTCAAGTCAGTCGGCTGGTTGTCAAAAAAAATATCGAGCGGTCAGTCGCTTTAGTCATGGAAAGTCTGGTCGAAGATTGGCCCGGTTGGCGCCTGGAAAAAAATCCTCGTCGGCAATATATCAACGCCCCTTATTTCGCTCATCTTCTAGGTTACACCGGGCAGGTTACTCCGGATGATTTGGAAAAATATCCGGACTATTCTTTGCATGACCAAATCGGCAAGGTCGGCTTGGAATTAAGCTATGAGTCTATTCTGCGGGGACAACCCGGCCAGGAACAGATAGAGGTGGATTCTTCGGGTAAAAGCCAAAATTTGCTGACCGCTAAACCGCCTCAGCCTGGTCAGGGTTTAGTCCTTTTCGTTGACCAGAAATTACAGGAAAAGCTTTATTTATCGCTTGAAAAGACGGTTCAGCGCTTGACTTCGGTCAGGCGGGCGGCCGCCTTGGCGATTGACCCGAACAACGGCGGTGTTCTGGCCTTAGTTAGCTTGCCCAGCTTTGATAATAATCTTTTTGCCCAAGGAATCTCTTCAGATGAGTTGTCGGCTTTAGAAAACGACCCGGCCGGACCTTTCCTGAACCGTGTCTTAGCCGGGCAGTATCCTTCCGGCTCGACGATTAAGCCGTTAATCGCGGCGGCTGCCCTGGAAGAGAATGTTATTGAGCCGAAGCGGCAGATTGATTGCCAGGGAGGAATAAGCGTTCCTAATAAATACGACCCTTCTATTATTTATCGCTACCCGGATTGGAAGGTTCATGGCTTGACTAATATGGTAAAGGCGATTGCTCAATCCTGTAATGTATATTTTTACACTATCGGCGGCGGCTACGGCCGGATAGAAGGATTGGGGATTAATCGGATTAAAGAATATCTTAGCTGTTTTGGTTTAGGTCAGAAGACTCAAATAGATTTGACCGATGAGGCGAACGGATTAATTCCCGACCCGGCCTGGAAAAAAGAAAAAAAGCCGAACGAAGAGTGGTACCTTGGCGATACTTACCACTTAGCTATCGGTCAGGGCGATCTCTTAGTCACGCCTCTTCAGATGACCGTTGCTTTGGCCTGTATTGCCAACGGCGGAACCCTCTATCAACCTCAAATAGTTGATAAAATCGTTAACTCGGAAGGAGAAATAATTGAAGATATGCCGGTCGGGATTATTGGTCAAGATTTTATCCAAGAAGAGAATGTTAAAATAGTCCAAGAGGGAATGCGCCAGGCCGTTTTGACCGGTTCGGCCCGTTCCCTGGCCAGTTTGCCGGTTGACGCGGCCGGCAAGACGGGGACGGCTCAATTCGGTTCGGCCGGTCAGACCCACGCCTGGTTTGTCGGTTACGCCCCTTACGAGAATCCGGAGATTATCCTGACTGTTTTAATTGAGGGAGGCGGCGAGGGGTCGCAAGTAGCTTTACCGGTTGCCAAAGAAGTATTAGAATGGTATTTTAATCAGTAAAAGAGTTAAGTTTCAAGAGACTCTCTTTTCAGGGATTCTCCGCAGTACTGCGAGGCGTCTCTGAGAAAGGCGTTTCTCTGAAACACTAGGACTGTCTCTCTAAAACAACAAATTATGAAATATATTAGTTCAGAAGGCCTAAAAAAATTAAAGAAGGAATTAGGAGAAAGGAAAATGTCCAAGCGAAAAGAAATCGCTCAACGCCTGGAAGAGGCCAAGGCTTTGGGTGATTTGGCCGAAAACACCGAGTACGCGGCGGCTAAAGAAGCCTGGTCCTTTAACGAAGGGAAAATTTTGGAATTAGAGAAGATAATAAAGGAAGCCTCATTAGTCAAGCCGAACCGAAAAAAACAGCAAGAAGTGGAAGTCGGTTCGGTTATTGAGGTAGAGCCGGTCGGCCAAGCTAAGCCAGCTAAGCTTGAGGATTCGTTTGGCCGGAAATCATCAAACAAGCGGCAAACTTTTACTATTGTCGGTTCTCAGGAAGCTGACCCCAGCCAGGGCAAGATTTCCAATGAATCGCCTTTGGGTCAGGCCTTTTTTGGTCACCGAGTTGATGATATAATTGAGGTAGAAACACCGAAGAGAAAAATTAACTACAAGATAGTTAAGATAATGTGATTATTTATTTATGTCTTCGGAAAATATTAAACAAGCCAGATTAAAAAAATTAGAGGCCTTTCGCCGTAAAGGAATCAATCCTTATCCGGCCCAAGTTGAACGGACTCATCTTTGTCGGGAAGTAATTGATAAATTTGACCAGCTGGCTGCTGAACAACCGGCCGGAGACGATTCGACCTCTGGCCGAGAAATTATCTTAGTCGGCCGCCTGCGGACGATTCGGGAACACGGCGGTTCTACTTTCGCTCATTTGGAAGATAGCTCGGCTAAATTCCAGCTTTATTTCAAAAAAGACGAGCTAGGCCAGGAAAACTATAAGTTTTTCCTGGCTAATTTCGATATCGGTGATTTTGTCCAGACCAAGGGAACGCTTTTTTTGACCAGGAAAGGCGAGAAGACCCTGTTAGTCAAAGATTACCGTATTCTGTCTAAAAGTTTGGCCGCCTTGCCGGAGAAATGGCATGGCCTCAAGGACGCCGAAGAAAGATTTCGGAAAAGATATTTGGACTTGTTGATGAACGAAGAAATCAAGGATATTTTTAAAAAGCGGAGTCAAGCGATTGAGAAAATAAGGGAGTTCTTAAACGGGCATAAATTTATTGAAGTGGAGACACCGGTCTTACAGCCGTTGTACGGCGGAGCCAGTGCTAAGCCGTTCAAGACCCATCTTAACTCTTTGGATATTGATTTGTATTTAAGAATCGCTCCCGAACTCTATTTAAAAAGATTGCTGGTCGGCGGTTATGAAAAAGTTTTTGAAATCGGTCGTTGCTTCAGGAACGAGGGGATGGACCGTGAGCACAATCCTGATTTTACAATGCTGGAATGTTACGCCGCTTATTGGGACTGGCAAGATTTAATGAAATTTATGGAAGAAATGTTGTATTCTCTTGAACCGAAAATCTTTCCCCAGAAATGGGCCAGGGTTGAATATAAAGATGTTGTCAAAGGCGGCGACGAAAAAGAGAGCTTCGCCAAAATTAAAAAACCGACTTTTGTCCTGCATATACCGAACACCACTTTGTGTAAAAACGGAGAGGCCTTGCAAGGTGTCGCTCAGGGCTTGGAATTGATTAAGGCCTTTACCGAGCAGAATGATCCGCTGGAACAGCGGGAGGCCTTTAAAAAGCAGGAAGCCCTGCGCAAAAAGGGAGACAAAGAAGCTCAGCCATACGATAAAGACTTTATTGAGGCTTTGGAGTACGGTATGCCGCCGGCAGCCGGTTTTGGACTCGGCTTAGACCGTTTAGCTGTCCTTTTGACCAAAGCGCGCAGTTTAAGGGAGGGCATTTTGTTCCCCTTAATGAAGCCTAGATAGTCGGGATAGACCTCTAAACCTCCAAGGCCAGGCCTACAGGCCTGGCCTTGGAAACTTGGAAACATGAATAGAGAAGAGGCATTACAATTAGTTCGTCAGCATGTCAAAAATGAGAACAGCGTTAAGCATATGCTGGCCACAGAAGCGATTATGAGGGCCTTGGCCCGACGCTTTGGCGAAGACGAGGAAATTTGGGGCTTATCCGGTTTGGTCCACGATATTGATATGGAAATGGTTAATTATCGGGAGCATCCGGAAAAACATGGTAAAGTCGGGGCGGCTGTTTTGGAAAAAGCCGGCTTTGCTCCGGTGATTATTGAGGCGGTTAAAGCTCATAATCCGGCCACCGGCAAAATCAGAGAAACCAGACTGGAAAAAGCGATTTATTGCGTTGACCCTTTGACCGGTTTAATTGTCGCTTCTGCTTTGGTTTTGCCTGGTAAAAAACTGGCCGATTTGAAAGCCGAATCGGTTTTAAAAAGATTTGAAGAAAAACACTTTGCCCAGGGGGCCAGTCGGGAAAAAATTGCCGCTTGCTCGGAAATCGATTTAAGCTTAGAGGAATTTGTTGAAGTCGGCTTAGAGGCAATGCGGGAAATTAGTGATGATTTAGGTTTATAACTCGGAATAAGGTCCGGCCTCGCAGGTCCGGCCTGCGAGGCCGGACCTCAGATTCATATGGATATAAAATTCATTCGGGAAAACCCGGATAAAGTAAAAAAAGGTTGTAGTAAAAAACAAGTTGATTGCCAAATCGACCGGATTTTGGAATTGGACGAAAAAAGGAGAAAATTTATTCAAGAAGTCGAGGGGTTAAAAGCGGAACAGAATAAATTGGGCAAAGAACAACAAACAGTCGCAAAAGAATTAAAGTGGAAAATTAAAGATTTAGAGCCGACCCTGGAAAAAATTAGCCAAGAGCTGGATAGATTGACGAAACAAGTGCCTAATTTGCCCTTAGGGGAGGTGCCCGAAGGAAAAGACGAAAACGGAAACAAGGTTTTGCGTCAGGAAGGCAAAGAACCTCAATTTAGTTGGCCGGCAAGAGATTATTTAGAACTGGCCGAAGAATCAGGCATTATTGATATCGAACGGGCGGCTAAAGTCAGCGGGACCCGTTTCGGTTATCTGAAGGGCGGGGCTGTTTTATTGGAATTTGCTTTAGTCCGATTAGCTTTTGATGTTTTGGGCAAAGAAGGTTTTGTCCAGGTCGTTCCGCCGGTAATGCTTAAAGAAAAACCAATGTCCGGGATGGGCTATTTAGACCAGGGAGCCGACGAGGTTTATCATTTAGAAAAAGATGATTTGTATTTGGTCGGTACTTCCGAACAGTCAATGGGCGTTATGCACATGGACGAAGTTTTGCCGGAAAAGGAACTGCCTAAGCGATATGTCGGTTTTTCAACTTGTTTCCGGCGAGAGGCCGGCGCTTACGGCAAAGATACCAAAGGTATCTTAAGAGTTCATCAATTCGATAAAGTGGAAATGTTCAGTTTCTGCCGGCCGGCTAAATCAAAGGAAGAGCATCAATTTTTGTTATCTCAACAGGAAAAATTAATGAAGCTGTTAGAAATTCCTTATCAGGTTGTTCAATTATGCACCGGCGATTTGGCCGGTCCGTCAGCGGCCACCTACGATATTGAGGCCTGGATGCCCGGACAGAATCAATATCGGGAGACTCATTCAACCAGTAATTGCACTGATTATCAGGCCCGGCGGCTGAATATTCGCTATCGCCCAACCAAAGGAGGTCAACTGGAATTTGTTCACACCTTAAACGGGACGGCCTTTGCCGTTGGCCGGACTTTGATTGCTGTTATTGAGAACTATCAACGAAAAGACAAGACAATTGCCGTGCCTAAAGTTTTAAGAAAATACATGGGCGGCCTGAAAAAAATCGGGTGAATTTGAAAATTGAAGGTGGTAAATCAAGGTTGGCCTTTCCGAAAAAACTAACAGAATCAATGTCGGACCTTTCCAACGAGACATTTGACTTTAATCTGCACTTAGCAATACTTAGTCGCGAAGGTCCGACCTTGATCGGGTGGTAAATCAAGGTTGGCCTTTCCGAAAAAACTAACAGAATCAATGTCGGACC
>CAZFBL010000004.1:11641-43576 GCA_964517275.1 uncultured Candidatus Saccharibacteria bacterium
CATTTGACTTTAATCTGCACTTAGCAATACTTAGTCGCGAAGGTCCGACCTTGATTTTCCTGCGAAGGTCCGACCTTGATTTTCGGACACCAGCAGAATTAGCAGAATCATCAGAATCAAGGGCGGGTCCTTCCGACAGACAACCTTGATAAATGATTGTTCTCGACAAGCTCGAACAATAATAACCAATAAATGATAAAGACTCGGCGCCAATCAACTAGACAGACTTCCCAAAAATCATCCCTGAAAAGAATATTTTTTACAGGGTTGTTTTTTTGTCTATTAGCTGGTTTGGCTTATTTTTTAATTTGCTCGCCAATTTTTTGGCTGGATGAGGTTAAAGTAAGTTCTTCGGCCAATAAACTTAAAGCTAATCTTCAAGAGGAGATTGTGAGAATTGTCCAGAGAGATTCAGAAGAAAAGTTTTGGCAGTTTATTCCCCAAAAAAGCATCCTGCTGGTTCCTTTAAATAAAATTAAGGAGGATATTTTGAATAAGTTTCCCCAGATTAAAGTAGTCAAAATTAACAAAAAGAGGCCTCGTTTGGCCGCTTTCGAATCATTGAAGCAAACAGCCGGGGCTGGCTTGGAAATATCTATTGAGGAAAGAAAAAGAATTGGTATTTGGTGTCAGGTTGAAGAAATAGTTAATGAGGAACAGTCGTCCGCAGAAACCGAAAGTAGCGAAGAAGACGAAAAAGAAAAGATAGCCGAAGAGAAAGAGACGACTAGCCAAACCAGAATTAAAAATTGTTTCTATCTAGATGAAGAAGGAATTATTTTTCAGGAATCGCCTCTAATCAGCGGCAGTCTAATTTTGAATATTTACAGCTCTAAAGACGAGCAGGTTGAGCTCCGACAACAAGTCCTTTCTCCTGAGACGATTGATTTTATTTTAACCCTTGAAGAGGAATTACCTAAAATAAAAACAACCGCCGGTTTATCCTGGCAGTTGAGTAATTTTGAGATTATTTCTCCAGAGGATATCAGAGCGGAGATGTCAACCGGCTGGCAGATTTATTTTAATCCCGCCTATTCCGCAGAATCTCAATTAAAGACCTTGGAAATGATTTTGGAAAAACAAATTGAGGAAACAGTTTCTTTGGAATATATTGACTTAAGGATAAAGAATAGAGTATATTATCGGTAAATTATTTATTTCTCAGGGATAGAGGTCCGGCCTTGCAGGCCGGACCTCGCAGGCCCTTAAGGAATCTGGTAAACAAAAATAGAATAGCCAATCACTTCAACCGGCTCGTATTGGTTCAGCCAATTATAGTAGCCGGTTTTTTGATTGAAGCCGGGAGCCGCCCGGCCGCGGCCGCCTTGTAAAAGAGTGGCCGAAACAGCTAACCAGCTGTTAGGCGGTAGCTCGGACGGGTCGCGCTCGCCCCACCAGCCGGCAAATTTTTCTCCTAAATAGTATTCGGGCAGACCGCCGCCGAAATAGCTAAGGTAGATTTTTTCTATGTTATTTTCTTCAACAAATTGACTCAGCCGTTTTAAATCCTGCCCCCAGTCCAAATTAGAATCGGTCACGTATTGATGACCATTAGCCGCTCCGCCGACTAATTGGCTGAAATATGCCAAGAAGTGAGGATAGATAGCCAGAGTCCCCCAGATATACCAGAAAATGAGGATAGCAACTATTAGATACTTAAAGTAAGTTTTCAAACAGAGCAGGAGAGCAGTTTTGAAAGTATGACTAAATCCTTGAGCGGTTAGCTTGAATTTTTCTAAAACAGGCCAGAAAGAAACAGACAACCAGCGGTCAATTTGACCGCTGACTAAGATATAGAGGAAAGGGAAAGTAGGCAGGATGTGGCGGACGCCAATGTTAAGATTGCTTTTAATGCTGGAAGCCCAGTAGAGGACCAGGAAAGAAAGAAAAGCAAATTCAATTAGATGGTTTTTAATTGTCATTGCGAGGAGCGAGCGTAGCGAGCGACGCTGCAATCCCGAACGCGGACCGCGGGATTGCTTCGCTTCGCTCGCAATGACGGTTGCGGTCGTAAGATTGCTTCGTCTTCGGCGGCTCCTCACAATGACACCAATGAGAGTGATCAGAATCAGGACAAGAAAAGTCAAAGGAACTTTGATCAGAAAAACAGTCGGGAAATAATGATGCCAGCCCAGATTGGAGACTTCGCCCAAGAAATAAGTAGTGTTGCCGCCGAGGGCCCGGCGCATAACCATTAAGAAGCCCAGGAAAAATTGTCCATAAGGACGAAGCAAGGGCTTGTCAGCCATCCAGATAACCGGCTCGGAAGCCAACCGAACAGGGTAGTCAAGGAAATGGAATTGAGTATCAGCCAACTGCCTGGCAACCGGATAATCCCAGACATGAAATTGATAAATAGGCCAGATTAAGGCCAGACCGAGCAGGCCGATTAGCAAAAGGCCGACCAGCGATTTAAGTAAAGATCGTTTTTTAAAGACGGCCCAGACAACAACAAGGAAAATAAAATATGGGATTAGTAAAACTAAAGAAAATTTAGTTAATAAAGCCAAACCAAAAACTAAACCAGCCCAGACTATATTTCTTTTAGTTGGTTTTTGAAGCCACTTGATTAAATAGTAGGTGGCGATAAAAAAAGCGGCCGCCGCTCCGACGTCGGTGGTCACATAACGGCCATGGGCGAGAAAAGTAGGCGAGAGTGAATAGAAAAAAAGAGCTAAAAGAGCGGCTCGATGACCATAAATCTCCTTGGCCCATTTGAAGACATAGAAGCCGAGCAAGAGCATTATTAGAAGCATCGGCAGGCGCGACCAAAAGATAATTTGGTCGGCATTGTTGCCGCTCTGATAAAGGAATTGACGGCCAAATTCCCATTGTTCGTTGATACCTGTTTGCCAACTTTTGATATGTTCGGGGAAATTAATCGGTTGGGCAGTTATCTTTGAACCGAGCCAAGCCGATAAACCGGCCAGGTCTTTAAGCAAAGGCGGATGCTCCGGATTAAGACGCATATCCTTTTGGCTGATATATGAATAACCGGCCGGGATATGAGCCTGTTCGTCCATGGTCGCCGAGTCGCCGCGCATGCTGAAGAAAGCCAGCCCGAGCATTAAAATCAGCAGGCCAACGGCTAAGAAATTAGCGATTCTATTATTAAGTTTATCCAAAATTGAATTCATCTTTTTCACAACGTTGACGCTGAATGTCGAAGTTGGAGTTTGAAAGGGTTTTCTTGATTTTACCATAAAATTAGAGATATAATCAAATAGAGAACAAGGACAAGGTCCGATATTTGAAATCAAGGTCCGACCTTTGTAAATAAGCATTAATGGTTAACCATATATTGAAAAGTAGCGTTGGAAAGGTCGGACCTTGATTTCACTGGAAAGGCCAGACCTTGATTTCATAGCGGAATACAAACAATGAAAAAATTAATTTTCTTATTAGGTTTAATTTTTGTCGGGCTGTCTTTTTGGGCAGGGCTTACCGAAGCCGGCTCAGCTTATTTGCCCAGGGCCGATTTAATCAAGGGGACCGGCCCGGAAGTTTATGTTTTGGAAAACGGGGTTAAGCGCTGGATTCCCGACCCGGCCACTTTTGAGCGCTTTTATAATAAATGGACTAACATCAAGACTATTTCCGACGCTCTCCTGGATTCTTATCCCCAAGACGATAATCTGGGAAGATACGACGATTATCCTGAAGGGACTTTATTGAAGGGAACCGATCCGGAAGTATATCTGATTGAGTTGAACAAGCGGCGCTGGATTCCCAATCCGGAGATCTTTGAAGGGAATAATTTAGGCTGGAAATACATTTATAATATTGATGACGAGAAGTTGGAAAAGATTGAACAGGGCGATAATCTTACTCTGGCCGAGCCGGATAAATATCCGGAAACGATTATTCTTGACGGGCCGGAGTCGGGAGCAACTTTAGAGACAGCCGAAATTACTTTTAAATATTCGGGGTCTAATCCCTTGGGCGATATCAGTCAGTTATCTTTTGAAACTTATTTAGTCGGCTATGACACCCAGTGGCGTCGTCAGTATTCAAGCTATACCGAGGCCTATAATTTATCCGAAGAAAGCAAAACCTATACTTTTTATGTCCGGGCTAAAAACGAGGAGGGTTATTGCGACCCCAGTCCGGCTTCCCGAACTTTTCGGATAGGCGTTTCTCCTTATTATCAAAAGGTAGAAATCAAGGATGTCCATGCTGAAGAAGATGATTTTCAAAATGACTATTTAGTTCTTCGGAACGAAGAAGACCAAACAATCAATATTACCGGATGGACTATTGAAACCAGTCGGGAGACGGTAACCATTCCTCAAGCAGCTGAAAAATTACACTATCTTTTTTCCTCCAGCCGTAATTCAGACATTGAACTGACCGAAAGAAATAAAGTGATTATCTCGACCGGCTTTAGCCCCAAAGGAGTGAGCTTCCGAACAAATAAATGCGCCGGTTATTTAGACTATTATTCTCAATTCCACCCTGTTTTAGACAAGAATTGTCCTTATTTGGAGGAATCAAAATATGACCACTTGGAAAAAGATTGCCGCGATTTCATTGATGACTTGAGTCGCTGCGAAATGCCGAATTATTCCGCTCACTCGGAAATTAGTTCAGACGACCAGTGTATTAATTTTCTAAATGAGAAATTTAATTATAAAGGGTGTTACTTGGAATATCACCAAGAAGTAGATTTTTTTGGGGACGAATGGCGGGTCTTTCTGAATAAATCGGTTGATATTTTGGACAACTCCAGCGACACACTCATTTTACGAGACAAAAACGGCCTGGTCGTTGACGAGTATGAATATGATTAATTTTATCCACAGTCAACCTTTACTTTTTTGCCATTTTTTGGCAAAATAAAAATAGAGTCGATTAAGCTATAAGCTATAAAGGAGAAAGATGAAATGCCTAAAAAAGCTAAAAAAGACAAAACTGATAATTTAGTCAATCAATTAGGCCTAGATGATTTGTCCCAAGAGAAAAAGATGGAACTGATAATGAAATGGGGCGATATTATCCAGAAAGATGTCCTGATGAGGGTTTTGAAAGAATTGCCTGAAGAAAGCAAAGCTGAATTAGATAAGCTGCTAACTAAAGAAAAAGATAATTTTAAAGAAATCTATAAATTTTTAGAAGAAAAGATATCTAATTTAGATGAAATTGTTAAAGAAGAAATCGAAAAGTTTAGGAAAGAAATGAAAGAAAGCGCTAAAAAAGTAGGAATATAATCCAAGAAAAAAATTATGAATATAGAAAATCCTTCTATGGAGAAAATAACTGGAGGTAATTTTGAAGAATCAAGGCATTTGCCTCTTGAGAGAGAGACGTCATGGAAAGAATTAAACCCTGAGGAAATCGAGAATATTATAGACAGCCAGGAAGAAATCAATGAAATGGAAGGAGATAGAATCGTTCAGCGACCAGAAACGATTAGTCAACTTTATCAAGAAAGTAGGCAGGCCCGAGAGAAATTGACTGAAGCAGGGATTGAATTCGATAAATATAAAGTTTTGACTGGCCAGATAAGTAAAGTTTTCAAGAAAGAAGAACGGAATGAAGCTAAACAAGAATACGAAAGCGCTCAAGAAAAGTATGATCAAGTCCAGGATAAATTATTAAGCCGCTTTTTAGAAAAGGCTCAAAGCAGGTGGGTAGGGAAAGGCAGAGAGGAGGATTTTCAAATATTTAGAAATGAGCTCATTTTTAAGGGCTTTTTTATGCGTGAGCAGGAGAAATTGGCTCGAGTTAAACAGGAAATGCTTCCCGAGCAAGAGAAAAAGAGATTGAACGGTCTTTTCAAAAAGATAGGCAATTCTTATGCTAAGTTGCCTAAGAAGTATCGTTGGGCTTTTTCAGCTGGCATCGGGACAGCTGTTGCTTTTGGATTTGGCGGTATGGCTGCGCCGGCTCTTTTAGGTTACGCTGGTTTTCGTTATGGCCGGGCCGCTTTAGCCTCTTTAAGTGCGGCCGGAATTAAGAGATTAGGCGATAGTTTAGAAAAAACATGGTTAGCGAAAAGAGGACGGGGAGCTCGTGAGGAAAAAGTTAAAACATCCTTGATAGAACAAGCAGAAGCAATCGACGGTTTTGAACAGATGAACAAACTCTTGGCTGAAAAAAGAAGGGAACGTAATACAGAATTAGCTAAATTAATCAAACAACAGAAGTACTGGCAAGTAGGTAAGCTGGCCGCTACCATTGGAGCTGGCGGCGGTATTGCTTTCTGCGCTGGACATTTCGATATGCTCGGTTCGGAAGCTGAAGCGGCGGAAATGACCGAGAGGACTTATCAGTCTCCGTTTAAAGTTCCTGAGGAAGGTGCGGCTGAATTGAGAAAAGCAGGAATAGAGGTGCCTTCGGAAGCGGAAGAAGCAGGGCCAAGAGTCAAGCCCTTAGAGGAGACGGTCGGAGAAGCTAGAGAATTAGAGCCGGGAATTGAAGAAGAAGCCAAGGAAATAAAAATGAGAGAGGTAAAGTCAAGGTCTTTAGAAGATATGGTTGCCGAAGCCAGAGAATCGGAAATGGAAGCGGCTAAAGTTGCCCCGGAGGCGGCTAAGGTTGAACCGTTCCAAATAGCCGAGAAAGTGAGTATAAAGAGAGGAGATTCAATCTGGTCGGTGGCTGAAAAATATCTTAAAGGTAACGGAGTTTATCAGGAATTACTTGAAAACAGCGATCCGGATACTGCCGAGGCCTTAGAGGCCTATAACATTGACCGGATTAAAGACACGATTGTCGCTCATCCGGAAAACTATGGTTTAGCCAAGGGAGTTAATCTCGATAAGCTGACTATTGAACAGCTAAAGGAAATTAACTGGCAAAAGGCCTTTACCGATACTTTCCCCGAGGGTAGAGGGTTGACTACCGGCTTAACCGATAAACAAATTGAGAGCATTATTCAAAATAATGATGCCTTAAAGAATTTTTTTGCCGAGCATCCTAACGCTCCGCGGACCAGTGAAAATTACGAAGCTATTCTAGAAGGAGAAGGGATAACCGGCCAACCTGCAGGCGCGCCGGAAGAAGCGGAGGGAATGACCAAAGAAGCGTCAGCCGAAAAAAAGCTCTCGCTCAACGAAAAAAAAGCTCTATTGGAGAAAGCTGGAGTTCCTCCTGAAGACATTGCTAAACTTGAGACAGAAGATATTGAAGGATTAACCTCTGAGCAGATTAATGAGATTGCCGAAGTTCAGCAGAAAATCGATTCTTTAGAGGAAGCTGGAGCTTCTCCTGAAGATATCGCTAAGCTCAAAACAGAAGACATTAAAGATTTAACTCAGTCTCAAATAGAAGGAATAGCTGGGCCAGCCGAGATTACCGAAGGCCAATTAGAAGGTGTCAGGACGAACTTAATGGATGCCTATGGAATGACCGACGGTGAATCAAAGGCCATCTCTGGTGAAACGGTAGATAATTTACTCAAGAACACTCCCGAAGACTTAGACAATATTAGAGATAGATTCAATCCGGATTTAAATTTGAAACACGATGATTCATTTGATTACGGAGAGTATAAAAAGTATTGCCAATTGGCCAAAGATATTCGAGCGGTTGGGCCAAAACCGGAAGAAATGGATATGACCATCGGTGAGTTTATGGCTCGGAAGCTGTCAGCCGGGGTTGAAGAAGCAAAAAAGGGAGCTATAAATATTGAGCTGTAAAGAAACCAGTAAGAATAGTTTGGAAAATAAAGCCCCAGGAAGAATTTCTCTTCCCGGGGCTTTTAGGCGAAGGTGGGTCTACTTTTTCCGTTTGAAGCAGACCCTCCGGTTGTATTTGTAGTCTCCGTAGCGGTCGGTCTCGCCTTTGCCGACTGCTACAAAATAATCCTCGTATTTGGTACCGGCCTCCCACGGAATCTCTTTGTCTGGCCCGATTTTCGCGACAAGATAGTTGATACATGCCTGGGCTCTTCTCTTGGACAAATTGAGATTGTCCTCTTCGCTACCAACGGGGTCAGTATGACCGCCTACTTCTTTTTCCAGTTTTAATCCGTCGTTCACAATTGCCCAGGCTAATCTGTCTAGGCCGGGCTTAAGTTCATCGGGTAGCTGGAGTTTTTCCTTGTCACCGGGCTTTTTGGGCAATCCTGAATAAAACTCGTCAGTCCAGAGATAGACCGGTTGGCCAAGCTCGTCCTTTACCTCGGCCAGTGTCCTTTGCAGGTCGCCAAATTTCCTGTCATGTCTGCTAAGCCGCTCTTCATTGATATTAACCCTTTTGGTTAGTGCGTCCAGTTTGCCTTCCAGGGTGGTCGGGGCAGTTTTGGCTTCAGCCTTGGAAGGAGCCGTTGTAACAGCTGTTGTTTCGGGCTTGGTTGCTGGCTCGGGCTTGGCCGCCGGCTCGGCGGAGGTTGAATTGTCAGAAGCAGTCTCCATCGCCTCCGGCGGAATGAAATTGATCTCGTCTCTGATTTCGGTGACCGACGAACACAATTCATTCAACGTATTTTCCATCTTATCCACCTTTAAACCGGTGGACGTGGCCATATTGGCAGTTTCCTGTTGTAGGATTTTTGAGTTTTCGTACAGAATTTCCAGTCTGTCGATCCTTTTTCCCAGCGAGCCGGCACAGCCAGTTAGAGCCGCGACCATCACTACAAATACCAATACTGATACAATCCTTCTCATCCCTTACCTCCTTGGTTAGAATTATCCAAAGGTTAACGAACTTTTCTTTGTCCTGAATATAGCATATTGTCTGGGTTTTGTCAATGCTATGAGGTTCCGAGGGACGCCCTTTTCAGAGACGCCCCGGCTGGCCGGGGCGTCTCTGAAAAGGGCGTCCCTCGGATTGGTGTTGTTGTTTATCTTTTTTAATTTATGGTATAATTGACTTGATGGAAGAAAAATCGTTAGAAAATAATTCGGCCGCTGTTCAAGACAAATATCGCGAGTCATTCGGAGAAGAAACAGCTGTTCCGAGAGAAGAAAAGATGCCAGAAAGAGAAATCTCTTCAGTTGGAGAGAATAATTTAGAATCTCCGGATAAACCAGTCGAGAAGCCAGCTATAGAGAAAAAAGAAGAAATGGCCGAGAAAAAAGACGAAAGAGAACCAACCGAAGAAAAACCGTCGGCCGAAGTCAGCCAGACGGTTGGGGGAGAAGCGATTGAAGAGGCTAAGTCGACGGCTGCCCAGCCGTCAGCAAAAGCCCGGAAAAAAGCTAAAGAGCTAAAAGGCCTTGATCAACCAGGACAAATTAAAGCTCTTTCCGATTTAGCTTTTCAGAAAGGATTGGATTACGCTATTGAAGTAGCCAAGGCCTTGGACAACGCTTATCTTTTGGACGAGCTCCACGATAGTTTGGTTGATGAGTTGTATCAGAAATTAGTTGAAGAAGGGAAGCTGAAAAAACTGTAAGAGAATACTGTTCTACAAGGATAGCTTTACAGAAAAAGGTCTGGCCTTGCCCAGACGGAAAAAGGCAGAAAAAGGTCTGGTCTTTCCAGCTAAAATTTTCAAAACTAACTAGTAGTTACAATCTGTGTTGGGCAAGGCCAGACCTTTTTCTTTCCAGACCTTTTTCTAAGGACCTTTTCCTAAATTAATGGAGTTGAATTTAAATTTTAACCTTAATCAAATCCTTCTGCCGGTAGCTTTTTTTCTAATCCTGGCTGTCCTTATCATTGGCAGCTTGTTTTTTATACTTCGCTTAAAGAGTAGGGGCCGGCTGACCAGGGCTTTAAATATGAGCCTCTTTTTAATTACCCTGCCCAAAAAAGCGAAACGGGAAGAAGGAGAAGCTCCGAAAAGCGAGAAAGAAATTGTTTCGGTTATGGAACAGCTCTATGCCAGCTTAAGCAATATCAGGGAAACTAAAGATACTTTCGTCTATGGTCAGCCTCATTTAGTTTTTGAAATAGCCACTCCCCAAGTCGGCGAAGAAATCTCTTTCTATATGGCCGTTCCTCGCGGCTACGAAGATGTTGTCGAAAAACAAATCCACGGCTTTTATCCGGAAGCGGCGATTGATAGAAGCGAAGATTATAATATTTTTAATCCGGAGGGAGTAGCGGCCGGCAGCTATTTAAAATTAGCCCGGAGCTATGTTTTACCTTTCAAAACTTACCAGAATCTGGAGACCGACCCACTCAACGAGGTGACCAACACTTTGAGCAAACTGGCTGAAAAAGGAGAAGGAGCGGCTGTTCAGATTATTATCCAGCCGGCTCCTTCCAGGCAATGGTCGGAACTGGGTCTGAAAATCGCTCAAGAAATGCAGCAGGGCAAAAATTATCAGATGGCTAAGATTAAAGCCAGCCGGGGCTGGTTCCGAAGAACTTTGGGCTATTTCGGCGAAGCTCTCAAGGGCTCGCCCCAGGCCAAAGGAGAAACCGGTCAATTGGTTGAGGCCGAGGCAAGGCTGGCCCTGACTCCGCTTCAGGAAGAAGTGATTAAGGCCCTGGAGAGCAAGGCCGGCAAGGTCGGCTTTAACGCCAATCTGCGTTTATTGGTTTCGGCCGATAGCCAGCAGCGGGCCGAGCAGATTCTTGGTCATTTGGAATCGGCCTTTGTTCAGTTTAACGCTCCCAATTTGAATCAACTGAAATCGTTTCGCCTGAAAAAAGGACGTGGCTTGAAAAAATTAATTTATCAGTTTTCTTTCCGTCTGTTTAATCCGAAGCATAAAGTGCTTTTGAATACCGAAGAATTGACCAGCTTGTTTCATTTCCCGACTAGGACTATTGAAACGCCTAAAGTTAAATTTCTCAAAGCCGAGCCGGCCGCTCCGCCGGCCAATCTGCCCAAAGAAGGGGTTGTTTTGGGTAAAAATCTTTATCGGGGCATGGAAACGGTTGTTCGTTTGCAAGCCAATGACCGACGGAGGCATCTTTATACGGTCGGTCAGACCGGGACCGGCAAATCTGTTTTTTTGAGTAATCTGATTGTTCAGGATATCAGAAATGGTCAGGGGGTTGGCGTTTTGGACCCGCATGGCGATTTAGTTGAAGGAGTCCTTGGACTAGTTCCTAAAGAACGGGCCGAAGATGTTATCATCCTGGACCCGGCCAATTTAGAACGGCCGCTTGGTTTGAATATGTTGGAGTATGACCCTCAATATCCGGAACAAAAAACTTTTGTCGTCAACGAATTGATTAATATTTTTGACAAACTTTATGACTTGCGCCAGACCGGCGGTCCGATGTTTGAGCAATATACCCGCAACGCCCTTTTGCTTTTAATGGACGATCCGACTAAAAAATTTACTTTGATGGAAGTGTCTAAGGTACTGGCCGATAAAGAATTTCGGGAAAAGTTGTTAGCTAAATGTCAGAATCCGGTCGTTAAGGATTTCTGGCAGAAAGAAGCCGAAAAAGCCGGTGGCGAGGCGGCCTTGCAAAACATCGTTCCCTATATTACCTCCAAGTTTAATGTCTTTATTGCCAATGACTATATGCGGCCGATTATCGGCCAGTCGGAGTCAACGATTAATTTCCGTCAGATTATGAATGAAAAGAAAATCCTTTTGGCCAATTTGAGCAAAGGCCGGCTGGGCGATATCAACAGTTCTCTTTTGGGCCTGATTATTACCGGCAAATTGCTGATGTCCGCTTTTTCCCGGGTTGAACTGCCGGAAGAAGAGCGTAAGGATTTCTATCTTTATATGGACGAGTTCCAGAATTTCACTACCGATAGTATCGCCACCATTCTGTCAGAGGCTCGGAAATATCGTTTATCTTTAATTATCGCTCATCAGTTTATCGGCCAGTTGGAGGATAAGATTAGGGAGGCGGTCTTCGGCAACGTCGGTTCTCTGGTCAGTTTTCGGGTCGGGGCCGATGACGCTGAGTTTTTGGTCAAACAATTTGAACCGGTTTTCGGAGTCAACGACTTGATTAATATTGATAATTTCAACGCCTATATCAAGTTAATGATTAACAACGAGACCTCCAAGCCGTTTAATCTTTTGACCGAACGGCCGGAGGAAGGGAAGACGGCTGTCGCTCAGGCGATAAAAGAACTGGCTCGCCTTAAGTACGGCCGGGAAAAAGCCTTGGTCGAAAAAGAGATTGCCGGTCGCTGGCAGCCGTCTTTGACTGAAGAAGTTTCTATTTCACCAGACATGGAAGTAAAGTAAGAGGTCCGGCCTGTAAGGCCGGACCTCAATCTTCTCAATCTTTACCATGACTGCTTACCAAATATTTATCAAAGATTTATTTTTAGACAGCCTGCTTGAACTTTTCTATTTCCCGCTTTGGTGGTATAGCCGGGGATTTAAAAAAGCGGCTGTTTTTTGTTGGCAGAGAGTCGATGGCGGCTGGCGGGCTTTGGCTTTATCAATCCTTTTCAGGAATTTTTTCAAACCGATGTACGGCCAAAAAGGCGCGGCCGCTTATCTGTTAAGTCTGAATACCCACCTTTGGCAGATTGTTTGGCGTTTTCTGTTAATCGCCGTTTGGTTTGCTTTTTGGCTTTTGGTTTTGTTGGTTTGGCTGACCCTGCCGGTTTTTATTATCAGTCAGCTGATTTAAAGGTGATTTAGAGAGACGCTCTGAACAGGGCGTCTCTCGAGCTTGAACTTATGGCCGGAGATATTCCTCCAAAAATTAATTTCGTTTTTCAGCCAGAGCTTAATCTCTTAATTATTGGTCAGAGAAAATTAAAAAGATTCTTAAGCTGGTTGCTTTTTGTTCTTCTGATTCTTTTTGCTGTTTACGGTTTGTTGAATCTGTTAATTTTTTTTACGGCTGCCGAGGCCGACCAGGCCGAAAGTTATTTAAACCTTTTCTATTTCTCACTGCTGATTGATATTTTTCTTTTCTATCTTTGGCAGCGGCGTCGGGAAAAAAAGGAAAAAACTGATTTAAGACTAGTTAAGGGCAAAGTAGAGGTGGCTGAATATCTGGATAAGACTGCCCAAAGGTCTCTGGAAAAAGCCTGGTTTTTTTGCTACCGTCACGGCTATCATTTTGTCCGACCAATTCATCTCTTCGCCGCTTTTCTGAAGAAAAAGGATTTTGAGAAAATTTTGAAAAGATTGAGCTGTTCTCCGGAAGAGGTGGTTGAAAAAATTGAGACGGTTTTGGAGAGCTCCTCTTTTTTTCCCGAGTCAGGGCAGGGCAAACCCATTCTGGGGCCAAAACTTTCGGCCGATTTTAAAAAAATATTTGTCGAGGCCTATTCTTTTTGTCTGGGGCAGGCCAAAGGCCAGCTTAACTCTTTGGACATTCTTTGGGCAATTAGCCAGCAGAAAAATTTAGTCCGGATGGTTTTTGACGAATTTGGGGTCAGCCCGGCCGAGATAGAACGGGCTATCCAATGGACTAAATTGGAAAGACAGGTTAAGAGATGGCGGAAATCTTTTCTTTGGTGGCGGCTTTTTAAACCGAGAGGGCGGCTTAATCGGGCGATGACCGCGGCCGCTACTCCTTTGTTGGACCGAGTCGGTCAGGATTTGACTCTGCTGGCCAGGGCCGGTCAGTTCGAGTTTGTGGTTAATCGCCAAAGAGAAGTTGAATCCGTTTTTAATTCCTTCAGCGGCGGCCGGCCGGCTGTCGTTTTGGTCGGACCGAGTGAGATAGGCAAGAAGTCAATTTTAAGAAAAATCGCCCAACTGATGGTTGAAGAAAAAGTTCCTTCTTTTTTAGAAGACAAAAGATTGGTTAAACTGGATTTGGCCAGTTTAGTCAGTTTGGCCGGAGCCCGGGAAAGAGGGGAAGAGAACTTGAGAAAAATCCTCTACCAAATTAATCGGGCGACTAATATTGTTTTGGTCATTGAAAATATTGACAGCCTGGTCGGTCTGCGGACTCAGGTCAGCGGTTTGGATTTCGCCGAGATTTTAGCTTCGGCTCTGGACCAGAAGGCCTTCTATCTTATCGGGACAACTACCTCGGAAGGTTATTCAGCCAAGATTGAAGGGAAAATTCTGGGCCGCCTTTTGAATAAAGTTGAAGTGGCCTTGCCGCCGACCGATTTGCTTCGGCAGATTTTAATCAGCAAGACTATTGTTTTGGAAAAGGAGTTGGATATTCTGTTTTCAGCCGATGCCTTAGACCAGGCGATTGATTTGGCTGACCGCTATCTTTACGGTCAGGCCCTGCCGGCTAAGGCAATCGGTCTTCTGGAAGAAATCGCCTATCTGGTCAGAAATCAGCGTGGCAAAGGAGCGATGGTCAAAGGGAACGACCTGACTGAACTGATTGCCCAAAAAACGCGCGTCCCTTTGGGCCAGCTTGAGGAAACGGAAAAAGAAAGACTGCTTCGTCTGGAAGAAATAATCCACCAGCGGATAATCAATCAGGAAGAAGCAGTCAAGGCAGTCGGCGACGCTCTGCGGCGCAGCCGGCTGGAAATAGCCGGACGGGAAAGACCGATTTGCAACTTTCTTTTTATCGGACCGACCGGGGTGGGCAAAACCGAACTAGCTAAAACTTTAACCCGAGTCTATTTCGGCAGTCAGGAAAAAATGATTCGCCTGGATATGTCCGAGTACCAGGAAAAGAGAGGCCTCCGCCGTCTAATCGGCTTTCGAGGCGAAGAAGGCGTTCAAAAAGGATATCTGACCGAGGCGGTCAAACGTCAGCCCCATTCCCTTTTGCTTTTAGATGAAATAGAAAAAGCTGAGCCGGATATTTTAAATTTGTTTTTACAGGTAATGGATGACGGTCGCTTAACCGACGCGTCCGGCGAGACAATTAATTTTACCAACATTATCCTGATTGCCACTTCCAACGCCGGAACCGCTTTTATCCAGGAGAAAATCAGAAAAAAAACGCCTTATCCGGAAATTTATCAGCAGCTAAAAGAAAAGGTTTTATTAGAACATTTCCGGCCCGAGTTTTTGAATCGTTTTGATAAGATTGTTTTGTTCAAGAGTTTGACTATAGCAAATATGTTTGACATTACCCGTCTCTTTTTAAGGATGTTCAGAGAAAAACTGGAAGAAAAAGGAATTGATTTGGAAACGGAAGAGGAGGCGGTTGGAGAACTGGCCGCTCAAGGTTTTGACCCTTTGTACGGGGCTCGACCGCTCCGACGGGTTATCCAGGAAAAAGTAGAAAATCCGGTTGCTCGTTTGTTTTTGGAAAACAAGCTTGACCGGCGGGATAAATTAATTTTAAAGAAAGGATTAGTTTTTGAAATCAAAAAAGCGCCGGAGATATAAGATATAAGGTCCGGCCTGCGAGGCCGGACCTGCGAGGCCGGACCTCAAAAACTCAAAAAATATGAACTTAAAAAAATCAGATATTATTGTCAGTTTAGTTATCGGCGAAGCGGCCGGCTGGCTTTTATTAATCGTTATTAAAAATATCAGTTTAACTTTTCCGGCCATTGGCGTAGTTCCTCTTTGGATTTGGCCGGTTGGCTTTCCTTTTTTCTGCTTGGCCTGGTTTTTGTTCGCCTTCCTTTTGAGCAGGAAGTGGCTGGTTTTTTATCAGGCGGCTAAATTTGTTTTAGTCGGCGGCTTAAACTTTTTAGTTGACATCGGCGTTCTTAATTTGCTGATTTTCCTAAGCGGCATCGCGGCCGGCTGGTTTTATTCATTGTTTAAAGGAATTTCCTTTGCCGTAGCCGTCATTAACAGTTATTTTCTCAATAAGTTTTGGACTTTCAAAAGGGGAGCGGCAGACCAATCAGCCGGTAAAATAGGCAAGGAATTTTTGGCTTTTTTGATTGTCAGTTTGATTGGTATCGGACTGAATAATCTGATTGCTTCTTTAATCGTTAATTGGCTCGGGCCGCAATGGGGTCTGGCCGAAGAGCTTTGGGCCAATCTGGGCGCGGTAACCGCTTCTTTCCTGGCCATGTTCTGGAACTTTATTGGTTACAAATTCATTGTTTTTAAGAGGTGACTATTTCTCTAAGTCTATATCAGCAGAATTATCATTGCGAGCGGAGCGAAGCAATCCCGCAGCTAAAATTAGTTTTTAGTACGGTAGTTAAATTGATTGCCGGACTTTTTATTTCCCCGGTCTTTAAAAATAGGCTGGCAGGAAAAGGTCTGGCCTTTCCGACTAAAATACAGGAAAAGGTCTGGCCTTTCCGACTAAAATTTTCGAAACTAACTAATGGCAGGAAAAGGTCTGGCCTTTCCAACTAAAATTTTCGAAACTAATCAATAATTACGAGCTGGGTTGGGCAAGGCCAGACCTTTTCCTGACGCTTATTCCCCGAAGCCCTTTTGCCAAAGGCATAAGGGCTTTTGTTTTTCTCCGATTATGCTATACTTAGACCGAAAATCTAAAAGGATTGCCCTTTGAGGGCAAAACATCTTTAATATACATGGAAAATCTTGTTTTATATCGTAAATATCGGCCGAAAACCTTCAAGGAGGTGGTTGATCAGGAGCATATTATTCGTACCCTGACCAATGCTTTAAGCATGAATAAAGTAGCTCATGCTTATTTATTTACCGGGACCAGAGGAACCGGCAAAACAACAGTCGCTCGCTTGTTGGCCAAAGCGGTTAACTGCCAAAAGCGACAAGGGGCCGAACCCTGCAACCAATGTCCGGCCTGCCAGGAAATCAATCAAAACAAATCCCTGGATTTAATTGAAATTGACGCCGCTTCCAACCGGGGGATTGATGAAATCAGGGAACTGCGCGAGGGGATTAAATTCAGCCCGACCAATCTAAAATACAAAGTTTTTATCATTGACGAAGTCCACCAATTAACCCGTGAGGCCTTTAACGCTTTATTAAAAACCTTGGAAGAACCGCCGGCCCACGCCATCTTTATTCTGGCGACTACCGAAATTCATAAAGTTCCCCAGACGATTATTTCCCGCTGCCAGCGATTTGATTTCCACAAACTGCCTTTGGATAAAATCGTTCAGCGGCTTGACTGGATTGCCCAACAGGAAAAAGTAGCCATTGAAAAACCGGCTTTGGAATTAATCAGCTTGAATGCCGACGGCTCTATTCGAGACGGCGAGAGCTTGCTCGGCCAGATTATGGCCATGGAAGACAAGAAAATTACCCTGGAAGAAGTCCAGACCATTTTAGGGGTAACCGACATTAAAGCGGTTCAGGATTTAGTTGAATATTTAGTCGCCAAGAAGAGCGGCCCGGCTATTTCTCAAATAAACCAAATTATCAACCAGGGTTATGATTTAGTCCAGTTTAGCAAGTCATTGGTCAGCTATCTGCGCAAAATGCTCATTCTTAAAGTTGACCCTAATTTGGCCAATTTAGTCGCTCCGGAATTGACTAAAGAGCAGATAAGTGTCATAATAAGGCAGGCTCAAAGCTTTGAACAGCCCGATTTAACCAAACTGATTCATCTTTTTGTCCGGGCCGCTTACGAAGTCAAGTCCGCTGATTTCCCGCAACTGCCTTTGGAATTAGCGGTCGTTGAATGTATTGGGGAGTAGCCAAAGGGTTTGATTAATTCGAACCACGGATGTATAATAAAAGAAGATATATCTGTGGTCCATGATTTATAAAACAAAAGAAAAACAAAAAGCCATTGCCTTAAGAAAAAGGGGGTTGTCTTATAATGAGATTTTAAGAAAAGTCCCAGTAGCTAAATCAACTTTATCGTTATGGCTTCGCGATATAGGGTTAGCCAAACAACAAAAACAACGGCTTACCGAAAAAAGAAGAAAGGCTCAAACAAAAGCACAACAGGCCTGTCGGAGTAAAAGGATTAAAATTACAGAAGAAATAAAATTTTTAGCTAGAAAGGAAGTCAATGGAATTACCAAGAAAGATTTATGGCTAATAGGAATTATTTTGTATTGGGCCGAAGGGTCTAAACAAAAAGAGACAAATGTGTCAGAGCGTGTCACTTTGGGTAATTCTGATCCAAATATCATCAAAATTTTTCTTAGATGGCTTAACGAGGTATGCAAAATTGATAAGAAGGATATTGTGGTTAGATTGGCGATTCACGAAACCAGTAATAAACAAAAAGCGAAAAAATATTGGTCTAAAATTACAAATATCCCTGCATCTCGTTTTCATAAAACTCTTATTAAAAAACATAATATAAAAACAAATCGGAAATTTAACGATAATTATGAAGGACTCTTATTCGTTACGGTTAAAAAAAGCACTAATCTCAATAGGAAAATAGCCGGTTGGATTGAAGGAATAACTGAAAATTTAAATTAATTGGGAGGTCGTCTAATGGTAGGACTCATCCCTTTGAAGGATGCTATACAGGTTCGAATCCTGTCCTCCCAGCCAATTTGGGCACTGACCGAAGTGGCTTAAATAAGCCAAAAAACGAGGTGTCAGATTTCGTACCCACCCAGGATTCGAAAAAAATACTTTTTCGGGCGATTAAAATTAAAGTACTTTTATCATAAGTCAATTTGGATTTGGGTTTGAGGGGGTTAGCGTATTTAAATTCTATTGAAAAACGCCGCGGTTTTGATTAGCCGCGGCGTTTCAATATTTTTTGCTTACGCTATTTGGTAGTTGAGAGTTTTTCCTCCCATAAAGACTTTTATTCCTCTGTACTGGTCGGGAACTTGCCATTGTCTTTTTGTGATTGTTATTTTTCCATCGTTGGTTTCTAATCCGTAGTATTTTGCGCCGGACTCGGAAACGAATTTTTCCAATCTGTCAAGCGCGTTGTGTCTTTCAAATATTTCAAAAAGTAGAGGCAAGACAACAGGAGCGGTGAAAATCCCGGCCGGAGGGTTTTCTTTCTCTTTTTGGTGAATGGGATGAGGTGCACTGTCTGAACCAAAAAAGAATTTCGGGTTGCCGCTAATCATAGCTTCTATGATTTTGTTTAGGTCAGCTTTTGTTTTAGCAATCGGTTTGCAATAGAAATGAGGGTTTATGATTTTTCCGGATTTGTCTAAAACATTTTCGGTGGTCAAGATAGCGTGGTGAACGGTTATAGTGGCGGCCACGTTTTCAGGGGCACATTCAACGAGTTCAATCATTGCTTTTGTGGTCGCATGCTCGGCTATAATTTTTAACCCGGGCATGTCTTTAATTAAATCCGTTAAAAATGGAAGCGCGGCAGTTTCTCTTTCAGGCTCCGGAATTACATCTCCTGTTTTAGGGTTGATTGCTAATTCCCAGTGTCCCGAAAATATCATATCCAAGTCCTTGATAGTTTTGAGGACTGGATAAAACTTCTTTAGATTATTTAAGGGCACGCCATCAGTTGAATTCGTTGAAGTGTTTCCAGGGATTAATTTCAATACTTTTGCTCCGGCTTCGCGCGCTTCCTTGATAGTTATTCGATTGGTAGCGTTGGTCAACATTATCGACATGATTGGCGTAAAGTCTGGCGTCAAGCTTTTTATTTTCGCTCTGTATTGCCGGACATCTTCAGCGGTAGTTATTGGTTTTTTAAGATTTCCCATAACTACGCCTCTAGTAAAAACAGAAGTAGTAGACTTTATAACATTTTTCATCATTTGACTTTCTCTAAGATGGATATGCATATCGTCAGGTTTGCGAATTGTAATTGACATAAGTTTTACCTCCTGAAAATCCAGTTTGCGAAATCAATCATTTCTTTTATCCTATATGGCCGAATAATGGATACGCTGCCTATAGAGACAGCGTTGGCTCCTGATTTCTTGAAATCGACTATGTCTTTTTTCCATTCTTTTCTACAGCCTAAACCTCCACCGGCGATAATTGGGATCTTTATTCCGGCTTCCCTAAAATCTTTGATTTTATCCTTGACAATGTCAACCAGTGGCCAGCCGGACATACCTCCGCCGCCGTATACGGCCAAGGGAGATGTCGTTGTCCTAAAAAGATTGATCCAGTCTATCTTTTCCTGTAATTGAAGCCATGGAATGGTATTGGATATAGAAATCGCGTCGCAAAATCCAGAGGAAGCTATTCTCTTGACCGTATCCGTTCCAACCAAAGCATTTATTTTAGCAGTCAAGGGAGTCCAGGTTAATTCAGTCCGCAGAATCTTTAAAATTTCCAGCGCTTCCTTGATGAGAATTTGCGGGTCATGGTCAACATTGGGGCAGGAAAAATTAACTTCCAATCCGATTTTTCCGATGAAATAGGATCGTTCTTTTTTTAAAAGATCGGCGAATTCTTCGGTTTCTTTGGTGCGTTCCTGTGCTGTTTTTCTTATTGCCATAAATGAGATGAAAAACGGACTGATTCTGTTTTGCCACATTTTCGTTTCAAGGAGTGTTTTTGCGCCAGGTCCGCTGAGTCCTACTGAATTTAGAACCAGACCTTTTGAAAAATAAACTTTTACGCAGTCCGGAAACAGTTCTTTGGGCTGAAAATTTTCATCCAGAGGCATGTTGCCAATGTTTTTATCAAGCGTTGTTGTTTTAGCTATGAAGGTGGAATTACGGAAGTTAAAACCAGGGATCATTCTGTATATCTTATGATGAGGCCATCCCTGTCCGAAAAAATTAAGGGTGCCTGAGGCGGTAAAAACACTGCCCAATTCAATTCCTTTTAAGGTTATCATGTTTTTCTCCTTTCACTTATATCTAAGAGTTTCTGAAATTCAGTTTATGTTTGACTATGTAATATTCATTTTTAAAAGGACTTTTGGCCCTCCTTAGTAATATAGTGCTTGATGTTAGATTAAAAGTCAATTATAATAATAAGGTAAAAGAGGAATTTAGGCTCTGGACCGATGTGCTACCCATATGGGGCACCTAGTTTAAAACTCCGGAAACGCTTTACTGGATTGAACGAAAGTTCGAATCCCTCCTCCCCAGCCAATGTGGATGCTGATGTTAAGATGAAAATCGCCAAATTGGCGATTTTTCGGTATAATAAAATATAGTTAAAAATGGCTTTGGTGATAAATGAATATACCTAAGAAAATTATTTTAATCGCGGCCATGATAATTATAGCTGGAGGAGTCTTTTTAGTTTTTCAGTCTCGGGAGGCGGAAGACTCTCAAGAGCCGACTGATATAGAAAAGGCCTGTCTGGACTCAGGCGGGACCGTCAGCACGGCCCTCTGTTGCCAATCAACAGGCGATTTTCCTGATGACTGCGCCATCGGCGCTTGCGGTTGCGCTCCGGAATACAGCCATCAGGTAAAAGTTTGCAACTGCGGAGAAGGTAGATGCTTTGACGGAACCAAATGCGTTGATTTTGAGGAGCATTTAAGGGAAAAGGGAATGTTAGACGGGGCCGGTCAGCCCGAAGAAGAACCGAAAGAGGGTTCGGAGCCGAAAGAAGAAAAACAGCCAGAAGCCCCCTCGTCTTATCAGATAGAAAATGCCCCCTATTACCGAGAAGATAGTTTTTGTTGGGGAGCCAGCGCTATTATGTTAATGATGTACCAAGGATTTTCGGATGATGAAATTCAAGAATTCCGGACAATACTCAAAAGCGGACCGGGCGGGCCGCCGGATATGTTCAGGGGATTTTCGGAGTTTGGAGTTCTGGATAAAGTTCGGCTGGCTTATTTGGAGAATTATTCAAAAGAATCTGCTGATTTTTATAACCAACAGCTTTTAACAAATCCAGCCGAGCAGGTTACTGTTTTAAAAGACAAAGAGGAAGCATTTGAAAAGTTAAAAGAGTTAATTTCTTCAGATATTTTAGTCTCGATAGTCGGCCATCACGGGAATCATTATATGATTATTACCGGTTACGATGAAAACTATATTTATCTAAACGACCCCGGGCTTGATAATCCATTCTTCCAGAGGATTGATTACCAGGCCGAATATAAAGAAAAGACCAAAATGTCGATAGCCCATTTCTTTGAGCAATGGACCGTCTCCGGTTTTGAGGGCGGCGGCGTCAATTTTCCCGGTGACGGCGGCATGATTTGGTTAGAAGAATAAAATAAAAAATTATGGAAAACTTATTCATTATTCTACTATTAATCTCTCTTGTCTGCTTACTGGTTGGACTGGTCAAACCCGGTTTAGTTTTATTTTTTTTGAAAGGAGAGAAAACAAGGAAGAAGGTCGGTTTAATTTTCGGCTTGTCCAGCGTTTTATTCTTTGTTTTGTTTGGCTTGGTTGCCGAAACAGATTTAGTTGATGGATTGGCCGATTCGCTAAAGACGGATTCCGAAGAAGAAATTACTCCGACTGGCCAGGAGGGAGTCCCGGCAGAAGGAGCTTCTGACCAGGAAGGGACGACCGAAGGTCCAAAGGAGATTCCATCGAGGAGCACTCTTTGTAGTATGTCAATCGGTCAGGTGGCTAAAGAAGAATTGTTGCCGTTAGTTTCCTGGACTGACGGGGCTGTCTCTATGAATCTGCCGGCCGGCTGGAATGTTTATACTGGAGGCGAATGCGCTACTAAATCAATTTTAGCCAGGGACTCCTCATCTGAACTAAAACAAGTTTTTTATTTCTCGGAAGCCGGTCCGGTTTATACCAATCAGGAGCGGAAGGTCTGGGATTACAACTATCGGCAGATGGGCGGTGATGAGATGCCTTGGCTTGAGAGTCCGGTCGTCAATCCTCTGACCGCCGAAAATTATTTGGTTAATTTTAGCAGTTTGGCTCTGACCAGTTTTTTCCAAGAGGCCTTTCCGCAGGCTCCGATTATGACCAACGTTAGGGTCGTTAGCAAAGAAGAAATTGTCAATAAACCATCTTATGCGACTGATGCCAAACTAATCAGAGCGGAATTTCAACAGAATAATAAATCAGGCGAAGGATATTTCTATATTGTCACCGCTGATATTGGCATGGGTTGGGGATACGGAATGATGTTTATCGGCCTGACCGCTCCCAAGGGTTTATTGGATTTAATTACTCCTTCCTTAGAAAAAAGTTTAGAATCGTATACTATTAGCCAGGCCTATGTTAACGCCTGTATCCAGGCCCAGAATAAGGCGGCCGCTGGGGCTCTAGAAGCAGGCAAAATATTAAGCCAAACCTCGGATACGATTATGGATGTTTGGGATAGCAAGCTGGAATCGGAACAAAGAATGTCGGAAAAACAAACTGATGCCACTTTAGGCTACAGCCGCTTGTATAATCCGGAGACAGACGAAGTCTATGAGGTCACCCCCGAGTTTTACGATTACTACCGGGACCATAACAATGAATTCGAAAAGAATTATTTAGAGGAACTCTCTGACGACAAATGGAGTTACGCCCCTCTGAACGGAGCGGCTCATATATATTAATATGCAATACACTTATTTTATCGGTTGTTTAATTTTATTCGTTGTCTGGCTTTTGTTTTTCGGATTGAGAAAGGACTTGCGCCGAGAAATGATTTTCGGTAGCTTGCTGGCTTTGCCTTTTGGATTTATTGAACGTCTGCTCGTTCCGGAATACTGGAGTCCGCCCTCTTTGTTTAATTTAATTGGCCGTTTTGGGGTTGGCCTGGAGAGTTTTTTATTCTTTTTTGCTGCCGGAGGAATTACGGCTGTTATTTATGAAGTGATTGACAAGAAGAAAACGGTTAAACTCAGATTAGGGCATAAATCTTTCTTCGGCCCCTATTTATTTGTCGCTTTAATCTTTGTCTGTTTGGAATTACTGTTGCCCAGCCAGACGATTTATAATATGATTATCACCGCCCTGATGGGAACAACAATTATTGCTCTGAAAAGGAAAGATTTAATTGCCCAGATAATCTTAGGCGGAATTCTTTTCGGATTTATTTATCTTTTGTTATTTGGTATATTCAATAGGTTGTTCCCTGATTATATTACAGCTATTTATACTTTAGATAATCTGTGGGGAATTATGATTTGGGGAACACCCTTAGAGGAAATAATTATGGGTTTTGCGGCCGGCGCCTGCTGGTCAACTTTGTTTGAATATATTCAGGGATACCGGACCAGAAATCTAGCTTAGTTGGCAATTAGTTGAAATAAAAAGAGGGGACTGTTGTAGTAAATAATAAGCAGAGCTTCTAATTGTCATTCGGTTGAAAAAGAAAAATTTGTTTTTCTTTTTCTCCCTCATTTCCAATTATAGGAGTCATCTATGCCTCAATCGAAAAGGCGATTGACTGACGAACAGGTGGTGCGGATAGTCCAGTCAGGCAAGGCAGAATCGTTTGGCATCTTGGTAAAGCGTTATCAGGCGAAAATGCTGCGCTATGCCAGAAGGTTTCTTTTTAATTACCATGATATTGAAGACTTGGTTCAAGAGGTCTTCATTAAGGCCTATACCAACATTCAGAGCTTTGATGCTTCCCGGAAATTTTCAGCCTGGCTTTACCGCATCGCTCACAACCAATTTGTTAACGCGATTAAAAAAAAGGGCAAGGAACCAATGCCCTTTTTTGACTTAGACGTTCTCCTGCCGCGGCTGATTTCAAAGGACGGGGCGGAAAAAAAGACCAATCAGCGAGAGATTCGCCAGATGATTGAACGGTCTCTTGATAAGCTGGATTTTAAATATCGGGAGCCGTTGATTCTTTATTATTTTGAAGGATTAACTTATCGGGAAATCGCTGATGTTCTGCGGATTCCAGTGGCCACAGTCGGAGTCAGGTTAAAACGGGGCAGGAAAATGATTAAGTCGTTTTGTCAAAAATTGGGTTATCAATATGAAAATTAAAAAAGAAACACAATCACTGATTAAACGAGTTCTTGAGCAGGTCCAAAGCGGTCAGGTTAAAATGCGGCCAAAGAGCTACTTTATTTTGAGAGCTATTTTGGTCGGCTTACTCGCTTGTTTGGTTGCTCTTTTTGTCTTGTATCTAATCAGCTTTATTGTTTTTAGCTTGCGGACTAGCGGAGTTTGGTTTTTGCCCGGGTTTGGTTTTGGAGCGCTGGGAGTTTTCTTTAAGTCATTGCCCTGGTTGTTGATTATCATCGCTTTGGCCTTGATTGTCGTTTTGGAGATATTTGTTAAACGTTTTAGCTTTGCTTATCGCCGGCCAATTCTTTATTCTGTCTTGGGAATTATTATTTTGGCTTTTTTGGGCAGTTTTCTGATCGCTAGAACACCTTTTCATCCAAAGCTTTTTTGGAAAGCTCGCGAAGGAAAATTGCCGATGGTCGGAGGATTCTATCGAGGATTGGGCGCGCCTAAACTGTCTGATGTTCATCAAGGGATTATTACCGAAATAACAAATGGGGGCTTTTCTATAGAAACTCCTCAAGGCGAAATATTAACTGTTTTGGCTACCTCAAACAATGTTAAAGAGAATGAGCGGGTAGTCGTTTTGGGAAAAAGAGATAATAGTACAATAAAGGCCTTTAGTTTTCTCTGGGTTGATGACAAGTTTGATATTTTCCAACGGCGGCCTCATCGGCCGATGGCGCCTTGGCCTCGGTAGATAAGTGAGGACTAAAAAACCGCTTCGGAGAGCGGTTTTTTTAATCAGCGAAATAAAGAAAGATTTAGTTTGTATTAATAAAGAAAGGCCGAACGAGATAGAGGGTCTTTTGCTCGTCTTTCGGCCTTCTTTTTTGTTTTCGGTCCGTGAAATAAAATTGGCTATTATTTGTAATAATTAATAAGACCTCGTACCAATCCGGTTACCCTCTCAAGGAGACGGTAGAGGATAAAGGTCGAGAGGATAAATAATAAAGAATTTATTAAATTATATGAAGTATCTCGCTTATATTATCATGCCGGCTCTAGCTTTGACTCTGGCTGGGGCTAGTGTCGCTTCAGCTAATGGTTGGTTTGGCGGCTTTGGCTGGGGAGCTTTTGAGGAGCCCGAAGAAATGGCTCAACGGCAGGAAGCGATGTTCCAAAACCAAGCCGAGTTTTTAGGTATTAACGCCAATCAAGTAAAAGACGCTTGGGCTGAAGGAAAAAACTTTCGGGAGATTGCCGAGGAGCAGGGTATTAGCCAAGAACAGCTTCAGGAAAGAATGAAAGATGCTAGGCAGGAACAGCTTCAGAATCGCCTGCAAGCGATGGTTGACAACGGAGTGATTAGTCAGGAACAGGCTAATCAGCGTTTACAGTTTATGGAAGAGCGAATGGCCAGCGGCGAAATGGGCAAAGGATTCCATCGAGGTTCTGGCCGATGTTTTGACCAGTGAGATTGACGCCTCCTTAAAACAAAAACACTCGCCTGAAGCGAGTGTTTTTGTTTTAAGAATAGCGGTTGTTTTACCAACGACCGCCGCGGTTGTCGCCGCCGAATCTCTGACCGCCGCCGCGATTGAAATCTCTTCGCGGGCGTTCTTCCATCGGACGAGCTTCGTTGACTTTGAGGGTTCGACCGTCAAGCTCTTTTTCGTTCCACATTTCAATCGCTTTTTGAGCTTCTTCTTCGGAAGACATTTCAACAAAGCCGAAACCCTTTGAACGACCGGACATTTTATCAGTAATAATGATTGCTGAATCAACGGTACCGGCCTTAGAAAAGGCCTCTTTTAGCCCGTCTTCGGTCGTGTCGTAGGACAAACCGCCGACATATAACTTTTTAGCCATACTTCAGACCGATTGGTTAATAGACTTTCTGTTCTAATGTTGCTCTAGAAATTATCAACCAAGGGGTCTATTCTCTTATATGATTCGTGTAAGCCGACCTTATTCTCATTTTTCACCTCATTAGATAATTTTTAGACTAACGGGCTTGATTTCTGCTTTCTAAGAATAATATCTTATTTGACTTACACTTCCGGCCGACTGGCCATTTGGACTGACAGGCTGGCCGGACTGAAAATCGTATAAGGAAAGAGAAAACTTATTGAGAAAACTTACCCTTGAATTGTATTCTAATTTGATAAAAAAGTCAAATCTTTCGAATCAAAGGACGCCTTTTCAGGAACGTCCTCAAAAAGGAGAACAGAGCCGCGAGGCCAGGCTTTGGGGATAGGCCTCAAAGCCTGGCCTCTGTTGCCTCAATGAGAGCATCCCTGAAAAGGGCGTCTCTTGTCTTGCGCGGGTCTCTGTTGCTGTTGACAACTGTTTATGCTAAAATACAACTGCTGAATTAATAAACAAATAAACATATGAATAAATCTCCAGCATTAATTGGCCTAGGCCAGGCCTTAGCTATAGTTATCTATTGCTCTCTGATTGGCGGCTTTTTCCATTTAGGCAATAAGATTTTTCCACAAGAATCGGATTTTTGGGTCAGTATTCTGATTCTGCTCCTCTTGGTTTTTTCGGCGGCCGTCAGCGGAGTAATCGTTTTCGGCTATCCGGCCTATTTAGTTCTTAAAGGAAAGATCAGAGAAGCGTTGTCCGTTTTTGCCTATACCTTGCTTTATTGTTTAGGCTTTATCGCCATTTTTATTATTCTTTTAACGGTCTTAGAATAGTAAGGTACGAGAACGGTTCTCGTACTGGATAGGATTATGGATGATGGAAGAGAAAAAAGAATATCTTTACTTTTGACCATCTTTTGGGCTTTGGTTGGGGTTTTCCTTTTTATAATTGGTCAGTTTTTTATCCCTGCAGTCAATGATTTACTCAGCGGTTCAGAGATTTTTTTAGTGCCATTTGCTGTCTTTTTTTTATTGGGTTTAGCTTTAATTTTTCTGACTTTCAGGAACAAAGTAGAAGGGAAATTGAAAAAATTTTTAATCTTGACCGGTCTGGCGGCTACCGGATTTTTCGTTAGTGTTTTTCTGCACAATGCCTTTTATGCCTTGGCTATTATTACCAGCCAAATATTCATTTTAAATTATATAATGGAGATCTTACATGTAACATTTTTCTTTATCGGTGTTTTAATTTGTCCATTAGGTTTTTTGGTCGGCCTAATCGGCAGTTTAATCTTATTAAACAAAAGGAGTTAAATTAAATAATCAAGTTAAAAAAATGTTCAAAAAATCGTTTATTATCATAATTTCCTTATTTTTATTTTCCTTATTCTCTTTAGCAGTTTCAGCTCAAGAAACTGCTGACGGTTCTTCAACAGCCGGGACAGTTGAAGTGGCAGCCGAGGATTTGGGAGTAGAGGAGTCGGGTTTTTTCTCCTGGCTGACTGATGCGGTCAGGGAGGTTAAAATATTTTTTACTTTTGACCCGATTAAGAAATCGGAGTTGCAATTAGAGAAAGCCAGTCGGCAGATAGTTAAGGCTAAGGAAGAGGTTGAGGAAAACGCCGATGACCCGGCTCTGCGGGAAAAATTGGCCAAGGCTGATGAAAAATACCAAGAAACGGTTGAAAAAATTAATGAGCGGCTGGATGAATTCAAGGAAGAAAACCCAGAGGCACCTCAATTAAAAGATTTCTTGGATAAATATACTGACCAGCAGTTGCTTCATCAGCAAATTCTTAGGAAACTGGAGGAGCAGGTTCCTGAACAGGCGATGGAAATTATCAGAGAAAACAGAGAGAGGTACTTAGAAAGATTTGGCGAAACGATGAACCGGTTGCAGAATAAAGAAGAGTTAAAAGAAAGACTGAAGGCCGGCCTTGAGGATAATCAAAGAAGGATTGAACAGCGGGTTGAACAAATGCGGATAATAGAAGAATTGGGACAGGTAGCTCCGGTTATTAAGGGAAAAGTTGAGGAGTTGAAGCAGGAAGCAGGAGAACTTTTTCAAAAGTTAGAAGCTGAGAGTCAAGAAATGAAAATTAAGGAACAACAGATTAAACAAAATTTAAACGAAGTATTGCCCAGTCCGGAAATAGGAGGAAAAATAGAACAAAATATTCAGGAACAAAAAGAAGAATATCAGCCCTTAATTTTAAAGATTAAAGAAGAGACAAAAGGAGTTTTCGACGCTTTTCGGAATCGGCTTAAATCGTTTACTTCCCAGAAGGAACAACCGGAAGCCAAGCCATCTGAGTCAGGAGTCTACGGCGAGCCGATTAAAGTGGAAATGCCGAGCAACATTCAGCCGCGAGTTCCGGCCGAAAATGAAAAGAAGGAATAATTTTATCTTTAAATATTTCTCCTATGAAGAAATTTACTTCAGCGCTTATTATTCTAGCGGTAGCTGGTCTGGGCTTCTATTTTCTTTCCCAGCTGTTTGACGATAACGAATTTAATGGGATAAATCCTGATGCATTTGAGAATCAGCAGGCCAAATCAGCAGCCGAACAGACTGGACAGAACAGCGAAAGCGGCGAGATTAACGGGGAAAAAGTCGTTATCGATGAACTTAAAGCGGCCATTCTTGAGGAAGGAACTGGTCAAGCAATCGAAAATGGCGACCAAGTAACTGTTCATTACGTTGGTCTTTTGGAAGACGGGACTAAATTTGATTCAAGTCTGGACAGAGAGCAACCTTTTCGCTTTACGGTCGGAGCCGGCCAGGTGATAAAGGGCTGGGATTTAGGATTGCTCGGGATGAAGTTGAACGAGGTCAGAAGGTTATATATTCCTTCAGAGTTCGCCTACGGGGAGACAGGTACACCAAACGGGTCAATTCCGCCCGGAGCCAATCTTATTTTTGACATCAAACTTTTGGCCATCAATTGAGTCAATTGAGGTCCGACCTCAGAGGTTAAAAATTACGAGAACCGTTCTTGTAACTTTCTCGTAATCTACCTAGATATATATGTCTGCCAAGGTCTTTATTATTATCCTTAATTGGAATAACTGGCCGGATACTTTAGAGTGTCTGGAATCGCTGGAAAACAATGACTACCCCAATTATCAGGTAGTCATTATTGATAATGGCTCTAAAGAAAAACCGGTTGTACCTAGTCCAGAGATAAAAATCATTTACAACCAAGAGAATTTAGGTTTTGCCGGCGGCAATAATATTGGGATTAAATACGCTTTAGAGCAAGGGGCTGATTATGTTTTGTTATTAAATAATGATACAGTAGTAAGCGACGATTTTTTGACTAAATTAGTAAGAGCAGGGGAGAGCGACAGAGAGATTGGCTTATTGGGGCCAAAAATATATTTTTATCCGATGACTGGTCAGCCGGACAAGGCGAAAGAAAAAATCTGGTTTGCCGGCGGTCAGGTTAATTGGTTGTATAATAAAGGGCAAATGCGGGGTTGGGGAGAAAAGGATAATGGTCAATATGACCAACCGGATATTTCCGTCAAAGACGGACCTACCTCTGGCGGGCAGGAGACAGAATATATAACCGGTTGTTGTCTTTTGATTAAAAAAAGAGTCATTGAAGAAATCGGTTTAATTCCGGAAGAATATTTTTTATACTATGAAGACGCTGACTGGTCCCTGGCCGCCCAAAAAGCCGGCTTTAAATGCGTTTTTGTCCCGGCCGCCCGGATTTGGCACAAAGGCTCGGTCAGCAGTAAGGAAGGTTCGCCTTCCTATATCTATTACCACCTTAGAAACGGGTTAATTTTAGCCCAGCGTTACGCTCCTTGGTATATTAAATCATTTGTCCATCTGGACGCGCTTTGGCGGATTAAAAAACAGCTCGTTAAACTAATTTTTTGGCCTAAGCGGCGGCGCTGGGCTAAATATATTCTTTTAGGGATTAAGGATTTTTATTTAGGTAAGCGAGGTAAATATGAAGATTGGCATTGATGCTCACAGTCTGGAAAGACAACCGACCGGCGTCGGCCGGGTTTTAATGAATTTGCTCCAGCAATGGAATAATTTTGATTTGCCTCCGGATTTGAAATTTTTTTTGTATTTCAAAAAAGAGATTCCCGAACTTGATTTATCCGACGCATTTGAAAAAAAACTGCTTGATTCAAACAGTAATGCTTTTTTTGCTCATTATCTTTTACCGAGAGCGGCCAAAAAAGATAAAATTGACCTCCTTTTTTGTCCGGCCTACATCGCTCCTCTTTTTTATTCAGGCAAAATCGCTTTGATTCTACATGATATAATCTATCAGGCCCGGCCTGATTTATATAACTGGCCGAGTATCTGGGACAGGATTTTGCTTAAATGGGTTTCTAAAGTTTCAGCCCGGAAAGCCCAAATTATTTTTACTCCTTCAGAATTCAGTAAAAGAGAGGTCATAAAACATTATCAAGTCAACCCGGAAAAGATTTTTGTCATTCTGGAAGCAACTGATAGTAATTTTAAACAAATAACCGACCAGAATAAATTGGCGGCTGTCAAAAGGAAATATCAGATTAAGGATAAATTCATTTTTTACGTTGGTTCAATTTTTAACCGCCGTCACTTGGCTGAAGTTATCGAGGCCTTTGGCCGGCTGGCTTCCGAACTTACTGACTACCAATTTTTAGTGGCTGGAGTTAATCATACCGCTCCCTTTATTGATATTGATGGCCTAGTTAAAGAGATTAATCAAAAACTTGGCCGCCAGGCTGTTTTGCGTCAAGATTATCTTGAAGAGTATGATTTAGTTCCTGTTTACAACGCGGCTGATTTGTTTATCTGGCTTTCTGATTACGAAGGCTTTGGCCTGCCGGTTTTGGAAGCGATGGCTTGCGGAACGCCGGTGGTGACCAGCTCTTCGGGGTCGCTACCGGAAGTGACTGGTCAAGCGGCTATTTATCTTGATGATAATTCGGACAGAGAAGCAATCGCTTATGCCATCTATCAAGGATTAACCAACCAAGAATTACGCCAGAAATTAATTACCAAAGGGCTGACCCGAGCTGATAATTTTTCTTGGCAAAAATGCGCCCAAAAGTCGCTTGACGCTTTATTGAAGACAGGGTAAAATATTAATAAAATATCATTCCGAGCCCCGCAGTACTGCGGGGTAATAGATATTATTAAAATCAAGGTCTGACCTTTCCAACGATATTCTTCGATATATAGTTAACCATTAATGCTTAGCTGTAAAGGTCAGACCTTGATTAAATTGAATATTCCGCGGTAGCTCAATGGTAGAGCAGGAAGCTGTTAACTTCAAGGTTGCAGGTTCGAATCCTGCCCGCGGAGCCCTGATAGAAACCGCTCAACAGCGCGGTTTTTTTCGTACCGAGGGCAGGACATTTTGGGAGTGTTCGAACCTAATACAAAAATCAACCTTTTGGCTTGACAAATTAGTTTTAATATGATAGTATACAGATACTTGGAAAGTCGCCCAGCGGACTTCCAAATCAAGCGGACAGCTGGGCCCTCCGAAAGACGATCCTCGGTCTTCAGAAGGTATTACAGGGGTGACTCTGGAAGACGGTTCCCGGTCTCCAGAGAATAACCAACAGGGATTCCCCGAGTGAAATAAAAGTAACTCGGGGATTTTTCTTTTTAAGTTACAAGCTGTGTCTGTTTTATTAGGCAATAGGTTCTGACGTCGTTCAGCATGCGGAGCCCTGATAGAAACCGCTCAACAG
>CAZFBL010000005.1:0-29131 GCA_964517275.1 uncultured Candidatus Saccharibacteria bacterium
AGAAAACCAAAATACCGGTTAAAAATAAGCTGGCTTCCCGAGGCAACAAATTAAAGGCCATTAAAAAAATGGCCACTAGTTCGGTCAAGAGAATGACTATATTTTTCGCTTTTGGATTGTCCATTACTATCTCTTGCTTATTCAGAGACCAGCCTAACTATTTTTCAAGGATCTGTCTCTTCGACAAGACGAGCGCAGCGGCCGGAATTCATCGATATTTCTGATTAATTTGAACCGCTGCCCCGATTTCTGAGTTTGGCTGCTGCTTTTGCCATCTAGGCCTTTCAAAATAGTTAGGCTGGTCTCTGGGGAGTTAATACCCTTTCAATTCTTTAGAACCCTTGTGCTGACGCATTCGCTCTAAGGCCTTGGCCTCAATTTGGCGAATTCTTTCTCGGGTTACCCCGAACTCCTGGCCAACTTCCTCCAAAGTATGGGTAATACCATCCTTAAGACCGAAACGCATTTCTAAAATTCTCTGTTCGCGAGGCGACAAATCGGCTAAAATTCCCTTTAAGCGACCCCGTAATAATTTACGGGCGGCCACTTGGGCCGGCGAGACTGTTTTTTTATCCTCGATGAATTCACCTAAGCTGCTTTCTTCATCTTCGTCCCCAACTGGCGACTCCAGAGAGAGAGTCTCTTGAGAAATTTTCATAATCTGCCTGATTTTATCAACGCTTTCGCCCATCTCGGCGGCGACCTCCTCCGGCAAAGGCTCACGGCCCAAATCTTGTAAAAGCCGTCGCTTAATTTGAGTGTATTTGCTGATTGTCTCAACCATGTGAACCGGAATCCGAATTGTCCGAGCCTGGTCGGCTAAAGCGCGAGTAATCGCCTGTCGAATCCACCAAGTAGCATAAGTTGAAAATTTATAGCCGCGATGATAGTCGAATTTTTCAACTGCTTTGAAAAGACCGATGTTCCCTTCCTGGATTAAGTCCAAAAGAGTCAGATTGCGACTCCGACCAACATACCTTTTAGCGATACTGACTACCAGCCTTAAATTTGCTTGAGTCAGTTTCTGTTTAGCCTCTTCGTCCCCTTTTTCAATCTGTTTAGCCAGTTTGACTTCTTCTTGAGCGGTTAGCAGGGATATCTTGCCGATTTCGCGCAAATACATCTGGACATTGTCGAAGGTCTCCAATTTAAGAGGAAGTTTCTCTTCCGAAGAAGCTTCCCTCTTTTTTCCCCCGGCCGAAGGCATTTCCAAAAACTCAATCGATTCAATTATTCTAATATTATTATCCTTCAAACGCTGACATATCTCTTCCAGGCCGTTGATATCTTCTTCAATTCGCGGTCCCAACTTGATTATCTCGGCTTCAGTAACAAAGCCGCGTTCCCGCCCTCGACTGATCAGCTCCCCGATTTTTTCTTGGCTGATTATTGATTTCGGATTTCTTACCCTGGACGGCCTCGCTTTTTTCTGCGGTCGGCCGACTCTCTTTTTAGTTTTACCGGCCGTCTTTCTCCGGGCCGGCCGATTAATCTGTTTTCTGCTCCTGGTTTTCTTTCTTTTAACCGGCTGACTAGCTTTTCGCTTAGTCGGCTTCTTAGCTTGACTTCGGTGACCCGTCGGTTTTCCCGCCGGCCGACGGCTTGTTCTCTTTTTCCCGGATTGGGCGCCGGTTTTCCTCAGAGTTGCCCTTTTTTGAGTTGTTTTTTTGCCGGCCGGTCGACCAGGTCTGGCTGACCGTCGTCCGGTCCGAGTGGTTCTTTTTTTAGCCATAATTAGCTCTTGGCCAAACTAACTTGTTTAGCCAATTTATTAAATTCTTCGGTTAATTTTTTAAGATTTTCTCTATCATTTTTATCTTCTGCCTCGCGAATATACAGATTAAGCTGATTTAATCTCTGTCGCCAATAGCGAGTCCTTAGCTGGTCAAAACAGAATCTAATTTCTTTAGTCGACTCGAATTGACCAGTTGACTCGTCTAACAGACTGGAGTAAGCCTCGGCCCGAAAAATAAGCTCGTCCAGCTGATTAGTCAGTTCAACTGGCAGCTTCTGACGAAATTCATCCAATTTAATCTTCTTGGCCGAACATTTTTTCAGGTTTTTGAATATCTCTGACAAATCCGAATTGGCAAATAGATAAGCCGGCTGACGTTTAAATCTTTTAAATTTTTTCAGATTAATCAAGAGTAAACCCAAAAGATATTCTTCCAAATCAACCTTGGTCCGCTTTTGTCTGTCTGGTTCAAGCGACTGATTCGTTTCTTCAACCGATAGGTTATATCTTTCGACGGCCGGCTCTCTAAGCCCTTCCATTTCAGCGGCCAAATCCTTTTCTTGAACCTTTAACCGCCTAGCCATTTCCTGAAGCCAATGAGCCTGTTCAATCTTATGAGGTATCTTTTTGACTAAAGGTAAGACAATTTTGACCACTTCTTTCTTTCCTTCAATGGTTTGACAATCATACTGGGACAGAGCTCTTTCTAAATAGAATTCGACTAAACTGCAAGATTGCTTTATCAATTGTCCCCAGAACGATTCGTCTTTTTGTAGACAATCAGCCGGGTCATCTCCGGCCGGCAGGCTAATCGCCTTAGCGTTAAAACCGAGCTGAACGGCTAGCTCAATCCCCCGCCCGGTCGCCGTTTGTCCAGCCAAATCCATATCAAAGGCAGTGGCCAGATTTTCGGTATAGCGCTTAATAATTTTTAACTGCTTCTCGGTTAAAGCGGTCCCCGAAGAAGCGACTACATTGCCATAGCCAGCTTGATGCGAGGCAATAACATCAAGCTGGCCCTCGACCAAAACGCAAAGATTTTCCTTGCGAATAGCCAACTTAGCTTTATCCAAGCCATACAAGACGCTGCTTTTATCATAGATAAGGGTATTCGGCGTATTTATATATTTGCCCATTTGTTGATTGGGCCGCTGGGGATTTTCCCGTCCGCTGAAACCGATAACTAATCCGTTCAAATCGCGAATCGGAAAAATAATTCGGTCGCGGAAACGGTCGTAATATTCTTTTTTCTCTTCATTACTAACCGCCAAACCGGTTTTGTCAATTTCCTGGCCGGGATAACCCCGTTTTTTTAAAAAATCCAATAAGCCTTGCCAACTATCCGGAGCATAACCAATCTGCCAATCTTCAATCGTCCTTGGTTTCAGCCCCCGCTCTTTTAGATAATCCTGCATCTGCTTGCCGACTCGGCTCCCGGACAGCTGCCTGATGAAAAATTGACTGGCTAAATCACAAATTTCATAGAGACGAGTTCTTTCGGTTTTCAGCTTCGGGTCTATCTTTTTTAATTCCACTCCGGCTCGTTGAGCCAATATTTTTAAAGCGTCGCCAAACTCAACCCCTTCTATCTCCATAATAAAGTCGAAAATACTCCCTCCTTTATTACAGCCAAAGCAGCGCCAAAGTTGTCTCTCCGGCGAGACGAAAAAAGAAGGCGCCTTTTCCGAATGGAACGGACAAAGAGCCCGGTAATTGCGCCCGGCTTTCTGGAGGCGGATATAACTGCCGATAACATCGACAATATCCAACCTGGATTTTATTTCGTCTACTGGAGAATTAATCATACCTTGAGTTCTGGCTTAGATTAAAATTAGCTGTGACTATCTATTTGTTTTTTCTTTTACTATTATATCTTATCGTGTCTTCTTTTTTGCCTTGGAGTAATCTGTCAACCATAGCTATTTCTTCCAAGAGCCCTTCAATCAAATCATATTTCTTGGCTTCATGATAAGTGACCCAAGCGTAATCGATATTATCCTCATCTAATTTTACCCGACCTGATTTATAGGGACAATACCAACTTAGGATAACTACCGGCATTCCATCCGGTCTAATAAATGTAATATCCAACAAGTATTTAATTTTTCCAACTTCTAAATTAACTTCTTCTCTTATCTCGCCTCTCAAAGATTTCTCTAAACCAAAATACCACTGGTCCTTGGTTGTCTTTGGTGTATTGATATAATCATCAGTTTCCAAGGTGCCCCCGGGCACGGTCCACCTACCTGGAAAGGCATTCTCTCTTAAGCTTCGTTGAGTAATAATGTATTTAATTTTTCCCTTTGTCTTTCGATAAATAATCGCCGTGGAAGCAATCCGATGTAATTTTTTATCTTTAATTTTCATAATTTATCCGGCGCCGCCTCCGCCGCCTCCTCCGCCGCCTCCGGCCCCGCCGCCGACTCCGGAACCGCCGGGCGCAGAACCGAAAGTTTTGGAAATAGAAGAAGTAAATGAAGAAATGCTGGCCGTTAATCCGCTAAAAGAAGACATACTCCCTGGCTCGCCGCCCCGTCCGCCAGCCACCACAGCCGGAGCGTACCAGCCTGGTTGCTGATACTTCAAATCAGCGAAACGGTTAGCCCATTCCTTTTCCACTCCGAAAATTATGGCGTAAGGTAAATATTTGGAAAAGGTTTCTGTGGTCTCAGCACCGATTCTAAACCTTTCGGCCGTATGTAAATATTCTTTAAAACCGAACCATTTCCATTTTTCCTCCGCCCCCTGTCTGGTTAAAGCGGGCATATAATAGCCAAAAAGCAAGCCGATAACTGCGGCTATAAATAAGCCGATTGAAATTAAAAGTCCCCAAACGCCGATAAAACCAATCCAATTGGCCAGAGCGACTATACTGAAAAGAAAACAAGCGAAAGAGACAAGAATTAGAATAACATAAACGACCTGAAATTTTTTCCTTATTTTCTGGATATTGCCGGACAAATAACCGGTTTTAGCTGTTTCTTGATGAAGAGCTTTTTTGATTTTAGGCAGCCGACGATAGAATTTATTTCTTAAATCCTTGGAAGAAACAATATTGCCTTTATCAAAAATACCGCTCATTACGCTTTGTTCAAACGACTTTAGGCCTTTTTTGTCTCTTGTCTTTTCGAAAGCATATCTCTTCCCTTTCCAGAAACTTTTTTCCTCTTCTCTAATTCTTAAATAACCCCTAACCGCCAAATCAATCAGAGTGGCCGTTACCTCTCTGATATCAAACTTCTGGTCAATCAAAATACCAACCACACCCGGACTCAAGTCTTCAGGCGGCTCGTATTGGGCGATAATCGTTTTGTCAATTTTCGGGTCTCGACCACTCCGCCGCCAGCGACGATAGGATTTAATAAAAACGAAAGTCGGCAAAGACAGAGCAATCATTAAAGCCAGCCAGTTAATTATCTGATTACGTTCCAGAAGCGGCTGACTGACTATTCCCTTGGGCCAGGTAACAACAATGGTCATAAATTGACCAGGATCAATATTGTCTCCCCAAAAATGAACTGTCTGTTCGTCAATAATCCGATAGTTACTTTTCTCCGTTGCATCGCCCGATTGGCCAATAAATAATCTAATCTGGTCTGCTTGAGCCGCGGCCGGCAAATGAACAGTTATCTCGGCCTCGGCTACTGATACATCACGGTCGGCAAAAACAGCGTTCCAATAGAGCTCATCATAATCATCATAAAAACCCAATCCCCCATGAACCTTATACTTAATTGTCCATGATTTTATTTCATCTAAATTAAAATCACGCCGCGGAAAATTCCACTGAATATGCCGGCGATTGCCTTTGTAAGAAAGTTCGTATTCGTCCTGGTTTAACTGCCTGCCCTGGCTATCGAAAACCCGGATATCGGAAAGATGGTCTAAATCCTTCAATTCAATATCGCGGTAGAAATAGCCGAAACTACCGCTCAACCGATAATTTTGTTCCTCAGTTACCTCAAAAGTGCTATCCTGATTAACCTGGATATCCACCTTGATTGAGTCGTAATAGTAGCTTTTTTCAGCTGCCTGGACTGCCCCGGTTATCAATCCCAAAAACAAAACCGCTAAAATGAAAACTAACCAGCTATTTTTTTTATTTTTCATTTCCATCTTTCTTCTCCCAACGATTTTTATCTCTTTTATCAAGTTTTTCTTCAAATAGTCTTTTAAAGGCTTCATCTAGATCAATACCTTTAGAGTTAGCCAAACAAACTAAAGCAAAAATAATATCGGCTATCTCATCTGACATTTCCCTAATTTCCTCTGTCGCCTTTTTCTTTTTTGGCCCATAAAGATGGTTAATCTCTCTGGCTAACTCGCCGACTTCTTCCATTAATCGAGCCAATGACTCAAACGGTCCAAAATAACCGACTTTATATTGTTTAATCCGGTCATCAACTTGTTTTTGAATTTCTTTTAAAGGCATAGATTTTATCGGTGACGATTATAAACTGTGTCTTCCGAATAATTTTTTAGCATTTTGGCACTGGTGGAAAACATCTTTTCCGGCAAATTATCTAAATCAAACCAGCGCCATTCGGTTATTTCGTCAGGCTCCATCACCTTCGGCTCATCATTAATTCTTTCGTACAAAAATCCGATGGTCACAAAATGAGCGTCGCTAACCCGTTCGTTAGTGATGCTGATGAATTTTAATTTATCCTGATTAATTTTAATATCGGTTTCTTCCATTACCTCTCTAGCAGCCGCCTCTTCAAGGGCTTCGCCGAAATCAACTTTGCCTCCCGGCATAGTCCAAGCGCCTTCGCCGTGAAGCGCCGAATCGGCTTTTTTGGGGTCATCGTGCCGTTTACCTAAAAGAACCTTATTATTTTTTAAAATCATAACGCCGACGCCAGCCCTGACGACATTTTTTTCGTTTTGAGACATATGTTCACAAGTTCAATTTAAAAAAACGGATTATTTCGGAATCGCAAACTGCGGAGAGGGAGGGATTCGAACCCTCGATACCTTGCGGTATGCCGCCTTTCCAAGACGGTGCACTAGACCACTATGCGACCTCTCCTTTTAATCCTATTTAAAATATTCGAGTAATTTCTTTTTAATTTTCTCCACCTCAAAAGAATCCAAAGGATCGTTGGAATTATGTCTCAAACTGCTAATCTCCTGTTTTAATTCATACTTAGACAAACCGTCTCTCAGGGCACTCTGGAAAACACCTTCAACATAAGCCCGTTCCCTATCAGATAATTCGGGAATTTGGCGAAGGCTCTTTTCAAAATCCGACCGCGATATTTTTTTAGTTGTATCGGTAAATACGTCAAAAATACCCATAATATTAATAAATGACTTTTTTAGGAGAATTGCTTATTTTTTTACTCTGAAGGTCCTTTAACTCCTTTTTTCCCCATAAACTATACAACCGGTTAGCCATAACAGCCGCGAAGTTGAATCGTCCTTCTTCTTTCTCTTTATCTATTTGAGACTTATACTCTCTAAAATCCTTAAGATTCTTTTCGGTAATACTATCTATCGTGAGTTCTTTACAGGCCTGCCAAATTTTCATATCATCCTCGGTTAATTCCTCTGTCGGCGTCTCAACTAAATTCGGATTGGCTCCCTTCCCTTTTTCTTTTATTTCTTGATCTTTTAACTCTTGAATTTCCCGCTGAAAATCTTCTAAAGATTCTTGTTCGGGTCCTTTTTCAAATGAATTATTTTTATCCATATTAATCATCGCTAATTAAGGTTATTTATTTCAACCAATTTATTCTCCAGCAAAAAATCCCTGACTCTTTCAAACATTTTTTGATGGCCTTGGGAATTGGGATGGAGACCGTCAGATAAATCTTCTTTACTTAGCAAATCCAACATATTAAGATACATAAGATTATTTTTCTGACAAACCGACCTTATCACAGAATCATACTCTATTATATTTTCGTTTGTCCAATACCATGCTTTGTCCCAAGGAATAGGAGCTGTTTTTGATTCATCTACTTTGCTTAATCCGATAAAAATAATTTTTTTAGTGAATTTTTTTGCCTGATTTATTAATTCCCTCAAATTTTTTTGGAAATTTTCCAAATTGACCCCAGGATTGTCCTTTGAGTTTAAAAAAATAGAATCATTTATTCCAATATCAAAAATTATAACATCTTCTTTTCTGTCCTTAATATTCTCTTCGGCTCTGGCTTCCATTTCATTTTTAAATCTTTCTAATAATAATTCTGTAGTATCTCCGCCAATACCTAAATTATAAACCGTATAGAAAACCAAACGCCTGATGTATTTATTGCTATGAAAAAACCCTTTTAGTCGATCAACCCAGCCCCTTTTTTCAGAATCTCCAAAGCCCCAAGTAACACTGTCTCCAAAAACCAATATATTGATAAATTTTGCTTTAGACATAATTAAATCTCCATCCCCCGCAGGTTTTTTATTCTTTCTTCAACCGGCGGATGGGTCATAAACCATTTAGCTACTTTCCGACCCTTAAAGGGATTGGCGATATACATGTGGGCCATCGCTTTATTAGCTACCCGTAAAGGCGTTCGGTCGGTTGATATTTTTTCCAAGGCCCGAGCTAAACCTTCCGGATAACGGGTCAACAAAGCGCCACTGGCATCAGCCAAAAATTCTCTTTTACGGGAAATAGCCATCTGAATTAAAAAAGCGAAAAAAGGAGATAAAATAGCCAGGCCAATGCCAATTAGAAGCATAATCGCCGCTAGCTGACCGCCTTCCCGGCTATCTCGGCGGCGGCCGCCTAGCCAAGTCCAGCGCAAAAACCAATCAGAAAGCAAAACAACCAAGCCGACCAAAATAACAACCACCGTTTGTAAAAGAATATCCCGATTGCCGATATGGCTTAGTTCATGAGCTAAAACGCCTTCCAGTTCCGTTCGGTCCAATTTCTCTAAAAGTCCGCGAGTGACGGCGATAACCGCGTGTTCCGGATTACGGCCGGTGGCAAAAGCATTGAGGGCCATTTCATCAATAATATATATTTTCGGCAGAGGCAAACCGGCCGTAATGCAAAGATTTTCAACTAAACGGTATAGTTCCGGATTATCTTCTTTTTTAATTTCTTGAGCCCGACTCATTCGTAAAACAATCTTGTCCGAATACCAGTAAGAAGCAAAACTCATCATCGTGCTGAAAACAACAGCCATGACTAAAATAATCGGGCTGTTAAATTGATAAGAAAAAACCCAACCTAAACCGATAATAAAAAACAGAAATAAAGTAATCAATATCCAAGTCCGCCGGATATTACTATCTTTGTGAGTGTATAAAGTGGCCATTGATTATTGTCATTGCGAGTAACAAGGCCGTCTAAGGCGGCCGAGCGACGCGGCAATCCCGAGCACAAACCACGGGATTGCTTCGCTGACGCTCGTAATGACAAAAAATTAAAAACCAACCTTAACTGGTTCTCGGGCAGCTGCTTCCTCAATCTCAAAGAAATCCCGTTTCTTAAAGCCGAGCGCCCCGGCCACCATATTGTTAGGAAACTTTTGGATTTTAATGTTAAAATCCCTAACGTTACCATTAAAAAAGCGACGGGCCGCCTGGATTTTATTCTCGGTATCAGACAACTCCCGCTGTAACTCCAAGAAATTCTGATTGGCCTTTAAGTCCGGATAATTTTCGGCCACCGCGAACAGCGACTTCAAAGCGCCGGCCAGCATATTCTCGGCCTGACCGTGCTCTTCAACTGTCTGGGCGCCCATGGCCTGAGTTCGGGCTTTAGTCACTTTTTCAAAAAGCTCCCGTTCGTGCTTGGCGTAGCCCTTGACCGTCTCGACTAAATTAGGAATCAGGTTATAGCGCCTTTTTAGTTGAACGTCAATATCCGACCAGGCCTCATCAGTTCTGTTTCTAAACCTGATTAGACCATTGTAAACAGCGATTAGCCAACCAAGGATAACCGCGGCGACAATAATGATTAACCATAAAGTTGTACTCATATTTGGGTCTCCTTTCTGTCTATATTATAGTATATCTCCAAATTTATGCAATCGTTGACAGAATTTATTCCATTACCTAAAATTGAAAGAAATAGTTCTTTCAAAGGGGGTAAAAAATGAAAACATCAACTAGATGGATTATTGTCTGCTTTGTGATACTAATTACGGGATGCTTAATCGGAGGAATGCATTTAGACTTAATCTCTGTTATTCCAAAAAAATGGGCTTCTGATATTGGAACTATTGGAGTATTCGTAGCCATCGTTTTCGCCTGGCCTAGCTCCTAAGGATAAAGGCGATTAAAAAACAGCCGCTTTAAACAAAACGGCTGTCTTTTTTTGAAAGTATTTTAATACCCCATGCCACCAGGCGGCATGCCGCCAGGCATTGGAGCTGAAGATTCTTTCTTTTCGGGCAGGTCAGTGACCACTGCTTCGGTGGTCAAAAGCATAGCCGCGGCTGAAGCCGCGTTTTCCAGAGCCAGGCGAACCACCTTAGTCGGGTCAATAATGCCGGCTTCAAACAAATCTTCGTATTTGTTCTTGGCCGCATTATAGCCGTAACCAGCGCTTTTCTTCTTAATTTCATCAACAACGACCGCTCCGTCCTGACCAGCGTTAGTGGCAATTTGTCTTAGCGGCTCTTCCAAAGCCCTTCTCAAAATAGCCAGACCGGTCTTTTCGTCGCCTCTAACTTTAATCTCCTTCAAGCCCTTTAGGGCTCTGACCAAAGCGACGCCGCCGCCGGGAACAATTCCTTCAGCGACAGCCGCCCGGGTGGCCGCTAAAGCGTCTTCAATTTTAGCTTGCTTGTATTTCTGTTCGGCTTCGGTCGCCGCCCCGACTTTAATGACTGCCACCCCGCCGGCCAATTTAGCCAAGCGCTCCTGCAGTTTTTCTTTATCAAAATCAGAATCGCTTTTGGTTAATTCCGTTTTAATTTGATTAACCCGCGCTTCGATGTCGGCCTTACTGCCTTTTCCCTCAACAACGGTCGTATTTTCTTTATCAGCGATAATCTTGCGGGCCCGACCAAGCATTTTCATCTCGGCGCTTTCCAATTTCAAACCTAATTCCTCGGAAATGACCTGACCGCCGGTTAAGATAGCGATATCTTCCAGCATTTCCTTGCGCCGGTCGCCAAAGCCGGGCGCCTTGACAGCCAAAGCGTTAAAAGTTCCTCTCAATTTGTTAACCACCAAAGTGGCCAAAGCGTCTCCTTCCACTTCTTCGGCAATAATAACGATGTCTTTCTTGCCGCTCTGGGTTATCTTTTCCAACAAAGGCAGAATTTCCTTGATGCTGGAGATTTTTTTATCGGTGATTAAGATATAGGGATCTTCGTATTCAGCCAGCATCCGGTCTGTATCGGTAATCATATAAGGCGAGATATAGCCCTTATCAAAACGCATTCCTTTAACTGTTTCTTTAGACAGGCCGAAAGTCTGCGATTCTTCGACGGTGATAACTCCGTCCTTGCCAATATCCTGCATGACTTCGGCAATCAGACTGCCGACTTCGGCGTCTTCAGCCGAAATAGTCGCTACCTGGGCAATTTCTCCTTTGCCGGCCACTGTCTTAGACATTTTCTTTAAAGCAGTGACAACAGCTTCCACTCCTTTCTCAATCCCCTTTTTGATGGATAAAGGATTAGCCCCGGCCGTAACGTTCTTCAAGCCCTGACCAATCATTGCTTGGGTCAAAACCGAAGCAGTAGTTGTTCCGTCACCGGCCAAATCATTGGTCTTATTAGCCACTTCTTTAACCATCTCGGCTCCAATATTTTCAAATTTATTCTCTAACTCGATTTCTTTGGCAATACTCACTCCGTCGTTGGTAATTTCCGGAGAACCAAAACCTTTGTCTAAAACGACATTGCGGCCTTTCGGTCCCAAAGTCACCTTAACTGTGTTAGCCAAACGGTCAACGCCCTTCTTCAGCTGGCCTCTGGCATTTTCGTCAAATTTTATTTGCTTTGCCATTTTTGTCTATATCATTGCGAAAAGCGAATATAGTAAGCGACGAAGCAATCCTGTGGTATTCGCTCGAGATTGCTTCGCTTCGCTCGCAATGACAGCTAATTACTCCAAAATTGCCAAAATATCCTCCTCGCGGGCAATTAAATATTCTTTATTATCTATTTTAATTTCATTCGGTCCGTACTTGGTGAATAAAACAATATCGCCTTTTTTAACATTAATTGGCTTGTTAGGTCGGCCTGGACCGACAGCGACCACCTTGCCCTGTTCCGGCTTTTCTTTTTCGGCCGTCTCAGGCAAGACGATACCGGACTCGGTTTTTTCTTCAGTAGAAATGGGCTCAATCAGAACCCGGTCAGCTAAAGGTTTAATATTCATAATTACTTATTTAAGCAACGGACAACAAACAGCGAACAATAAAAATTGTTCACCGATAGTTGCTCTCTGCTTTTTTAATCATCTTACTCTTAAACTAATAATTGTCAAGTCCTTCAGAGGTCCGGCCTCGCAGGTCCGGCCTGCGAGGCCGGACCTCAACACCACAAAAGGCCGGAATCTTTTTCAACAGCCAATTTAGACAGACCCAAGGATTCTACTTTTTGATTATATCTCTCCAAAATTCTCTTTTCCGGCGAGTCCGGATGAAATTCCAATTGGCTATCATCAAAAACAACCCGGCCGCCGGCCCGATAAGTTAAAGGGTCTTTTTTAATTCGCCTGGTCTGAATTTTCTTGAGAATGAATTCTAAAGCGTCGCCTATTTGAGTATCAAGAACAAATTCTTTCAATCTCCGGGTTGAATCGAACAAACAATTATTTCTAACCTCTCTTAAACAGCTTTTCCGGTTGCTGGGATAAAAAGCTAAATATTTGGTCAGCCATTGGTTAGCTCGTTGGAACCTTCTATATAAACCGGCCTCCGCTTGCCAGACCGGAATTAAATGGGCATAGGTCTGAGCATTGTACAAACTGGGCAAAGAAATTTTTAAGGATTGGTCGGTTATGTAATGATTAAGGCAAAACCTGTTTTCAGTCAATTGGCCGTGCCGCCGTTGGCCGAGCAGATGAATAAACAAAGTGGTTATTCCCCGACAAGTCCAGATACGGCCGGCTTTGGTGACAATCAGTAAATCGATATCGGATTCTTTTTCGGGATTATTCATAGCCAGCGAGCCGCTAATCATAATCAGGCGAATATAGGGAATACTCTGAAGCAACTTTATTACTCGGTTAATCTTTTTCCAGCGCTGGTCAGCCAGTTTTTGCTTTTCAATTCTCTGCTTAACTAATCCAGCCCGGCCTTTTAGAAAATAAAAGCCGTTCTTTTGTCCTATTCTCGGATTATTTTCTAAAACATCTAAAATCTTTTCTAATTTAATCGGTTTCTGATATCTGATTAAATACCTAAAAACCTCCCAGCCAGTCAACGGCCGTCCCAAAACATCGTAATAAGCCAAAGTAGCCAAAATTGACTTTTCTAAATCAGTCATGCTTTCTCTTTAGAGGTCCGGCCTGCGAGGCCGGACCTGCGAGGCCGGACCTCGGCACACCTACCTACATGATACTCCATTTCCTAAAAACAAAAAAGGGCGTTGACTCTGATTTCAGAATCAAACACCCTCAGGCCAATTAGCTATTTACCGCCAGATAGGCCGTTATTTCATCAAACAGGGCTTGATTTATCCTGCCACGAGCAAGATATAAATCCAGAAGCTCCGAGAACCCGAAAACCGCATGGAGACTATACCCCCTCTCTTTCAACTCTTGGACACCACCTTGTTCACGGTCAACTAGAACCAAAACGTCATGGACAGCTAAGCCGGCGTTTTCCAGAACCTCAATCGCTTCGAGTTTACTCCCGGCCTTGGTTATCAAATCATCAACCAGAAGAACAATAGCCCCCTGGTCATACTTCCCTCCGACAATCTCCGTAACTTGCCGGCCTTTTTTTGATTCCCTCTTACCAAGTTTCAATATTGGTAATTGGCTCGCTCTTCTAGAAAAATGTGTCTCAGCAAAGGCTTCAGCTAAAGGGTCACCGGCTCGAGGTACACCTGCTATAATATCATACCGGAGATTCTTTCTTCTAGTTTCTCCATATAGACTTCGTCCAATCTCCGCAATAATTTCTGGAGTAAGCGGGCCAGGCTTGGGATTATCAGGCTTCCGAAAATTCAGATAAAACGGTGAAAGCGGAGCCTCAGGATTTTTATCATGAAGCTTAAGCTTAAATCCTTTCCCCTCCGGTGACTGAGTTTTATCTAAAAAGGCTCCGATATCAAATAAAGCTAATCCAACCTTATCTTTTGCATGACTTATTGTCATATCTTCTACCCCCTTCCTATCTCTAATTAATCCTGGTTAATAAAGTCTGGCCAGGCCTCTTAAAAAAGAGACCTGGCCTGGGTTAAGGTTACCAGTTAAGTTTTCCGGCTCGTTTCAAAGCAGCATTTAAATCGTCTCTGGAGAACTCGGCTGCTTTCCTGGCTGCCTCGGCAAAATCCTTTGGGTCGCACTGGAACTGACCTTTAGCATAGGCGAAGATGATTCCTCGGGAAGAATTGACCACCCCACCATAACCATCTTTATTAAATCCGACTACCGCACCGTCAGCCCCTCCACCTTGGGCTCCATAGCCAGGAATCAAGAAACAAGCATTAGGAAGGATTTTTCTCATGGTTTCTGCCTCTTCAGGATAAGTAGCTCCCATGACTACTCCGACATTCCGATAGCCACGTTCTCCTTCAGTGCCTTCTCCCCACTCAAGGACTCGGTGAGCCAATTCCTCCCAGTTGGTTATGCCATCTTCCGTCTTTTTCTGCTGAATAACAGAATCCGGCCTGAAAGAGGTCTTGTCTACCACAAAAATCCCCTTGCCTTGACCTTTGACGACCTCCACGAAGGGGTCCATCATTGGTTGACCGATCCAAGCGGTAATAGTAATGGCATCTACATCAAAGGCGGGCATTTTAATAAAAGTTTCCTCATCTTTCCCCCAGAAATCCACCTTACCGATGTGACCATCTGCATAAGCTTGAGCCGTATCCCCACCATCTTCCCGCTTCGCATCTTCAATCACGATTAAACCTTTTTTTCTGGCATAATTTTTGGTCTGTTCAAAGGCCCAAACTACCCAATGCATATACTGTTCATAGAAGGCCATTTGTGGTTTAACCGATACCACGAAAGGCTCAACTGCATCAATAATCGCTTCGTTAAACCATTTGTAAGCATAACCGATTGCTCTCCAGCCAGCCCCAAACTTTTTACGAGCTATCTCACGGATTTGCGGCGGAATCCTTTTAAATTGAGGGTCAAGACCTACATTGAGAATACTTCGTTTCTCATCTATAGCCTCTATCAATCTGTCGGTAAATGTATTTCCTTTCATAATCACTCCTCCTTCTTTTTCTGTTAAGTTCGTCAATAATATTCTTTTCTTAAACCTTGGTTACTCACCTCCTTATTCAAGATTTAAGGTACAAATTAAGCCAAACCTCCGTAAGTTTGGCTATTTTACTATTAAAATAATTTTACCAGATTTGGCAAATTAGTCAATTTGAATTTGAGGTCCGGCCTGCGAGGCCGGACCTGCGAGGCCGGACCTCAAAAACTATATTTTCAGTCCTAAGGCGACCGCTTTGGCGATACGGCTGCTGACCAGTGATTTCTGGCTGGGAATAACTTTTATTTCTTTCAAATCAGCTAATTTGACTTTATTTTTCTTCAACAACTTATCAATCTGCGGCAAAAGAGTTTCGCTCAATTGATAAAGACCGGGCCATTGCTGACTGGCTATTTCTTTTCGGCCTTCTTTTAAAACCAATTTTGGTTCTTTTTCGGATAAATCAATGACTAAAATCATATTAAAGCAAATATCTGCTCCTTGTTGAAAATCAAGGTTAAACCTTTCCAACGAGACATTATCTTTAATTCATAGCCAGTAATGCTTAGTTACGAAGGTTCAACCTTGATTTCAGACCTTTCTGTCTGTCATTGCGAGCGAACAAAGTGAGCGCGGCAATCTCGTTAAAAAATACGGGATTGCTTCGGCCTAACGGCCTCGCAATGACTACCCAATCGCAAAGGCTCAACTTTGATTTACATGCAAAATCTCGAAAACCTTATTCCTTTGTTTAAAACCCTTAATTAACTTAATATCCTGCCGTGGACACCCAAAATATTCAGCCAAGGCGTCAATAACCGCTTGATTAGCTTGTCCCTTAATTGGTTTTTCCTTAACCCAAATTTCAAAACCATCTTTTTCTTTTTTGACTATTTGCTTTTTGGAATTGGGAAAAACTTTAACTCTGATGAGCATTTATTTTTTCTTCGCTTTTATCTTGGTCAAATGCCTGTGTTTGCGTGCCTGAAAACTGGACGGCGTCCGATAGGAAAAGGTCTGGCCTTTCCAACTAAAATTTTCAAAACTAACCAATAATTACGAGCTGGGTTGAGTAAGGCCAGACCTTTTCCTATTATACGGGATCCTTCGCTCGCGCTCAGGATGACGGAATTATACGCTCAGGATGACGGAATCCGGTTATCTTCTTCTCCTTTCAGCTTCTAATTTTCTGACTCCTTTTTCGCTAAAACCGAAATGATGAGCAATTTCGTGCCAGACCGTATTTTTAACCAAAGCGATTATTTCTTCATCCGATTCAGCTAATTTCTCAATCGGCTCCTGAAAAATGCTGATTTTATCGGGTAGAATATTGCCGAAGCCCCGGCCCCAAGCCGTTTGTGGAACGCCCTGGTAAAGTCCTAAAAGAGAATTGCTTGAGCGTAGACCAACCTCGGCCAGTTGTTCGACCGAGGCCTTCTTTTCAACAATAACCTCGACATTGTCCATTTTTTGACGAATATGTTTAGGCAATTCCAAAATCGCCTTTTGGACTAATTCCTCAAAACCAGCTGGTCGCATATCTATTATTCTATACAGATTACCTAATTTTAGCAATAAAAGAGGGGCTCGCTCCAGCGAAGCCCCTGAAAATATGTCTCACTCTCACTCTTGACCTTTTGGCCTTAGCTTTGACCGACGCCGACGAGCCGCCTGGCTCTCGACCAGCCTAAGCCGGGCTTTCTTCTCTCTTCTGCCCCTCGAACCTCTCGGCCGTCCTTTATCTTTCATAGTCTCATCCCCTATATTTTTTTTAAAAAATTGTCCAAAGAGCTAAAACAGGCAAAAAGATATCTTAATTTCCGGTCTTTTTTATTTCTTGAACGACTTGATTAATTATCCAATCGGGAGTAGAAGCACCAGCGGTTAAGCCAACGCTTTTTTTGCTCCTAAACCAATTTTTCTTAATTTCCCGGCTATTACTAATCAGACGGCTCTCTGGATTGATTCCCAGACTAATTTCGTAAAGTCGATTGGTATTAGCGCTAAGTCTAGAGCCGACAACCAAAACTGAATCATGCTCTTTGGCTAATTTTCTTACCTCGCTTTGCCTCTGACGAGTAGCCTGGCAAATAGTATTAAATACTTTAATATCTTTAATTCTTTCTTTTATCTTCTCTCTTAATTTTTCAAACTCTTCAAAATTTTTAGTTGTTTGAACGACCAAGCCGTATTTCTTTTCCTGGTTAATATTAATCTTATTAAACTCTTCTTCTGAGGAAAAAACAATAGCCCTGTCATCAGCTGCTCCCTTGATTCCTTTGACTTCCTGATGAGCGGCTTCACCGAAAATTAAAACCTGTCGGCCTTCTTTGAACAAATGCCTGGCTAAATTCTGAACCAGAAGCACCTTCGGGCAAGTCGTCTCCATTAATCTAAGTCCCTTTCTTTTTAACAATTTTTCCCTAGTTTTAGGACTTATCCCATGAGCGGTAATGATCAGGGTTCCCTTTCTCAGCCCAGTTAAACTGTCAACCACTGTTATTCCTTTTTTGAGCAATTTTTCAATTACTTCTTCGTTATGAACCAAATAGCCATACATTCTGATCGGTTTTTCCATCTGCCCGAGGTTGTCTTCAACTAAAGCCAAAGTTCGTTTAACTCCGAAGCAAAAACCAGCGTTCTTAGCTAATTCTATCTCCATAATTCTAGCGAATTCTAGTGCCAGCCGGCACCTCCTGGTCTGGCCCTAAAAGTATTGGCCGGCCCTCATCATCGGCCGCTAAAAGCATTCCCTTACTCTCTAAACCAAATATTTTTCTCGGCTCTAAATTAACTATGACTACTATTTCTCGGTCAACTAAATTACCTGGCTGATAAAATCGACCAAGGCCGGCGACAATTTGCCTCTTTTCTTGGCCTAAATCTATCTCTAATCTCAAAAGTTTATCCGAGCCGGTTACTTTTTCCGCTTCAATTATTTTAGCCACTCTCAAGTCTAATTTTTGAAAATCCTTAAAATTAATCATAATTTGCTTATTGCTTTTTGCCAGCTATTTATTCTTACTGCCGGCGGTCCATAATTAAATTTTATCATAAAAAGAGACGCTCCCAAAAGGAAGCGTCCGTCGATCTATTGTTTTTTCTCTTACTACCATGGCGCTTCCTCTCTCGGGTCCTTTATTTCTTCTTCTTCTACCAAGAACGCATCTCCAATCTTGTCTATCGGCCAGCATTCTCGGCGATTTTCGCCAGGAGGTCCGATAAAATCAAACACAACCATATCGGTCGTCTTATCGACTTTTTTTACATCAGCTAAAAAACTATTTTTCCTGTCCTTTTCTGGAACGACCAACGCTATTTTCCCTTCTAATCTTAAAATCTTTTCTTTTATATCCATCGTTTCCCTCCTTTTGCCTCAAAAGAACTGTCTTAATTTTTGAAAATCATAGCATAAATGATAGTATCCGTCAAATAGAAACAAAAGTCGAATATCCCAGATATGTATAGAATAAAACTATTTGTTGAAATTAATTTCTATGTTATAATATACTTTTGGCTGATTGGTAAAATACTCAAACAGCCAAATCCAAAAAAGAAGGGGGGTGATAAAAAGTGAAAAATTTAAACGCCCTGGATTGGATAGTTCTCGCTCTGGTTATTATCGGCGGGCTCAACTGGGGATTAGTTGGATTTTTCGGTTTTGACTTAGTCGCCGCTATCTTCGGAGAAATGTCTCTATTGTCTAAGATTGTCTACGATTTAGTCGGCATAGCGGCTGTCTATCTTCTGATTATCACCAAAGGACTGGCCAAAAAAGAATAGCTAACGAGAATTAGCAAGCAAAAACACACTTATTTACAAGTGTGTTTTGCTTTTCAGCGGTTGAGATTCCAAATTAGATAGGTCAGATAAGTAGCAAAAGTGACCCAGCCGCCGTAAGGAACTAACAGCCAGGCGGCTAATTTAGAAAAGGGCCAAATTAAAATGATTAAAATCACAACCGAAAGACCAAGTAAACCAGCTTCCCAAACAGCCGGCCCAATCAAATGCTGGTTAAAGAAAAGCCAGCTCCAAGCAAGATTCAAACCGGCATTAATTAGAAACAGGGCGATAATCCATTTTTTTCCGGTATCATTGCCAAGAGCCGAAGGCGACGAAGCAATCCCATCCTTATCTTTCTTATTCCAAACAATCAGCGCCGAGATAGTGCCTAGGATAAAAATAATTGTCCAGGCCAGGCCGATAACCGAGCCGGACGGCGTCCAAGCCGGCAGATTAATTGTCTGATACCAATCCATCCCACTGCTGGTCAGACGGCTACCAAACCAGGACACGCCTAAAGTAATCAAAGGAATAATGATGTAATTTAATCTCATTTTATTTTTGAGCGCTGAGCCTGTCGAAGCGCCACTCCGCTCCACTAATCAGAATAATCGACTATTTTTTATCGGCATTCGGCAATTCCTTGCCCATTTTTTCAAAAGCTCTTAAAACTTCCAGGGGTACGGCAAAGACAATCGTATTGGACTGGTCTGAGCTAATATCGTTAATTGACTGCAGGGTTCTCAAATGAAGACCGCCTTTGGCTTCGGTCAAAGTCCGGGCCGCTTTAGCCATATTATTAGCGGCAATCACTTCGCCCTCGGCTTTAATAATGATGGCCCGTTTCTCCCGTTCGGCTTCGGCTTGACGGCCAATCACCCGCTTCATTTCTTCGGGCAAAGTAATGTCTTTTAATTCGACATTATCAACTTTAATTCCCCAAGGGTCACTCGCTTTATCAATTATCTGCCTGATACTTTCAGAAACCTTGTCTCTTTGGGAAAGCAGCTCATCTAAATCAACCTGGCCGACCGCGTTACGCATAGTTGTCTGGGCCAATTGGGAAATAGCGTAATAGAAATTTTCTACTTCCAGAACAGCTTTGTCGGCATTAGTCACCTTGTAATAAATAACGGCGTTAACACTGACTGAAATATTATCTTTAGTAATCGCTTCCTGATTAGGCACGTCAACAGCTTTAACCCGCAAATCCACTTTTTTGTAAGATTGAATAATCGGGAAAACCAAGCGCCAGCCCGGTTCCATCAGACCGATATATTTGCCCAACATAAACTTAACTCCTTTTTGATACTGGGTAACCTGCCTGATTGAAATTAAAACAATAAAAAGAGCCGCCCCTAAAATTATCCAGAATCCGTTCATCTTATTCTCACCCCCTTTCTCTTAGTCATCTGTCTATTATACCAAAAACAATCTTCTTGACAATCCGGTAAATAAAAAAGTCCTGCTGGCAAACTGTCAGCAGGACCCGTCTTCAGTAATACTATTTTCCTTTAACTATACTCTGGATTCTCTACATCTTATCCGCTGATGAAATGAAACCACTCATAACGAGCCATTCAATCTCCTCCCGCACCTTTCTTCTTTTGAGGGCGCTGATGATTTTAAAAATCTGAACCCCATCAGTTGAACATATTCTAAGATAAGGCCGGGGCGTCTTTTTCCCATCGCAGGACTCAGCCTTCATATCAACGGTTGAAGTTATCGCGTCATCCTGAAGATTCATTTCTCGCATCAATCTATCGATGGTATCCTTCATAGCATCAGCCCTCTCTCCATAACCACAGATAAAGATATTCGGCATAGTGACCTCCTTTCCTTCGACGGTTAATACAATTTAAGGTTCTTCTACTATTATTTTAGTATCTTATCCTTCTTTCTGTCCAAATTATCACCTGCTATCCGGTAATCCTTCGTTCATCCAGAATTTCTCTGATGACGCAGATGTCGGAACTAGCCGGCAGGGAGTCTAAAGAGAGACGGCCGTCGCTGATTACATCAAGAATGCCCCCTTTTCTTGTTTTGGCCTCCATCCCGCCTAAGGCTTCTTGATACTTTTCTTTTAATCTCTTGGTTGGCAACCTAGAAAAAATTTCTTTCTTTTTCCGGGCCAAGCGAATAATTTCATAATGACCAGGCAGCTGACCGAAAAGTAGAGTATAGAGCAAATCACGGAGAATTCCCGACCACTTTATTAATTGTTCAATCTGTTCGTCGGTTAAGGCTACCGGGTCTTCCAATAAGAGAGACCACATTTTTCTAAGCTCTTCTTCTTCAAACTCATCTCCTTCCAGATCAATTAATTTACTCATTCTTAGCCTCCTTTTCTATCTCCTCTTTTATTAAAAGTTGGCTGTTAACGAACTAATTGTTGATTAAAATGAGAATAACACAGAAATATGCTTATTGTCAATCTTTCCAACAAACCGGTTTTTATAAATCTATTTCAATCTCCGGCTTGTCTTTGTTGAGCAAGTCAGTAGTTAGTTTGGCCTGACAATGCTCGATTAATAGATTAGCTAATTCGTCTCTGGCCTGTTCAATCAGTGACTGACTAGCCGGCTCAATCCCGTCAAGATTAATGACCATTTTTCCGGTCGCCTCGCTAATCTTGGTCAAATCTCCATTGCGCCAGTTCCATCTGCGGCACATCACCTTCAAGGTTTTATCGTCAAAATAGATTACTTCGCCGGCTTCAGGACTTTCTTTGTCAGTAGTCCCCAAGGGAATAAACATTTCATTGCCTTTAGCTAAACCAAGCCGCAGATTGCCTTCTATTCTCTTAACATCATCACCGCCGCAGGGAAGCAAATACTTGATGGAAATATAGTTGAACAAAGCGACTGCCGAGTTAATAAAAGACAGGCCGCCGCCTTTGGCGATTCTGGCTAAGAGCGATTTAATGGAAGGCGGAAATTGCTCGGGGTTAGAGCCGAATTTCAAATGAACTTTATCCCAGGCTTTGACCAAATCGTTTTCCATAAAATTCTGGTCCATTTTCTCTTCAATTTCTTTATTTAAGAGCTTCTTGATTCTTTTATTGCTTGAGATGTTGGTCATCTGACTGACAATAATAATCCCCCGCTGAAAACTGGGAAACTTTTCAAAAATTTCCTGGTCAATAATAATTTTCCTCATCATTTTAATTTTAACATGTCAAACACAAAACAGCCATCAAAACCTATTTCCTGGTAAAGACCTTGCCCTGAATAATCTTGTTAGCCGGCCGGCCGTGAATGATTGCTTCTCTGGCAAATAATTGGCCGCATTTAGGACACTTTAAATCACCCTGTGTAAAATCTTTAACAATCCGACTCTGATAACATTTGACTAAATGACCAGTTCCGGCCTTAAAGTATTTATAAAGCAGTTTTCGACAATTGGCGCAATAAACTTTAATCAGTTGTCCTTTAATTTTCCTCATCTTTCCTATTTTAGCAAAAAAGCAGCCCTGCTTACAATTTGCAAGCAGGACCCTGTTTGTTTCTTTTTAATTGCCGCTCGGCCGAAATAACATATCCGTCTGATGCACTTTTTCAATAATCTTGACTATCAATCCAGCCACTTTTCTTGAGCTAATCATTCTTTTCCTAACTGCCTCGACCAAAGGGAATGCCTCTTTGTAAAAAAAAGTCAAAGTAACCACAAAAATAAGGATATCAATATCTGTTTGGAGAACCTCAATCGCCTTGGTCTTGGCTATTTCTGCTTTTTCATCAACCTCAGTTACTACCATGCTCTCTATATAAGCCTGGATAAAATCGATTAGTTTCGACCGAGCCTCCGAGCTTAGCGGCCTTGAATAAAATTCAGCCATCTTACTCTCCTTCAATACGATTTCTCTTTTAATAATTATTAACAGCAAGGCCGTCTCCTTCGATAGCAGCCTCGCGTCTGATAAATCCATCAATAATTTCCAGGACACTTTGAAGTTTAAACAGTTCTTGCATATCCTTGACCTTTTGGTCAATTGAACGCTGAATCTCTTTAAACAAACCGGCCAAAATAGAATGCGACCAATTATTCCCAACCAACTGAGTTAGCGAAGTTTCTCTGACCACTAGCGAAGTATTTTTTATGGTTCTACATTTATCACAATATTCAATTTCATAATAGATTTCTACCTGAAGCCATTGTTTTCTTCGGGTTAAGGCCCAGTAGAGCTCCCGATATTTAGTTATTGATCCGGAAGACGCGTATTCATTTTTTATACTATACCGGAGGTCGGGACCAAGGAAAACTCGCGTTTTAAAGTTTTTCCCTCTGGGAAAATCATGGTTTCGGCGGCAATGTTCCTTGACCCTCAAGCCGCCAAAACCTGAACCGGCATTCCCAAAACCGTGTCCAGCCGCGAAAACAATGTCTCCTATCTTTTTCATGGTCAGCCGATTAAGCCAAGGCTCAATTATTTTATTAATAAGTTCAACCGCCTGCTGTTCAAATGACATCTCTCCAAATCCGTCCGTGGACATCCGAGCTCCTAAAAATATTCTAAGACTTTCCAAAGCATCTTTCATAGGCGCACCCTCCTTTTTTTTCGGTCAGCGGCGCGCCGCCAACCGATTATTAAAGAACCAAAACTCAAATATTTATCAAAACATTACCACTCTAGATCAAATTTGTCAATTTAGCCGGCAACACCAAAAAATCGCCTCTTTAGCGATTTTTTGAAATCATTGACAGAAATTACTTTATCGGTTAAATTAAAAAGTCGGGTTAGCTCAAAAGGGAGCAGGCGCCTTGTCTGCGTCAGGTCGCGGGGTGAGCACCATTCGGATGCAAGTCCCCGCATCCGACTCTAATCAGTACCTTTCAAACAATTTAAGTATAGTAAAACCGGAGTCCAAATCGCTCCGGTTTTTTCTTCTATAAACTTATTCTAAAAAGAAGACAACTAATCCAAGTTTTTAATCTTTATCGGTTAATCAACCGGTCTTCTCCCCAATCAATCTCCGATACTCGCAATACTCGCAATCCTGGCTGGCGGCCGGAATCTGCTCACTCTCCAGACACTTTTTAATCTCCAAAAGAGTCGGCTCCAACCAGCTATCATCTCCTTGATAAGGAATGATTGTCAGTTCAAACTCCAGCCGGCCGTCAAATTGAGGCCGGTTTCGACCGGCATTGGCGAAAACAAAATAGCCGGTCTTGGATACTTTAAAACCCTTTTTCCGGAAAATCCACTGATAAACCTCCATCTGTTTTTTATAGGCCTGTTTGTATTCATCCTCCAAAGAAATCTCCTTACTGGTACTGGTTGATTTGTAGTCAACGAGCAAAAGCTCTTCGTTCCGATTAACCCAAACATCGTCAATAATTCCGCAGACTTCCAGATTGGTCGGCTGGTCCAAAACGCAGGCTCCGACAAACTGATAATGGTCGTCCCGCCAAGCCGGTAAATCAGGATGCTTAAAGGGAATGGCTTCAATTTGATACTTCTTCATCAGCTCATGGGCCTGGCCGTTTTGGCGCAGTAAATCAAACTCATTCTTTAAAAGCTGGTCAACGGCCGAATTCAAAGCAAAGCCGGGCATGCCCGGTCGGCCCAGCCCTATTCTCCGGTCCAAGTAAAAACAACGGGGGCATTGTAAAAACAGGTCAATCTTTGAACGACTAATCCGAAAAGGGCTCTTGCTTCCCGCTTGATAAAGATTATTCTCTCTTTGTCGATATTTATTCATAATTTTCAATTTTATTCATCGTCCAGGCCGGCCGGCTCGCTCTAAAATAACAACCAGATAATCAGAAAACCGGTCATGCCAATGATTATATCCCAAATTTTATCAAGAGTCGATTCTCTTCTGAAAAGATAGCCGGAAATAGCCAGTTCAAAAAACTCATAAGCTATTAATATAGCCAGAACGAGCAACCAGGCGTGGTCAACAAAAATATAATAGGAGAAAACAAATCCCAAAATCAGCCCTGAAGTAAAATGGACAAAACTCCATTTGTCCAGATAAAAATACTTTTTATGACAGATGGTTTTAGCCATCCATCTTTGCAGCCGATTAGAGAATACTAGCCTTTCGTCCATGTTTACTATTCTACCAAAAAAACCGCCTTTTGGCGATTTTTTGATGGAGTTTTACCTAAAGAAAACCTTAAACTGATAATCTTTTAAGAGCAAAGTTTCCAACTTTTTCGGGCATTTATCCAATTTCTCTTTGTTTTCTCCGATATAATGGCAAATCGTCTTAACCGGCACAAAACCAAGCCCTTTGAAAAATCCGCCTTCAGTTTTATCATAAAAACAAGCAGATAAAACATAGGCGCTAGACGATTCTCCGGCGACTATCTTGCCCTTTAATGATTCAGCCAAAGTTGGATATTTCTTCAAGACTCCTAACAATTTAAGAGTTTGACCGCCGTGTAGATACACAACATCTGCTTTCTTTATTTGTTCTAAAAAATTATCAACGTTGGCAATTTCGAAATCAAACCCTTGGCCCTTCCCGTTTCTTTTAAATTGTGAGGTGTCCTCACTAATCATTCGTTTATATTCTACTTGTTCTTTAGCAAAATAAACTAAAAGAACATTTACTCGTTCCGGAGTGCCTTTTAGAATCTCTTTGAAGAATAAGTCGTTTTCAAGATTTATTCTTCCAGCAAATCCGCCGTGAAGTATAAATTTCGTCTTCATATCTCCATTCTAACAAAAAACCGCCCGATTGCTTTTCTTTATCCTGTCCGGCTCCGAGCCGTAAAGTCAGAAGTGACTTAGCTAGAATTTTTCTTCCTACTCTTTATCAAGCCTACAATACCGATAATAGTTGCTACTACCCCTATTAATTGTCCACCGGGACTGTCATCGAATTCGCCGTATACAAACATAAAAACACCGAACAGTATTGCGAAAATAAAACATAATATTCTAATCTTACTCATACAAAAATTCTACCCTAAATGTGCTCTTTTTTATTTCCTACAAACTCTTTTTATTTCCCTGACTATTTCCGGAAATTCCGGCTGCATAAAATGTCCTCTCTTTTTGAATGTTCTGATCACTGCTTCGGGCAATAACTTTTGATACTTTTCCAAATCGACAAAAAGGACAACCGGATCATCCTGACTATAAAAAAGGAATATTTGACCGCCTTGTTTCCTGAACCTAGCCAGGTTATTGGAGATAACAAAATTCCCTAAAAATTCTTTAACGTCTTTTGGGCCATAGGGCGCAGCCACCAACATTGAAGCCAGAATTTTCTTGGGAAATTTATTCTCCGAAAGATATTTGGCCAAAAAGACCCCGCCCAGGGAATTACCGATTAAAATAAGATTATCCCTCAACAAAGGTGCGATTTTTCTAAATACTCTCTTCCATTCCTGATATCGAGCATTAGCCGAATTAGGCATTTTCAGCAATAGAACGTCAAAATTGCGACCGAGCCTCCTTTGTAAAGAATTTTTCCAACTTCCCTTCCTATACCTATCCAAATTAATCTTCTTGGACTTCAAATAAGCCAGATATTCTTTATATCTCTTATAAGTATTCCCTCCATGAATAACCACTACTTGCTTTTTCATATTTTATCCTTCTATTTTACTTACTTCTATTTTACTAGGCCTTTAATCTAAAAACAACTAAGCCAAGTTTATCAATTTTCTCCCTATAACCCGGAAAACTGAAATAAACTTTTTTCATTTCTTCGATTGAATCAACAAAAGGCATAATCTTTTTAAAATCAATCGCCTTGGTCATTTCCTCAATCGTTTTATAGTATTCAACTTTTTCTACCTTTTTCTCTAATTTATCATTGCCGCAAACAAAAACCAAAACATCGCCCTCTTCAATTCTGCGATGTTTATCAGTTGACGCCCTGGTATCAATTGTTTTCCGCCCTTTCTTGATCGCCTCAAAGAAAACCTTATCCGCCCGCCTTATTTTCAAAACATGCTTTTTCATACTTTTATCCCAACTACCAAACTCTTGAAGTTATGTCTATCTTTATATTATTAATATAATTTCTAATTGTCTGATTAATTCCTTCGGTTGTATTTAAATCTAATGCTTTTTGAGGACTTATCCAAATAAATTCATTTAATTCTTTTTCATCTAATTGAACTTCTTCTGTTAATGCTTCGCAAACAAAATGAAAAAAGACTAAATGAGCCCTGCGATTAAAAGTTGGCTCATTGATAATCTCCCCAACATTAACACAATATAATGGTTTTAATTTTAATCCTGTTTCTTCCTCACCTTCTCTTATTGCTGCCGCTTCTACTGTTTCTGTCGGTTTAACGTGTCCACCAGGAATTAAATAATTATCACCCCATTTATGCGACTTAATCAAAAGAATCTCTTTTTTCTTATTAACGATTAAGGCAGAAGCTACGATTTCAACTCCTCTTGGATATTCATTTTCCATAATTTTCATTTATTAATATTAATTATTTTTTCCCTCCCCGAACCCCCTCCATGGATTACTACTACTTGCTTTTTCATAAGTTTTTTTGGGTTTTTTCCTAACCTTTTTATTTATCTCCATTCTACCAAAAAACCCCGTAGTAGAAAACTTTGTTTTCACTACGGGGCTATGAAAATTTTAAAACCTATTTGCTGGCCCTTAATTCAGCGGCCTTATCCTCTAACTCCTTTTTGGCCCGCTCTATTTTTGATAACTCAAATTGACGATCTTCTTCCCGCTTCCTTCGGAGCGATCTCTTAAATAAATTCTCTATTCGACGGACTTCTTCTTGACAGATTCGGTTTAGAACCACAATCTGGGCCGCCATAGATCCTCCAAGCGCCGCCTCTTCTAAACTTTCCGGTTTTCGGAGCGTTCTGTCACTATCTTGCACAGATGATGGCGGGAAAAAATAATTTTCGCTCATGGCTATCTCCGTCAGCTTCTTAATTGAAGCTTTATCTAATTCTATTTCACGGCCATTCAGCCAATTAAGCGCCCTGATTTTGTCAAGAATTTCAATAAACCGAGGCCTGGCCGCGATTATACGCCGTTCGACCTCAACAGGCACGCTTCTGTCTTCATAACGATAAAATAAACCCTTATATCGCCAGCCGAGTCTAGCGAAAGCGTCCAAAAAGGCTTCAAATGTCTCTCGGTGACGAGCTGGAATATCGTCACTCCGGAAGCAACAATTTCGCTTATCTTTGACTTCCAGAAACCAAAAGACTTTTTGAAACAGAATATCATCTTTAACCGCCTTCCACCATAAGGGCGGCTTTGAAGAATCTGCCGGGCTCTTAAAAAATTTCAGACAAAGAACCGTAAAGGCCTTTATCGCGATAGTTTGTCGGTTCTTCGCGGTTTTATAGCTTTCGGGTCCGTCTTTGAAATTAAGATTGGATCCATAGCCGTCTGCGTGGTCAAACAAAAAACAGACTAATTCTGGGGAAAATTCCCACAGGTAATTTTCGATAATGCCATGCAGGAGCCCAAGTTTTTCACTCAAAATTGTTGTTTCCCGCCATCTTCCTAACCATTCATCAAATGAGCGGAAATACCCGGGAAAAAATTCCATCAAAGGATGTCCCTTGACTTCTGCCGCGGACGCGGACTCGTTTTTCCTTTCTGTCTTTTTCATCTTTTCCTCCTCTTTAGGTTAAGCCCAGTTATTTAGGGCAATTGTTAAACATCTATTCTGCAATCTACACTCTTTTTTAAATTTTGTCAAATCAAAAAAAACCGCCCAAAAGGCGGTTTTTTAGGTTGAATCTGTTAAGAATTTATATTTATTTCATCCCGAAGCTTCATCCAAATTTTCCCTAATTCGTTCCGGCCATTTCTTTTTGCTCCCCATCCCCAGAAATCATCTTTAGGCGAATCTTCAACAATGAACCTTTCTCCAGTTTGCATCAATTTATGCATTACATACGGATTCTGCTTTAATTTATGTCTAACAATATCTTCCATCACTTTAACGTCTTTTTCCCTGTATTTTGTCATATCTTTAGCAAAATACCTAACAGCAATCTTATATGCTTCATCCGCGGACTTCGCCTTAAATATTTTTTCCACAATTTTTGAATTCCTCCCCATAAACCTTGAAGCCTGATAAGCGTGTTCCGAAGTCGGCCAAATTCTTCCTTTCCATTTAACAGCAAAACTAGAAAAATTTGAAAAACAATAGAATTCTCTTTCATAAAAACCGATGATTTTCCCAGAGGTTTCAAGACGCGAATCCCTATTTTGATATCTCATCTTTACCATAATTTTATCTTTGATTTTCCTTTAAATCTTTTACTTATCCCTATTCTACCAAAAAACCGTCCACCTCGTCGAGACGGGCCTGCCTCGTCGAGACGGGCCTACCTCGTCGAGACGGGC
>CAZFBL010000006.1:0-27068 GCA_964517275.1 uncultured Candidatus Saccharibacteria bacterium
GATTGACGTTTCTCTGGATGAATTGAAGGTAGTGGATTATGATGCAATTGCCTTTATTGGCGGTCCCGGGGCTTTAAAAAATCTTGACCATCAGACCTCCTATCAAATTGCTCAAGAAGCAGTCAAACATGATAAGATTTTAGGAGCTATTTGTATTAGCCCGGTCATCCTGGCCAAAGCCGGTCTGCTTCAGAACAAAAAGGCGACTGTCTGGTCAAGCACTTTAAATAAAGAACCAGTTAAGATTCTCCGAGAAAACGGGGCTAATTATCAAGAGAACGACGTGGTCGTTGACGGGAAAATTATTACCGGTAACGGTCCGGCCGCCGCTGAAAAATTTAGTCAGGCGATTATCCGGCTCTTAAGCAGATAATATAATTATAATTTTTATTTTTGCTGGTCTAGTTCTGCCATATACTTGACTAGTTTTTCAGAATAAAGTAAGATTGAATTAGAATCTAATAGCCATAGACAATAGGCAGCCAGAGGCGCAAGCCCTATTAAGGTATCTTTTAAAAGCCGGCAGCTATTTTTAGCCTGTCGGAGAAAATTATTTGTCTATGGTTGATCCATAGATTTTTTAATTTGTGGCTAGCTATGATTTCTAAAGAAAAAAAACAAGTTATTCTTAAGAATTTAGCTGATAAGCTATCTCGTCAACAGATAGTTATTTTTTCAGATTATAGCGGTCTGAAAGTAAGTCAATTAGAGGAGCTCCGCCGACAGCTGAGAGAAAATGAAATAGACTATCAGGTGGCCAAAAAAACGCTGATTGATTTGGCTTTGGCCAAGGCCGGACTGGATAGAATTAAGGCGAGAGAGCTGCATGGACAAATTGGTTTAGTCTTTGGCTATCAAGACGAAGTTTTGCCGGCCAAAATTTTGTATAATTTTGCCCAAAACAATGAATCCCTGGAAATGTTAGCAGGTTTATCGGGCGGACAGTATCTAGACAGCCAGGCCTTAATTGAATTGGCTAAGCTGCCTTCTCGCGAAGAGCTGGTTGCTCAATTTGTCAGCGGTTTGGCCGCCCCGCTAACTGGCTTAATCAATGTCCTTCAGGGAAATTTAAGAAAATTAACAATTATCTTAAAAAATTTGAAGCCGTAAACTCAGGGCTTGAATAATTATCTTAACAGGTATAAAATATCTTCAGGTTTTAAGTTTAAGGCTTCTATAAAATAATTTATGTCCGAAGAAAAAAAAGAAAAAATCATCAAAGAGGAATCTTCTTCAGAAAAAGAAGCGGCTTCTGGCCAAACAAAAGCTTCTCCAGATGATAAAGAAGAAAAACAAGAAAAAAAGGTAAAAGTGCCGACCAAGTTTAAGGAACTGGTCGAACAAGTTGAAGGGTTGACTGTCTCCGATTTGGCTGAGTTGGTTAAGGTTCTAGAAGATAAGTTTGGTGTTAGCGCTGGAGCGATGATGGCTGCTCCGGCTGCGGCCGTCTCCGGCGCTTCAGCCGGCGACCAAGCGGCTGCCGAAAAGAGCAGTTTTGATTTGGAATTGAAGAGTGCGGGAGACCAGAAAATTTCGGTTATTAAGGTAGTTAAGGAAATTACCGGTCAGGGGCTAAAAGAAGCTAAGGATTTAGTTGACGGCGCTCCTAAGACGATTAAGGAAGGATTAAAAAAGGAAGAAGCTGAAGAGCTGAAGAAGAAATTGGAAGAAGCCGGGGCTAGTGTTGAACTTAAGTAAATCCTAAACTATAATAAGTTATGGCAAAAGAGATTTTAGAGCAGCTTTTTGACTCGTCGGTCAAAGCTAAACTGCTAAAATTATTCTTACGCAATCCGGAGGAATCGTTTAGATTGAACGAAATATGCAGAAGGATTAAGAGCGATAGCTATAATTGTCGCCGCCATATAAAGAAATTAGAAAACATCTGTTTAATCGTTAGTCGGACTAAAGATAAATGTAAAACTTATTCAATCAATCCCGATTTTGAATTCTATAACGAACTGAAAACCTTAGTTCTTAAATCCAGTCCAACCTCTAAAGAAAAGATAGTAACTCGTCTAAAAAATCTGGGACGGATTAAATTAGCTATTATTGCCGGAATTTTCCTTGACGACGAAAATGGCCGTGTTGATTTACTGGTCGTTGGCGACAGTATTAAAAAGAGAAATTTGTCCGGTTTTTTGAGAGATCTTGAAGCCGACGTTGGACGGGAGATTGATTACGTTGTCTTCTCAACGGCTGATTTCAATTATCGTTATGATATGTTTGACCGATTCCTTCTTGACGTTTTGGAAAAGCCTCACGAGAAGTTAATTAATAAGTTAAAAATTTAGATTAGCTTTTTTAATCGGTTAGATGAATCTGTGGCCGAAGAGATAGACTTTGACCTGTCGACTTTCTGTTGAGAGATAAGATAGGCGGACGATTAGCTCAGCGGTTTAGAGCACTGCATTCACATTGCAGGGGTCGCAGGTTCGAATCCTGCATCGTCCACCTCTTTTGGCTAGCTTCCCTTGGTCCAACTGCCTTTGTCGAAAGACAAGGCGTTTTTTATTTATGATTTTATACGATATTGGGGATAATCTGTGGACAGAAAAATTAGTCTAGATTTAGAGAATGGCTTAAATAAGCCATTCTCTATTTTTATCAAGCAAATTTTTAGCCGGGAATTTTGTGTTTGACAGGGAAGTCTTAGTGACATACAATGGGATTGAAGTAATAATTTGTGGATAAAAGTGGGGATAATTCAATAAAACTGTGGATAAGTTAATTATGCTTATTGGCGAGTACAAACACACCATTGATAATAAAAAAAGATTAGCTATTCCGGCTAAATTCAGACGTTTTTTCAGAGAGGGAGCGGTAATTACTCGCGGTATTGATAGTTGTCTGGTTCTTTATCCGTTAAAAGAATGGAAAAATATGGCCGGCAAGTTAGGCCAGTTGCCAGCCAGTCAGACGGAGGCGAGAGACTTTGCTCGGATTATGCTGGCCGGAGCAATGGCTGTTAAATTTGATAAGCTGGGCAGAATACTTATCCCTGATTATTTGAAGAAATACGCTATTTTAAAAAAAGAGGCGGTTGTTATCGGTCTGTATAATCGTTTAGAGATTTGGTCTGATGAAAGATGGGAAACGTATAGACAGCAGGCCGAAAAAGAGGTTGGCGATTTGGCCGCTAAGTTAGGAGAATTAGGTTTGTAAAATGCACCAGCCGGTCCTCTTAAAAGAAATTTTGGGATATTTTGAGCCTAAACCAGGTCAGAATTTCGTTGATTGCACGATTGGTCTGGCCGGTCACACTCTGCCTATCGCTAAAAGGATTCTGCCGAAGGGAAAAGTTTTGGGAATTGAATTGGATGAACAGGTTATCGAAAAAGTTAGACCAATTGTCGCCGGACAAAAAAATATCATTTTAAAACGTGGTAATTACGTTCATTTAAAAGAAATAGTTAGGGAAATCAATTTTCAACCAGTTGATGGAATTCTTTTCGACTTAGGGATGTCAAGTTGGCAGATAGAGGAAAGCGGTCGCGGCTTTTCTTTTCAGAAAGACGAGCCCTTATCAATGAGTTATCAGAATCAAGGTCTGACCGCCGAGAGAATTGTCAATCAGTGGTCGGTTGAAAAATTGACAGCTATTTTTCGAGATTACGGCCAAGAAAGGTACGCCGGTCGGATTGCCCGGCAGATTGACCAGTTCAGGCGACTCCAACCGATTAAAACTAGCAAACAGTTAGCGGAAATTATCAAACGGGCCAGACCGGTTAAATCCGGTCATCAGAAAATCCATTGGGCGACCCGAGTTTTTCAAGCCTTGCGGATAGTCGTTAATGACGAGCTTGGCAATCTGGAAAAGGCCTTGCCTCAGACACTGGAGATTCTAGAAAGAGGAGGCCGACTGGCTGTTATCTCTTTTCATTCTTTAGAAGATAGAATAGTTAAAAATTTCTTTCGCCAAGCGGCTCAAGAAGATTCTCCGTATTCTGGGCCGGGCCAAGGAATAAAAATCTTGACTAAAAAACCGATTGGTCCGAGTCAGGAGGAAATAATCGTTAATCCGCGCAGTCGCAGCGCTAAGCTGAGGGTTGCTTTAAAACAATGACTAGTTACATAAAATCAAAAAAAATTCTTCCGACTAAACAAAACCAAGGATTGGCTATTTTAAGCGTTTTAATCATTTTGGCCATTTTTTGTTTAGGTTTTTTCTATATTATTCAAACTAACGGTCTGGTTGAATCCAGCTATCAGATTCGCCAGCAAAAAGAACAACTAAGAGAATTGGAGGCCAAAAATCAGCAGATGGAAACAGAAATAGCTAATTGGCAATCGCCGGCCAATTTGGAGAAAATGATTGAATCGCTTAATTTGGTCGAAGGAAACGAAGTAGTCTATTTGGAAGACGAAAAGTCCATAGCGGCTAAGGAATAGACGACTCTTATGAACCGATGGCGGCTCTCATTATTTATTATCATTATTTTTTTAGTCGGCGGCGGAATTATAAGCCGCTTGTTTTCTCTCCAGATTCTACAATATAATTATTATCATGCTTTGGCCCAAGACCAGCATGATATTTATCAATATTTATTTCCGGAACGCGGTGAAATCCTTATTCAGGACTTATCCGACAATCAACGGGTCAGTCAATACGGTTACTATCCATTGGCGATTAATAAAGAGTTTTATCAGGTTTATGCTGTTCCTCAAAAAATATTTGATGAGCAAAAAGAAGATTTCACCGATAAATTAGCCAAGCTTTTAGAATTAGATAAGGAAGATATTTTGGAAAGAATTAATAAAAAGAATGACCCTTATGAACCAATCAAGCATAAAGTTAGTCAAGGAATAGCTGAACAGATAGACAGTTGGCAAATCAAAGGCTTGGAAATATCTCCGGAAACCTGGCGCTATTATCCTAATGGCAGTTTGGCCTGTCATCTGACCGGTTTTGTCGGTTTCGAAGAGGAGAAAAAAGTCGGTCAGTACGGGTTGGAGAGCTATTACGAAGATGAATTAAACGGCTCAACAGGTTTTTTGAGCGGGAAAAAAGATACTAGCGGTTATTGGATTCCCTCCTTGAGACAGGAATTACAGCCAGCCGAGAACGGAGCCAGCCTTGTTCTAACCATTGACCAAAATATCCAGTTCAAAGCGGAAAAAGAATTAGAGCAATCGGTTGAACGCTGGCAGGCGACTGGTGGGACAATTATTGTTTTGGAGCCAGCCAGCGGGGCTATCCGGGCGATGGCCAGTTGGCCAACTTTTAATCCCAACCAATATAGTCAAGTTGAAGATATTGAAGTTTTCCTTAATCCAGCCGTTCAGAAAGTCTACGAACCAGGTTCTGTTTTTAAGCCGATTACGATGGCAGCCGGTCTGGATAGCGGTCTGGTTAGTCCGGAGACCGTTTATGAAGACAAAGGCCAAATCAAAATAAAGGGGAGTACTATCAGTAATGTTAATGGGGAAATTTATGGTCAACAGACAATGACTCAGGTCTTGGAAAAATCAATTAATACCGGCGCTGTCTTTGTCCAGCAGAAAATCGGTCAAGAAATCTTTCAAGACTATATTCAAAGGTTTAACCTCGACCAGCCAACCGGGGTGGATTTGGTCGGCGAGGTCGGCGGAGATATCTCTAATCTGTTTACCGGTCGGGAAATTAATTTAGCGACTATCTCTTTCGGCCAGGGGATTACCGTTACTCCCTTGGCTTTAACTGCCGCTGTTGGGGCAATCGCCAACCAAGGGAAATTAATGCGTCCCTATTTGGTCGAGAAGATAATAGAGAACGACGGTCAAGAAGTTAACCAAGAACCGCAATTAATTAGAGAGGCCATTTCCGCTCAGTCAGCCAAGGAGTTGATTAAGATGCTGGTTAGCGTGGTTGAAAACGGCTTCGGCCGGCCGGCCCAGGTGGCCGGCTACAGTATTGCCGGCAAAACCGGGACCGCTCAAATTCCGGACCCGGAAGAAGGCGGTTATTCAGAAGAAACTATTCATACTTTTATTGGCTTTGCTCCCGCTTTTAACCCGAAATTCGTTATTTTGATTAAATTGGATAAACCTCAGGGCATTCGTTTTGCGGCCGACTCAGTCAGCCCGGTTTTTAGAGAAATAGCCAAATATTTATTTAATTATTTGGAAATACCGCCGCAATAGAAATTCCTGCCTACAGGGCTCAGCTATGAGACGAATTCTTAAATATATTCTTAAAGTGTTAGCTAAAATAGTTCTCTGGAAATATCAGCCAGAGATTGTTGGCGTTACCGGCAGTGTCGGCAAAACCAGCGCTAAAGAAGCCATTTACCAAGTGTTGCGCAAAGAATTTAAGGTCCGTCGCAGTCTCGGTAATTATAATAATGAAATAGGCCTTCCTTTGACTATTTTGGGTTTAGAGACGGCTGGCCGGTCAGTAATGACTTGGTTTAAAAATTTTATTAAGGCGGCCGCCGTTATTCTGACTTATAAAGATTATCCGGAGATTTTGGTTTTGGAAATGGGCGTTGATAAGCCGGGCGATATGAAATATCTGCTTAATTTTGTCCCGGTTAAGATAGCGGTCATTACAGCCATCGGCCAATTTCCGGTTCATTTAGAATTTTTTCGGGAGAAAGATGAATTAATTCAAGAAAAAGCTCTTTTAGTCAAGTCTTTGGCTAAGAATGGCTTGGCTATTCTAAACTATGATGATATATCGGTCAGGGAAATAGGCGATCAATTGCCGGAAGGAATTTCGACTGTCTATTATGGAATAGGACAAGGAGCTGATTTAAAAATTTTGAATTATGAATTGTCAGTTAAAGATTTAAACAAAGGCGATTTGGGGATTAGTTTTAAATTGGAAAATCAGGGCAGTTTTGTTCCGGTTAGATTGAATAAAGTTTTGGGCAAACAGCAGGCCTATGCGGCGGCTGCGGCGGCCGCTGTCGGCTTGCGCTTCGGTCTCAATTTAGTGACTATCTCAGCCGCTTTGCGGAGATACCGCTCTCTGGCCGGTCGGACCATGATAATTAAAGGGATAAAGAAGAGCTGGTTAATTGACGACAGCTATAATTCTTCGCCGACTGCCGCCTTAGCCGCTCTGGAAGTCTTAAAAGAATTTCCTTCGGAAATAGACGGCCAAAGGGCCCGGAAAATAGCTGTTTTAGGCGATATGTTGGAATTAGGTCCGGAGATGGAAGCAGCTCATCGTCAGGTTGGTCGACGGACGGCCGAAACAGTCGATTTACTCTTGACGGTCGGCCAACGGGCTCGTTTTATAGCCGACCAGGCCCGCCGTCAAGGCCTGGACAAGAAAAAAGTATTAGAGTTCTCACGACCAGCCGAGGCGGCCTTGGCCTTACAGCGAGAATTAACTACAGCTGATATTGTCTTGGTCAAAGCTTCTCGGGCTGTTCATTTGGAAGAAGTAGTTAAGGAAGTGATGGCTCAGCCGGAAAAAGCCGATAAGTTACTGGTTAAGTGAGTATAACCTATTTCGCTTATCAATTGGTTTTCCTTAATTAGTTGGACAAATTTGGTTATTTGTGTTAAATTAAATAAAAGGGCCCCATCGTCTAGCGGCCAAGGACATCGCTTTCTCAAGGCGAAAACACCGGTTCGAGTCCGGTTGGGGCTGCGTAATTTTTGTCTAGAACTTGTTTCAGCGACAAAAATTATGTCCGTTTTAGGCAGACGCTCGAATCTTTGGTTAAATCAAAGATTCAGAAAGATTCAATGAAAGGAGGTGATAAATAAATGGCCGAAGAAAAATTAATCGGTAAGGTAACCCACTATTTTACTAATATCGGCGTGGCTGTAGTTGAGATTACCGATAATGAGTTAAAAGTAGGAAATAAAATTCACGTCAAGGGCGCAACCAGCGATTTCGAACAGGGTATTGACTCAATGCAGATAGAGCACGAGAATATTGAAACAGCTAAAAAAGGACAAGCCATCGGCTTGAAAGTCGAACAACAGGTCAGAGAAGGCGATGAGGTTTATAAGGTGATTGAATAATCTGGCTCCTGATTTGAAAAAAAAGAATATCAAGACTATTTGATAATGTTTTTTACTTGTCCAGAGATAAATTAATTTGTTAGAATTCTTTTAAATGCCGAGAAAAATTAAGGGATTGGTTCTCTTTTCCGGAGGACTGGATTCCATATTAACAGTTAAAATTCTTCAAGAGCAGGGGATTAAAGTAACTGGCTTAGTTTTTGTCAGTTATTTTTTTGATAGTCAGTTAGCCGACAAGGCGGCTCGAGAGTTGAAAATCAAACTTAAAAAATTTGATTTTTCAGAGGAACATCTTAGGATAGTCAAAAAACCGAAGTATGGCTATGGCAAGACGATGAATCCCTGTCTGGACTGCCATCTTTTAATGTTGAAAGAAGCAAAAGAGATAATGGAAAAAGAAGAATTTGATTTCGTCGCCACCGGCGAAGTTCTGGGTGAACGACCGATGTCGCAGAATAAACAAGCTCTGGAATTGATTGAAAAAGAATCGGGGCTAAAGGGTTATTTGTTGCGACCTTTGTCGGCTAAATTGCTTGAACCGACTCTGATTGAGAAAAAAAGATTAGTTAAGCGGGATAAATTATTGGATATTTCCGGTCGGAGCCGAAAAAAGCAAATAGCTTTGGCTAAAAAATGGGGGGTTAAAGAGTATCCGACACCGGCCGGCGGCTGTCTTCTAACCGACCCTCAATTCGGCCAGCGGCTTAAGGAACTGCTGGCTAGATGGCCGCAGGCTGAAGGCAATGATATTCAATTGTTAAAATTGGGTCGTCATTTCTGGGTTAGCCATCGGTTAAAGCCGAAGCAGGCTCGTCTAGAGCCGAAGCAGGCTCGTCTAAAGCCGAAGCAGGCTCGTCTAAAGCCGAAGCAGGCTCGTCTAAAGCCGAAGCAAGCTCAGTCAGAGCGGACGCGGTCGGGGATTAAAGATAATAAAATTATCGTTGGCCGCAATAAAGAGGAAAATAAAAGAATTAAGGAATTAACTCAAAAGGGCGACCTCTTAATTGAACCAAAAGATTTCAGCGGGCCGACTATTTTAATCAGAGGCAAGGATAGACTGTTTGAGAAAAGCCTGGTCAAAGCCAAGGAGCTGATGATTGAATATTCGCCTAAACTAAAGAACAAGCTATATTCTTAAGATTTCCGAGGGACGCCCTTTTAAGAGACGCCCTTTTTAGGTTAAAATATAAACAATGTTAGACTACTTTTCTTATAACCAGGTCCAGATCGGCTGGTTGAGTATTTATCCTTGGGGATTCTTTCTTGGTTTGGCTTTTTTGGTCGGTTCTTGGTTATTTTTTAGAGAAGCGGCCAAAAAAGAAATTGAACCAAAGAAGGTTTTTTGGTTGATAATCTTTATTTTTTTAGGCGGTTTGGTCGGTTCGCGTTTGGCTTATCTGTTACAATTTCCTCAATATTATTTGGCCCATCCTTTAGAAATCTTTCAAATCTGGGCTGGCGGTTTAATGTTTTATGGCGGCCTATTTGGCGCCGGCCTATCAGGTTGGCTGTCTTGGAAATTCGTTCAGGGAAAAGATAAGACAGGCCATTTGGCTTACTTAGGGAAGTCACCGCGGAACGATGACAGGGTTCCCAGCAAGGACAAATGGCCTGTCTTATCTTTCAGCCAGCTTGCTGACATTATCACGCCGGCTCTGGCTCTGGGTATTTTCATTGCCCGAATCGGTTGTTCTTTAATTAATGACCATCAGGGAGCAATTACTTCTTTGCCTTGGTCTATCCAATGGCCGGACGGGACACTGCGCCATCCGGTTGCCGAATATTTAGCTTTAAATGGCCTGATTATGTTTTTGGTTTTTTGGTTTTTGAAGAATCACCTTAAAGAACCGGGCCAATTATTTGTGCTTTTTCTGTCTTGGTATTCCGTTTCCCGCTTTCTTTTGGATTTCAGCCGGGCGGCTGATACGCCTTTAGCCGACCCTCATTATTTCGGTCTTTTTGTCAGCCAATGGCTCAGTCTGTTTGTCTTAAGCGGTTTAATCATTTTCCTCTTAACAAGAGGTCGGTTAAAGAATAAAATCTTTAAAGTTTGATTGAATCCTGAAAAGCGGCCGGAATTTGCTCAAGGTAAAGAGCAGATAATTTCTTTAACAATTTATAGATTAAGGAGGAAGCAATGCAAGAATGGGAACTGAGTATTATAATTGACAGGGATCCGGAGATGAAGAGGATTAATCGCAAATCAAAAAAAAGAGTAAGAGATTTCTTAAATTTGATTCTTTTTGAGGTGATTGTGTTTTTCTGTCTTGCTTTTCAATTCGGGCCAGGTTGCCTACCGGCAGCGGCTATCGTAATATTCATGATAACTGCTGGCTATATTTCGATATTCGCTTTTCCGCTTATTCGGCAGGGACGTCAAAGAGTAGAAGAAATCAAGGAAGAAATTCTGAGAAAAGAGGAAAAAATTCCGTAGACAAATAATAGAAAAATAAGATTAATAAGGGACTCCGCAGATACTGAATAGCGGAGTCTTTTTTTAGATTTAGCCGGTCATGTGCTATAATAAATGTATGCGGAGACAATGGCACAGTTTTTCCATTGAAAAGACTTTAATCGAATTGGGAACGCAGCCGGACGGCTTGACCGATCGGGAGGCCGGGTTAAGATTGAAGCGATCTGGTCCTAACAGACTTCCTAGAGAACAAGGGTTTTCCCGGATTAGATTGTTTTTAAGACAGTTAAAAAGTCCGCTGGTTTATATTTTACTGTTCGCCGGTATTGTCACTTTGGTTTTAAGAGAATATACCGACACTATTGTTATCTTCGGGGCGGTTCTTTTAAATACGGTTGTCGGCTATTTTCAGGAAAGCAAGGCTAATCAGGCCCTGACTAAATTAAAAAAGGCTCTTAAAATAAAGACGGTTGTTTTTCGCCAGGGGCAAGAGAAAGAAATTTCTCAAGAGAAATTGGTTCCCGGCGATATTATTTTTCTGCGAGCCGGTTATAAGGTGCCGGCCGATGGCCGAATTATTGAAGCCCATAATTTAAAGATTAATGAATCGGCTTTAACGGGCGAATGGCTGGCCGCATCTAAAAATGAGGAGATTTTGCCGGCCGAAAAACCACTGGCTGACCGCGATAATATGGTCTACTTAGGGACAATGATTGAGAATGGCTGGGGTAAGGCGGTCATTAGCGAAACCGGTCGCCAGACTGAGATCGGACGCTTAGCCCAGCTGGTAAAAGAAGCCAAGGAAAAGAAAACGCCTTACCAAAGAAAGCTGGCTCGCTTCAGCAAAATAGTCGGCCTGGTTATTGTTATTATTTCTTTGGCTATTTTTATCGAAGGAGTACTCACCGGTGGTCCTTTTGTTGAGATGTTTACGACCGCTATCGCCGTGGCAGTGGCCGCTATTCCTGAAGGCCTGCCGGTCGCTATGACGGTTATCTTGGCTTTGGGTATGCAGCGGATTTTAAAAAGAAAAGGACTGGTCAGAAAATTAGCCTCGGCCGAGACTCTTGGTGGTACCTCAATAATTTTAACCGATAAAACAGGCACTTTAACTAAAGGCAAAATGGAAGTAGCCGGCATCTATACCGGCAACCGAGAGCTTTTGAGCGACGGTCAGAAATTTAATCGGCAAATTAGGAAAGATGGCCAGGAATCTCATATTCTCGCTCTGAAAATCGGCATGCTCTGCAACGAATCTTTTATTGAGAATTTGAATGAACCAACTGCTAAGTGGATTATCCGGGGTCGGCCGACCGAAAAAGCGCTGCTTTTGGCCGGCATTCAGGCTGGCTTGGATAGAAATAAGTTGATTGAAAGACAACCTAAGATTGACCAATTTCTTTTTGACCCGACCGTTAAATACGCGGCCAGTCTTCATCGGCTTGATAAGAATAAAAACATTCTGTATTTAGTCGGCTCGCCGGAAAAAATATTGGCCATGTCTTCTTATTTGGATAATGACGGCCGGCCGGAAAAACTGTTATTGACTGATTTTAAAGAACTAGAGAAGAAATATGAGCATTTAACCAGGCAAGGACTGCGAGTTCTGGCCGTCGGCTACCAGCAGACTGAGAACAAACAGATAGATTTAGCCAAAGAAGAAAATGATAGACAGATAATCTTTGTTGGTTTCTTCGCTTTGCATGACCCTTTGCGTAAAGAGACCAAGAAATCGATTCAATTGTGTCGCCAGGCCGGGATGAGGCCGATAATTGTTACCGGCGACCATCGCTTGACCGCTCAGGCGGTTGCCGAAAAACTCGGTTTTAGGGTAAAGAAAGAAAATATATTGGAAGGCAAGGATTTAGAAAGAATATCCGATAAAGAGTTTGAGAAAAAAATTAAAGAAATTCAGATTTATGCCCGGGTTGAACCGGCCCAGAAATTGAAAATCGTTCGGGCCTGGCAAAAAGCCGGCCAGGTGGTAGCGATGACCGGTGACGGAATCAATGACAGCCCGGCTCTCAAACAGGCTGACATTGGTCTGGCTTTAGGCTCGGGGACAGATGTCGCTAAAGAGGTTTCCGATTTGATTCTTTTAACCGATAATTTTAGTATTATTGTCGCCGCCATTGAAGAGGGACGGGCGATTATTGATAACATCCGCAAAGTAATCACTTATTTGCTTTCTGACAGCTTTACCGAAGTAATTTTGATTGGTTTTAGCTTGTTAATGGGCTGGCCTTTGCCGATCTTGGCCGCTCAAATTTTATGGGTTAATTTGATTGAAGACGGATTGCCCAATGTCGCTCTGGCCTTTGAACCAAAGGAAAAAGGCCTGATGAAGCGAAAACCGCAAGGCCAGGGGATACCGCTGCTGACGGGCGAAATGAAAACACTGATTTTCATTATTGGTTTATTGACTGATTTGTTCCTATTGGGATTATTTTTCTACCTTTTGAAATATTCCGGTTATAGTCTGGACCATATTCGTTCGGTTGTCTTTACCGCCTTAGCGGTTGATTCACTTTTTTATATTTTTTCCTGTAAGAGTTTGGGCCGTAATCTCTGGCGAATCAACCCGCTCTCCAACAAATTTTTAATTGTCGCTTGGCTATTTGGAGTGGCCATGTTAATAACCGCTCTTTACTTTCCGCCCTTCCAAAATCTTTTAAGAACGGTTCCCTTGGACTTGTTCGACTGGCAATTGATTTTAGGACTGGGTCTACTCAATGTAACTTTAATTGAACTAACTAAATGGTGGTTTATTAAACATAAGCTCTAAATTTATGTTTTTTATTTACATTGCCGTCTTCGTTGTTTCTTTTATCATCTTAATTTTATCAAGCGGTTGGTTGATTAATTCGCTGGTAAAGTTGGCTAAATTTTTAGGCTGGAAAGAATTCGTCGTTGCCTTCTTTACGATGGCATTAGCCGGGGCGATTCCTAATTTTTCGGTCGGACTCAGTTCGGTCGTCCATCGGATACCGCAGCTTTCTTTTTCTGAAATTGTCGGAGGGAACATTGTTGATTTAACAATAGCTATTGCCTTAGCCGCTCTTATCTCTAAAAAAGGTTTAACTTTGGCCAGCCGGACTGTCCAGGGAAGCGCTATTTTTACTTTGATTGCCGCTGTTTTGCCCATGCTTCTGATTGCTGACGGCCTTCTTTCTCAAACCGATGGGCTCATTTTAATCTTGGCTTTTGTCATCTACATCTACTGGCTTTTCAGAAAGGAAGATAGATTCAGCAAGCCTTATAATAGAATCAAACATCCGCTTACTTTTAAGACAGCTTTCCAGAATATCGGCATTTTGATTGGCAGTATCATCTTGCTACTTTTGGCGGCCGAGGGGATTGTTAAATCGGCTACTTTCTTCTCAATTTGCCTGAATTGCCCGTTGGTTTTAATCGGCACGCTGATTGTCGGTTTAGGCAATGCCATGCCCGAGATTCTCTTTGGCATTCAAGCGGCTCGCCGTGAAAATGACTGGCTGGTTGTCGGCAATATAATGGGCTCGATTATTATTCCAGTCACCTTGGTTTTGGGTTTTGTTTCTTTTTTGTCGCCGATTAGAATAGCCGACTTTTCACCTTTTGCTATCGGCCGTTTTTTCTTGATTGTTGCCGCTGTCTGTTTTCTGATTTTTCTGCGAACTGGCCAGAAAATTACCAGACGGGAAGGGCTTTATCTTTTGATTATCTATGTTCTATTTGTCCTGGCTGAAATTATTGCTGGATTCTTAGGCTAAAAAAGTCCGGTCTTGTTTTGAATTTGCCTAAACCGGGGGATTTGCTATACTAAAGCTATGGAATATTTTATCATCGTCCTTTTATTAATAATTATCGGTCTGATTTTATTTTCTGTCCTGCGGAAAAAACCGGCCAAATCAGAACCGGACAACCAGTCTTTGTTGATGCTCCAGCAAGGTTTAAACCAGATGAGGCAGGACGTTGACAGTAAGCTAAGCCAATCAGCCCAGTCAGTCCAGAAGCAATTCAGCCAAAGCGCTAAAATTATCAGGGAGGTGACCGCCGGATTGACTGAATTGAAAAATACCAATAAGCGGGTAGTCGGCTTTGCTGAACAATTACAATCTTTGGAAAATATTTTAACCAATCCGAAGAGACGAGGAGTTTTGGGTGAATACTATTTGGAAGAGTTATTGAAGAATATTTTTAATCCCAGTCAATACCAAATGCAGTATCAGTTTAAGGACGGCCAAATAGTTGACGCGGTTATATTCCTTAAAGATAAAATAATCCCGATTGATTCCAAGTTTTCCTTGGAGAACTACAACCGGATTGTTGAAGAAAACGATCCGGACCGAAGGGGACAACTGGAAAAGGCCTTCAAGCAGGATTTAAAGACCAGAATCGACGAGACGGCCAAGTACATCAGGCCGAAGGAGGGGACTTACGAATTCGCTTTTATGTTTATTCCGGCTGAAGCTGTTTATTACGACTTGTTGGTTAATAAAATCGGGGCGATTAAAGTCAATACCAGAAGCTTGCTGGATTATGCGGTTAGAGAAAAGAAAGTTCATATTGTTTCGCCAACTTCCTTTTTCGCCTATCTACAGACAATCCTGGAGGGCTTGCGGGGGATGAAAATAGAAGAATCAACCAAGGGGATTATCAAATTGGTCGGCAAACTGGGCAGACATGTTAAAAGTTATAGCGCCTACCATCAAAAATTAGGCAACGGCCTTAAGACAACGGTCAATATGTATAATATTTCCTCTAAGGAATTAAGAAAGATAGGCAAAGATACAGCTAAAATTAGCGGCGAGAAGCCAGAAATAGAAATAGAACAAATAGATAAACCGTCCTAAGAGTTTTCCGAGGGATGCCCTCCTCGCGAAGGGCCCCTTGAACGTCAAGGCCGGGCCTCAATGCTTGGCAACTCGGAAACATTGATTTTTATTTTAATTTATTATATGATGTTAGACCTATGTTAGCGGTTATTAAAACCGGCGGCAAACAGTATTTGGTGGCGCCGGGCGATAAAATTAAAGTAGAGAAATTAGACAAAGCCGAGGATAAAGAAATTATCTTCGGCCAAGTTTTGTTAGTGGTCAAAGACCCTTCGACAGGCTCGGGGCTTAAAATTGGCGCTCCCTTTGTCAAAGGAGTTAAGGTTAAGGCCAGAGTTCTTAAGCAGGATCGGGCCAAAAAGATTACCGTTTTAAAGTATAAGCCCAAGAAACGTTATCAAAAGAAAAAAGGGCATCGTCAGCCCTATACTGAAGTAGAAATATTAAAGATTCTATCTACGCCCCAAAAAAGCGTTAGTTAAGGTATTTTCGTCGATATATTCCAAATCACTGCCCATTGACAAGCCGCGACCCAAGCGGCTTATTTTAATTCCCATCGGCTTAAGCAATCGTTCAATGTAAAGAGAAGTAGTGTCGCCTTCAGTGCTTGGGCTTAAGGCGAAAATAATCTCTTTAACCGGCGGCTGACTTTTTTTGACTCTTTCAATTAGTTGTTTAATCCGTAAATTGTCCGGGCCGATGCCGTCGGTCGGCGATATCAAGCCGCCCAGAATATGATAAAGGCCGTTATATTGTTTGGTTTTCTCAATAGTCGGAATATTCAAAACCGTTTCGACGACACAAATTGCGCTGACTTCTCTTTTTTTGTCCCGACAAATGGAACAAAGATTTTCTCCCTTGGAGACAAGGTTAAAACACTGCTGGCAGAGGCCGATTTCTGTTTTAACCTTCTTGATTGATTCGGATAATTCATCCAGGTCCGGTTGTTTTTGGTTAAGTAAATAAAAAACCAAACGAGTAGCCGCTCGCGGGCCAATATCGGGCAGTTTGCTTAATTGGTCAATAAGTTTTTTGACGGATTCCGGAAACATCGATTTATAATTCTTATTATTCGCCTAGATATTTCTCCAAGTTTCTAAAACTGACTTGACTTTCATTAAAGAAAAGCTCTACCTTGCCGGTCGGACCGTTGCGGTGTTTGGCAATAATGATATCGGCAATATTTTTTCGGTCGGTGTTCGGCCGGTCTTTATCTTCACGATAGATTAAAAGGACGACATCCGAGTCCTGCTCCAGACTCCCGCTTTCTCTCAAATCGGAAAGCTTAGGAATGGCCGGTGAACGGGTTTCAACCGCTCGGGAAAGCTGGGAAAGAGCCAGAACCGGCAGATTAAGCTCTCGGGACAGGGCCTTTAAGTTGCGCGATATCTCGGTTACCTGCTGGACCGACGAATCATAAGAATTGCGCGGCTGAATTAACTGGAGGTAGTCAATAATGATAAGACCTAAGTCGTGTTCTGCTTGCAAGCGGCGGGCGACTGTTCTCATCTGCATGATGGTCGGCGATGGTGAATCCTCAATGAAAATAGGGGCGGCTGACAATTCATCTAAAGCTCGTTGAATTCGTTCAAAGTCATTATCCGGTCCCTCGCCCGAGAGACGGCCAGTCCGCATTCGCCAAAGGTCGACCTCGGCCTGGGAACAGATAAGACGGTCAACTAGTTGTTCTTTGGACATTTCCAGACTGAAGATGCCAACCGGCATTTTCTGCTTAGTGGCGATATTACGGGCGAAGTCAAGAGCGAGGGTAGTTTTACCCAAGCTGGGCCGCGAAGCAAGGATAATTAAGTCGGATTTCTGGAAGCCGGAAATGTGATTGTCAAGGTCAACAAAACCGCTCGGAACGCCGCGGGTAACCTCATCACCCCGGTGCAGTTTATCAATCCGTTCAAAAGCATCGGCTAAGCTATCCTTAACCGGGACGAATTTCTGGCCGATTGATTGCTGGGAAATACTGAATATTTTCTGTTCGGCCTGGTCAACCAAATTGTCAACGTCATCCGGCTCCTGGTAGCTTAGCTGGTTAATCTGTTCAGAAGTTTCGATTAAATCGCGGAGAACTTTTTTGTGTTTAATAATCTTGGCGTAATGAACGACATGAGCGGCGCTCGGAACCGAATTGACTAAACTGGTCAAATAAGTGGCTCCGCCTATTTCTTCTATTTTTTTCTTCTCTTCCAATCGGTTGGTTAAACTTAACAAATCAATCGGCTCGTTTTTATCATAAAGTTCAAGCATAACCTGATAAATATCAGTATGTATGCCCCGATAAAAATCTTCCGGTTTAAGAATGTCGGCCACTCGGATAATCGCTTCTTTGTCCAACATTAAAGAACCGAGAACCGACTGCTCGGCTTCAATATTCTGGGGCGGTAAACGTCCTTCTAAAGTCGGCTTTTCTTGATTAGTTGATTTTTTTTGATTATCAGCCATTTTGATATATAAAAAGAGGGTTTAACCCTCCTATTTTACAAAATTATTATCCCATTGGGCAAGAGGAGATTTTGTTAGTATTTTGGGGACAATTTCGGTCCTTTTTTCGTATCCTTTATTTCAAACTCTTTAGCTTCAATTTGTTTTCTGATTTGGTCGGCTTTGATCCAGTTCTTATTCTGCCGAGCTTTTTCTCTTTCCCGAACCAATTTTTTGATTTCAGCCGGAATGATTGTTTTTTCTTTTTTAAGCAGGGACAGATTCAGGCCAAAAACTTTATCGAAATTCAGAATGGTCGCCAGTTTGTCTCGAGCGGGCAAATCGGATTTCAATAATTCCTGAACCAGCGAAAGGGCCTGGGGGAGATTAAAGTCGTCGCTGATTTTTTCAACAAACTTGTTCTGGTATTCTTGATTGATTTTGCCCGGCCGGCTGCTTAATTCTTTAACTTGTTCAGCCAGGCGGTTAAATCCTTTTTGGGCCGCTTCCATCAGCTGCCAACTGAAGTTTTGCTTGGAGCGATAATGGGCCTGTAAAAACAGATAGCGGAGAGCCAAGGGATTAAATCCTTTATCTTTAATTTGAGCCAAACTAAAGGCCGTCCCTTCAGATTTGGCCATTTTTTGCTCATTGACTAACAAATGCTCGTTATGAAGCCAATAATTGACGAATTTAACCCCGTTGGCCGCTTCTGACTGGGCGATTTCATTGGTGTGGTGGACCGGAATATGTTCAACCCCGCCCATGTGGATATCTATGGTCCGGCCCAGATATTTATTAGCCATAACCGAACATTCAATGTGCCAACCGGGAAAACCTTGTCCGTTTTCTACTAAAGGTGAGTTAAAAGGGGAGTCCCAAGATTGCAAAGCGTTTTTGTGCTGGCCGGCTTTGAAAAACCATAAAGCAAAGTCAGCCGAATGTTTTTTTTGCCGGTCGCTCACTTCCGCTTTACCGGCTCCCTTAAGTTTTTCTTCTAATTTTTGGCCGGAAAGTTGAGTGTAATTTTTGAATTTGGAAACATCGAAATAAACAGCCAAATCAGTTGAATAGGCATAGCCCTTGTTCAGCAAAATCCGAACCATTTTAATCATTTCATCAATACATTGAGTCGCTCTCGGCTTAAAAGTCGGCTCTAAAAGATTCAAGGCCCGAGTATCAGCTTCAAAAATTTTAATGTATTTATCAGCGATTTGTCGGGGGGTCAGCTTCTCCTGACGGGCGCTTTTTTCCATCTTGTCTTGACCTTCATCCTGGTCGCTAGTCAGATGCCCGACATCGGTATAGTTGCGGACATGCTTCACCTGATAGTCCAGATATTTCAAAGTCCGGGCAACGGTATCAGCGCAGAACATGCCGCGTAAATTGCCAATGTGTTGAGTCCAGTAAACAGTCGGCCCGCAGTGATAAAAAGAAACCTGATTATTTTTAAGAGGTTTAAAGGTTTCTTTTCGGCGGCCGAGGGTATTGTATAGTTTTAAAGCCATTTTTTCTTTTTGAAATAGATGACCATAATTGTCGTGCTGATAATCATAGCTATCAGGATAATCAGCCAGGTCAGCGGATTTTTGCGGACCAGAGGAATATTGTCAAAAACATTCATTCCGAAGAAGCCGACGACGACGCTTAAAGGGAAAGTAATAAAGGAAACGACAGTCAGAAATTTCATCACGTCGCTCAATTTATAGGAAAGAAGGGAATTGTTAGTCTGTTCAATGGAATTGACTAACTCGCGATGGTTCTCAAGAACATTCCAAACCCTGATGTTAGAGCCGACTACTTCCTGGGCCAGGGATTTTAACTCGTGAGAAAAGAGACGGACCGATTTACTCTCTAATATTTCCAAGACCGAACGCTGTGGTTTGACCGCTCGACGGAAATCAATCAAGTCTCTCTTGAGCAGGGCAATCTTGGAAAGCATTTCCCTTTCTTGTCCCTTGAAAACATGGCTTTCAATTCTTTCGATTCGCTGACCGATTTTGTCCAGCATCGGCAGACAGGCGTCAATTAACCAATCAAGCAAACCCAAGACTAAATGCCCGGGTGTTTTAAAATATTGATTCTGATGGTACTTCTGGACCTGGCAGTCATTAAAAAATGTTTCTAATTCGGGAATTCTGGCCATATGACTGGTGATTAAGGTGGTCGGGGTTAAAATAAAATCTAACTCAATTAATTTAGCTTGGCCGCTTTTTTGTTTTAAGACGGGGAAATGGAGAACGACGAAAAGCTGATTAGGGTATTCTTCTATTTTCGGCCGATGGATAGTCGGCAGGAATTGACGGTTGATAAAAGGATGAAGACTAAACTTTTCTTTAAGTTCGTCTAAATCCTTTTGGAGTGGTTTTTGAATGTCAATCCAGGTGATGCCATTAGCGTTAATTGTTCTCATGAGAATCTCTACGAATTACGAATTTATTACGAATATACGAATTATTTATTTTATGTATATTAGTATGATTTTCGTATTTTGTAGCCAAATTTATTATCAACTTCATTTTATCATATTATTTTTCTATTTGACAACTTTTGGGAAAATGATAGAATAGTATTAAGAATAATAGATCCCATGTCCAAAAAAGATAAACTGACCTATTTAGAAGAAGAATCAACTGAATCAGGAGGGCAACTGAAAAGACTTAAAAGCAAACTAAAAGAGTGCCAAAAAGAAAAGGAGGAGTATTTATCCCAAACTCAACGGGCTAGGGCGGATTTAATTAATTATCGAAAAAGACAAGAAGAAAAAATAATACCTGGAATGGTGGCCATTAGTCAGGCTGGTATAATCCACAATATAGTATTACCGGTTCTGGACAGCTTAGAGTCGGGCGCTAAAAAGAGCAAAGATGTTAAGCAAATCAGAGACCAAATAAATGATATTCTGGTAAAGAATAAGATAAAAGAGATTGAAGCTGTGGGAAAAAGATTTAATCCTGAATTTCACGAGGCAGTGGAATTAGTTGAGTCCGGAAAAGAATCAGGAATAATTATCGAAGAAATTCAAAAGGGATATTTGTTAGATGATAAAGTGGTGCGACCAAGCAAAGTCAAAATAGCTAAATAATTTTAAATATTTTTTTAAAACAAACTAAGTTAGAACTAATAGTTAAATGACCGAGAGTCGCCAAAAGACGACTGCAGGGAAATAAACTATTAGTCAATGTATCTATGCCTATCAAGTGGCAACCATTTAAGGATTTGGAGAGACCTTCTCATTTACCCGAAGAGTTTGAAGAAGATGAGTGGGTTCCTTTCGTGCCGACCTTCCGAGCCGAAGAGCCGGCCGTTGATATTTACCAGGATAAAAATAATCTTTATGTCGAAATGTCCTTGGCCGGCATCGACCCCAAGAACATTCAGGTCTCTGTTGATAACAACGTTTTAACCATTCAAGGAAAAAGCGAAGAGAAGAAAGAAACCAAAGAAAAGGATTATTTACGCAAAGAAATTAGAAAAGGGTCTTTCCGGAGAACGATTAAATTACCGGTTGAAGTTAAAGGAAACAAAGCGACGGCTGAAAGCAATGAAGGAATGATTAAGATTACTATTCCGAAAGCGTCTAAGACGACTGCGCCGTCCAAAAGTATTCCAATTAAAATAAAATAAATTTGCAGCTGATTTATCTTTTCCGAAACCGTTTTCGTTTTTGGATAAATAATATTCGCTTTGCGGGCAAGAACCCTCCAATAGGTCTTGTTTCGCTCGCTTCTATCGGGCTCTCTTCACGTCCCGTTTCATTTATTCATAACCAAAATTTCAGATGTTTCGAAAAAAATGAATCAGCTGGCTTAAAGATTGATTAAGTATGACAAAAATAATTGGTATTGATTTAGGAACATCTAATTCGGCCGCCGCGACCATTGAAGCCGGTAAGCCGGTCGTGATTCCTTCAGCCGAGGGAACGGTTGTTGGCGGAGGCAAAGCCTTTCCTTCTTATGTCGCCTTTGACAAAGACGGCAATCTTTTGGTTGGCGAGCCAGCCCGTCGGCAAGCTGTCTCTAATCCGGAAAATACGATTACCGCCTTTAAAAGAAAGATGGGGACCAAGGAAAAAATCGGCTTGGGCGGTAAAGAATATACTCCCCAGCAGCTTTCCGCTTTTCTTCTTCAGAAAATCAAAAAAGATGCCGAAGCCTACTTGGGCGAACCGATTAAAAAAGCGGTTATTACTGTCCCGGCCTATTTCAATGATTCTCAGCGTCAGGCGACTAAAGACGCCGGAGCGATTGCCGGTCTGGAAGTAGATAGAATTATCAATGAACCGACAGCCGCTTCTTTGGCCTATGGGATTGATAAGACCGACCAGGAAGAAAAGATTTTAGTTTTTGACTTTGGCGGCGGGACGCTAGATGTGACTGTAATGGATTTTGGCGAAGGGGTTTTTGAGGTCAAGGCGACTTCCGGCGATACTGAACTGGGCGGAACCGATATGGACGAAGTACTGACTGGTTATCTGGCTGAACAGTTCAAAAAAGAAAACGGAATTGACTTAAAAGAGGATAAGACCGCTCTGCAAAGACTAAAAGAAGCAGCCGAAAAAGCGAAGATTGAACTTTCTTCAACCCTGGAAACCGATATTAATTTACCCTTTATCAGCGCTGATTCGGCTGGCCCCAAACATTTGGCGATGAAAATTACTCGGGCTCAGTTGGAAGAGCTGGTTGGGCCGATTGTTAAAAAGTGCCAAGGTCCGATGGAACAGGTTTTAAAGGACGCCAAGCTGACTTCCGGGGATGTGACTAAAATTATTATGGTTGGCGGACCAACCAGAATGCCGATAGTTCAAAAATTTATTGAGGATTATGTCGGTAAAAAGATTGAACGGGGAGTTGATCCGATGGAATGTGTTGCCTTAGGCGCGGCCATTCAAGGAGGTATCTTAAGCGGCGAAACCAAAGATATTCTTCTTTTAGACGTTACTCCCTTGACCTTGGGAATTGAAACCCTGGGCGGAGTGATGACTCCGTTAATTGAAAGAAACACAACCATCCCTGCTTCTAAAACCCAAATTTTCTCGACCGCGGCCGACAGTCAGCCGGCCGTTGATATTCACATTCTGCAAGGGGAACGGCCAATGGCGGCCGATAACCGAACACTGGGCAAATTTATTCTGGATGGAATTCCGCCGGCCCCGCGAGGCGTTCCTCAAATCGAGGTCACTTTTGATATTGATGCTAACGGCATATTGAATGTCAATGCCAAAGACAAAGCGACCAACAAGGAACAAAACATTACCATTACTGACTCAGCTGCCCTTTCTAAAGAGGAAATCGAAAAAATGAAGCAGGAAGCTGAAACTCACGCCGCCGAAGATCGCCAAAGGAAAGGACTGATTGAAATCCGCAACCAGGCCGATACTCTTATTTTCTCGACCGAAAAGGCTCTTAAAGAAGCAGGCGATAAAATTAAAGCCGAGGATAAAAAAGAAGTCGAAGAAAAGTTAGAAACCTTGAAAAAAGCCAAGGACGGCAGCGAGTCGGAAGAAATCAAGAAAGCGATTGAAGAATTATCGCAAGCGGTCCAAAAAATCGGCGCTCAATTATATCAAAAAGTCCAGGAAGAGAAAGCTGAACAGTCGGAACCGGAGATAAAAAGGAAGACAGAAACCGAATCGTCTAAAGAAGAAACTAATCAGGACAAAGACCGAAAGACAGTCGAAGGCGAGTATGAAGAAGTGAAGAAGTGAAAGAAATCTTATTAAAGTCGTTGAAGTCTGGCTTCAACAGGCAGAGGTAATGAACATGCAGAAAAACAGAGTTACTCAATCAGCGCTGGCCGGTCTAGCCACTCTGATTTCGGCAATTAGCTGGCTAGGCCTGAAAAATGTTTTGTCAGGGAATGGTAATTGGCTCTGGCCAGCTATCGGTTTTTTAATCTTATTAATCTTTTTGAGTTTGAATTGGCTTCTGACTAAGTCTAAGGCCGTTTTGCTGGTTACTCTTGTTCTTATTTTAATCAGCTTTTTCTTCGCTTTCGGCTTTGAGTTGACCTATTTATTTATTTTGCTTATCGCCTTACTGCTTTTCATTTTTGGCTCTTGGCGAGCGATTAAGGAGAAAAAAGTTAGAATTAAATTAGAGGTCGGTAAAATCCTCCGCCGCGGTCTGCCAGCCGTTCTGACCGGCTTGATTCTGGTTGTAGTCACTGTTTATTATTTTTCACCATTAGCTTTAGAGAATCGGGGTCAGATTAAAATTCCTCGTTTTTTATTTGATTCAGTAATCGGCCAGCCGATTATCGAGGCGCTTGAAGAGCAAATGTCCGTTTATCAGCTGCCGGCCGAAGATGGTCTTGTTTCGGAAAACAGACAACAATTTGAAGAAAACTTTTATCAATTGGTCAATCAGCAGCTTAATCAATTTAGCCAGCCTTACCAAGAATACCTGCCTCTTGGTTTGGCCATCGGTCTTTTTTTCACCCTTAAGTTACTTAGTATTCCCTTTAAATGGCTAGTCATTTTGCTAAGCTGGTTGGTCTTTAAACTTTTGGTTTACCTGGGAGCGATCAAGATTCAGGAGAAAGGAGTTTTGCAACAGATAATTGAAATCTAACTGATAAATAATGAACGAGGAATAGCGAGCAAAAATTGAGATAGTATTGTTTGTTATTCTATGTTTGTTGTTATTGTTTATTATGGCTAAAGATTATTATGAAATATTGGGAATGCCTAAAGGAGCTTCTGATGAAGAAATAAAAAAGGCCTATCGGAAATTAGCCCTGAAATACCATCCCGACCGAGCTCCCGAGAACAAGAAAAAAGAGTACGAACAAAAATTTAAAGAAATCAGTCAGGCCTACCGGGTCCTCTCCGATAAAGAAAAGAGAGCCCAGTACGACCAATACGGCCAAACCTTTGACGAAGGGGCTCCTTTCGGTCAGGACTTTAACCAACAGGATTTTCGTTCCTTTCATGAGGCTTTTGGCGGCCGGGACATTTTTGAAGATTTGGGCTTCGGTCGGATTTTTGAGGAGATGTTTGGTTTTGGCCCAAAAACCAGGGTCAGACAGACCGGCCAATACGGACAAGACATCGCGGTAGATATAGAAATAGACTTAAAAGACGCTTTTAACGGCTTAAAGAAAGAAATTGAATTGAGAAAGATGGTCATTTGTCCGGAGTGTCAGGGCAAAGGCGGTCAATCGCTAAGGAAGTGTCCGGTTTGTCATGGGATTGGCTATGAACAGACTGGTCGTCAAGGACTATTGGGCTTTATTATCCAACAGCGGCCTTGCTCCAAATGCCATGGCCGAGGGGAAATACCGGAAAAGGTTTGTCCCAGATGCGGCGGTCAAGGAAGGATTGAAGAAACAAAAAAGATCAATATAACCATTCCGGCCGGTATCGATGGCGGACAGGTTTTGAAGCTGACTGGCCAAGGAGAAGCTGGTCTTTACGGCGGCCCGGCCGGCGATTTATTTGTCAATATTCATCTGCGGCCTGACAAAAACTTCCAGCGACAGGACGACGATTTAATCTATAATTTAGTTATCAACTTCAGCCAAGCCGCTTTAGGTGATAAAATAGAAATGCCCACTTTGGCCGGCCCGGTTAATTTAAAGATTCCAACCGGTACTCAGCCCGGCCAGCTAATCAGATTAAAAGGCAAGGGCATGCCTCATTTGTACGGCCGCGGCCAAGGCGATTTGATTGTTCAAGTTCAAATAGAAGTTCCTAAAAAGTTATCCCGTCAACAAAAAAGACTAGTTGAGGAATTAGGCAAGAGTTCGGGATAGTTGCTTTTCAGTCTTAATTTATTTTTATGTCCATCCGTGAATTATTAACTAATTTTCATCTGGGAACCGCTTCCGGCTGGGACTTGTTTATTATCCTTATCTTTTTGATTGCCGTTTTGGTCTACGGTTTTTTTCTTGGCCGCAACCGGATGATTATTTTGCTTTTGAGCAGCTATTTCTCTTTGGTCATCAGTCAGGTTATCCCTTGGTCGAGAATCAGCTCTTTGGGCTGGCTAGGCATCGGCCAGCAGCCGTCGGCTTCTTTAAAAATTTCAGTTTTTGTTGGCTTGATTTTACTATTTTATTTCTTAATTCCTCGTTCTATTCTTAGTTCAGCTTTAAGAATCAAGAAAAGAGGAGAAGCGGCTTGGTGGCAATTGTTTATTTTAAGCATTGTCCAGTTAGGCCTTTTGGCGACAATTATCTTTTCTTTCCTGCCTGGCCAGGCAGTGGCTGATTTTACTCCTCTGGTTAAAAAAATATTTATCGGTTCGGAAGCCCAATTCATTTGGCTGACTCTGCCTATTTTGTTTATGGTTTTGATGCGCCGTAAGAGAAAATTGGAGGATTAGGTAATCCGAGAACCGTTCTCGAACTAAAAAATCAAGTCCTAGTCGCTTGATTTTTGTTTTAAATATAGGTAGAATTAAAAATCATGGGGGTATAGCTCAATGGTAGAGCAGTGGCCTTTTAAGCCATTGATGGGGGTTCGATCCCCTCTACCCCTACTTCTATAACAATTAAAAAAAACAGGAGGTTGAGATTATTCCCTGCGGCGGCTTAATCAGAAAATAAGTTCAAGAAAAAACTAAGAAGAGTCACTTCTTAGTTTTTTCTTGAAGAACAAGGGTTGCCATTGAAAATGCGCCCTTGCCGAGCAAGGACGCATTTGAAAGGACAACTCTTGTTTAGATGTTACGAGAACCGTTCTGTTCTTATAATTTACTCTGATTGCCAAACCATAAGAAACAGAGATTTAATCAAATCGATGACAATTTTGTTTTCAATCAGCAAGCCGTTCTTTAACGAGGGCAGAATGATTAATTTGTCGTAGATAATAATTATTCCTTTAAAAGAAAGGTTTTTCCCAAAGAATTTTCTCTCTAAATAGGTCAGCGAAGATTCCGCCGGCTGTCCGGAAATTTCCTTAATTCGAATCTGGCCTAATCTTTTTTGGATTCTTTGATAAACTTTTTCTCTTTGTCCGGCCGGCCAAATTTTGTTATCAGCGGCCAAGACGTAAATTTCTTTAGTGTTACTGGTTGAGAAATCATCAAGCAAAAGCTCCAGGCCGGCCTTACCGGAATAATTTCTTATCTCACATCTGTCCTTTGAATAGTATTTAGCCCGCAAAGCGGCAATAATCCGCAGAAATTCTCTTTCTTTCTCTTCCAGTTCTCTTTTTTGCCTTCTTAAAATACCTAATAAATGGTCGGGTGATTGAGCGGTGAAGTATCTTTTGCCTCTTTCTTTTGATTCAGCAATTAACTCCTTATTTTCCAGGTTTTTAATTACCGCGTAGGCAGTTGGCCGACTAATTTGAGCTTTTTTAGCTATCACTTGAACGGAATTGTGACCCAATTCCAAAGCGGCTAAATAAACCCGAACTTCTTTTTCGGTCAGACCTAATTTTCTTAATTCCAAAGGCAATGTTTCTGTTTTCGTCATATATTTTGATTATAAGCTTT